>CAIJPE010000073.1 GCA_903822435.1 uncultured beta proteobacterium | reverse complement strand
GGAGGTGATGGTCTAGTTCAGTGAACTATTTGCTAGGATTGTCTGGTAACGGACCTTATCAGGCTTTGGCCGGTTCAAGCTTGAATGGCTGCAATGCAACCTTTAAATCCGCATCGCATCAAGTAATCCGCCAACTCGCCAGATAAATCCACGCGATGCGCAGGCGACAAAGCGTTAAGAGGTAGTATTTGAGTCAGAAACGTGCCAACTGCAACGGCCCGCCAATTCAAGACGGGGAGCTTGACGTGGCTGCTGAGTCTTAAAACATAGTGCTCGGACCTATCATGAGCTTCAATTTCATCAGTGAGCGGAATGCCAAACAGTACCAGCTCCACTCCGAGAGCATCCGCAATAAAGGCTGGGTACTCATCGAACCTGCAGTCGTTGTCGACCCGCAAATCGAAGCCGTTCAAGACAGCATTCAATAACTTCGCACACTCATCGAAGCTTTGAACCGGCGCAATCTCGACTTGCGCCGCAAGGAAAACACTAATTTCATCTTTCATGATCCACCGTCGATTTTAAAGAAATGCGGCCCCTCACCCTTATTCACCTTTCTGATCATTTCCTCCATTGTCCAAACCCGAATCTCTAGTTTCCCTGGTTTGTATTTATTCAGCAGGGATGAGGCCCTTAACTCATCATCCATTTGCTGAATGAGCGGTCTAAGATTTTCGAATTTTATAGCGAGATCCCGGAATGTACGCCTAGCGCCGAATACCGCAGCCAAGCTATCGCTGACCGTGAATAGATCGAGATCGTAACCCTGACGACCTGTGTAAGGCACGTAGCTTCCAGTCCTTCCGTCTCTTATCATGCCGACTGGGTCGTCGTAAGCAAGCCTCTCCATATCCCATCCAAGTTTGGTGGGGTTCTTTAGCCCACTCGCCAAACTCCCCCGAAACCCAACCACAGCGTCCGGATCAAGCTGAAGGATCGCCTCAACGGCCGGCTGCGCAGCCTCCGTCACGACGTCGATGATCCGAAACCTCGCCGGATTGCCCCTCTCGACAATCGCCGCCTCTTCAACCGTCAACCCCTGCGCCGCCGAGACCCGTGTCCCCCAGCCCAGCGGCGCGGCGGCCAGCGCGGCCCCGGGCAGGCTCCGCCCCAGTGCCTCGATGTCTTGCCGGTACAACGCGTCCACCGGTGCCAGCAGTCCGCGCACCGCGCCGGTCACGCCCAGCCCGACGGCGCCCAGCAATCCCTCGGCCTCCACCGTGCGGCCCAGCGCGCTTTGCGGCCGGTAGTACCCGTCGCTACCCGTCAGAAGGTTCCTTGCCCCGACGCCCACCTGCCCCACGGCGTCGGAGGCAGTCAGCCAGACCTCCCGTCCCATACCGATGGGCGCCAGCATAAGGTCGGCCGTGCCCTGGCCCAAGCCCTGCAGCAGCCGGCCGGCCGGGTTCAGCGTGAAGAACGCGTCGGCACCCCCCAGTGCCCGGATCGTGCCGCTGCCACCCAGCGGCAGTTCAGGCGCGACCAGGGCCTGGCCTGCGGCCGGATCGCCTGTCGCTCCGTCCAGGCCCACCACCTGCGCCTGCGCGGCTGCCTCCAGCACCTGGTTCAGCGCGGCCTGCTCGCGGCGGAACCCCGCTGCTGCGTCCTCAGGCCGCGGCAGTGGCTCGGCTCCCAGGTAGGCCGTCCGGCCACTGATCCGGAAGGTCAGGGAATCGCCCTGCAAGCGCAAGCTGGCACCGGCAGCGGCCGTCACATCACCGGCCACCGCCGTCGGATCCCCGAAATCAGTGATCGTGATGCCGGACTGCAGCCGCTCTTCCTGGGCCCGCCCAAGGGCACTGTCCGGCGCCTGCATCGTGGAGGCCTGCTTTGGCAACGGGTCGCCGCCGGGCGGGCCCATCATCTGACCCAGAAGGTCCTGCAGCACCCCTTGCGCAAACGCCTGGCCGGCTGGATCGGGCCAGGCCAGCGCGCGGATGGCCGAGCCCATCAGCCGAGCTGCCATGCGTGCCTGAAACACGTCGTCGGCCCCCATCGTGCCGTTGCCCACGGCCTGCGCAATGCCCGCCTCGACGTGGCCCACGGCCACTTCGGCCAACCCGCTGGCCAGGCCGGCCACGGCTCCGTCGCGGAAGCTGCCCCCCATCAGCGCCTGCACGGCCCCCTGCACGGTGCCGCGCGCGGCCACCGTGCCCGCGTCACCCAGGCTCGCCAGGCCGGGGGCCAGTGCCTGGCCGAGCCCTGCGGTCAGCGCCCCGCTGAGCGCGCCTTGCAACACGCCCTTGACGCTGAGATTGCCGCTGGTGAGCCCGCCAGCCAACGAGGTGGCGCCACCCACCGCAGCCGCCGCGACGGCCGCTCCGGCCGCAGTGGCCGTGGAAAGCCCCATCGCCGCCGCGGCGGACGGCCCCAGGGTGCCTGCGCTCAGCCACGCCACGGTTCCCACCATCGCCAATTGCGCCGCGCTGTCCAGCCAGTCGGCATCGCGGTGCACATTGCCCGCGGCCGTGGCCCAGCCCACCTCCAGGTCGAAACCCACCGCCCCGGCGTCGTTCAACTCAGGGGGCGTGTCGGGATCGATGGCGGTCAAGGCTCCGTGCATCAGAGGACCGCCCACGCTGCCCAGGCTCCAATTCGGGTTGTCGAAAGTGATCTCGCGGATGACGCGCAGGCCCCACTGATCGAGTTCGGTGTCGGTGTGGCTCTGGCCGAAGAGTTCGGCGAAGGCCCGGTTGGTCAGGCCATCCTGCCGCGTGTACCAGGCCGTGAAGGCATCGGGCTCGAAGCGCCGCTCGATGCTGCTGCCGATCGGCTCGGCATAGGCCTGGTGCTCGTCAGGCGGATAGATCGGCACGACGTGATCGACCCACCCCGGGCCCTCGCCACGCAGCGCGGCCTGGCCGAGCGCGGCAGCATACTGGTCGCGCACGGCGTGCAGCGCGTTGCTCAGCCGGCACAGCCGATCGAACCGGTCCTGGCCCAGGTTCTGCACCTGCGCCCGTGCCAGGCCCGAGGTGGCCGGCGGCGCATCACCGCCCAGGGTCGCCATCAGTTCGGCCATCAGGGGGTCGGCCATGTAGAGGTCCGCCAGCGTGGGCTGGGCCTGGGCCTGGGCCGCTTCGGGCACAGCGGGCTCATCGGTGGCTTCCATCGCCGCCAGCAACCCCGCCGCTTGCGGCCAGGCACCCTGCATCACCCCCACGCTCAGTGACATCGCACAGCCCTTACGTTGATCGCTCAACGCGAGTCTGCGCAGCCGCGCTGCCGCGAGACAGCTGCCGGCCGCCCTACCTCTGAAGCACCCCAGATGGCGGGCTGCGGTGCATGGCGCACTCCGAACGTGCGCATCAGCCGTGGCTACCCCCGCTTCGGCGTCCTGCCCTCGCACGAACCGCGGCCACTCTCGACCCAAATCGCTGGCATGCGATCTGCTAACTGCGCTGGGTATTACTGGTGATCATCTTCGTAATATTTTCGCGAACAAAGGAGTGCCTTCATGAATCGGAGTGAGCCCCGCAACACCACCCGCCGGCTGCTGTCCGGGGCGCTGTTGTCCCTGGCGGCGCTGGGCGGCAGCCTCACCGCACGGGCCGCCGAGCCGCTGAAGATCGGCTACAGCGACTGGCCGGGCTGGGTAGCCTGGCAGGTGGCCATCGAGAAGAACTGGTTCAAGGATGCCGGCGTCGACGTGAAGTTCGAGTGGTTCGACTATTCGGCGTCGATGGATGCCTATGCAGCGGGCAAGATCGACGCGGTGCTGATGACCAACGGCGACGCCCTGGTCACGGGTGCCGGCGGCGCGAAGAGCTCGATGATCCTGATCACCGACTACTCGAACGGCAACGACATGATCGTCGCCAAGCCGGGCATCCATTCGGTCACGGACCTGAAGGGCAAGAAGGTCGCCGTCGAGGTCGGCCTGGTCGAGCACCTGCTGCTGCGCAACGCGATGAAGAAGGCCGGCATGAAAGCCGGCGACATCGACATCGTCAACGCCAAGACCAACGAGATGCCGCAGGTGCTGGCCTCCAAGGACATCGCTGCCATCGGCGCCTGGCAGCCGATCTCGGGCCAGGCGATGAAGGCTTCGCCGGGCGCCAAGCCGATCATCACCTCGGCCGACGAGCCGGGCCTGATCTACGACGTGCTCGCGGTCAACCCCGCCAGCGTGAAGTCGCGCCGCGCGGAGTGGTTGAAGGTGGTCAAGCTGTGGGACAAGGTGGTGGCCTACATCAACGACCCGAAGACCCAACCCGACGCGGTCAAGATCATGGCGGCACGTTCGGGTGTGAGCGCGGCCGAGTACCTGCCCCTGCTCAAGGGCACGCAACTGCTGACGCTCGACGAGGGCCGCAAGGTCTACCTGAAGGGCAACGACTACAAGTCGCTCTACGGTTCGACCGAGATCGCCAACACTTTCAACTGGTACAACAAGGTGTACCCGATCAGCCAGAAGGTCGATGCCTACATCGACCCGTCGCTGACCAACGAGAAGTAAGGTGGCCGTGGAGGCCTTCCCGCCGATGACCATGGACGCTGCCGCGCGGACGCCGGTCACATGGCGGGGGGCTGTCCGCGCCCGGCAGCGCTCGCTGCTGGCCATCGGCTCGTTCGTCATCCCGATCGCCGTGTGGTGCCTGGTGAGCTACCTGCCGTTCATCTGGCACCCGATGGTGCGCGTTGCCGAGCCTGGCGGCGTGGACTACTACCAGGTCGGCATGCTGGTGGACCGCGACGACTTCGCGCAGCAAACCGCGGCAATGACCGAACAGCACCGGCCCAGGCCGGCGGGCGAGCCTGCCAACCCCATCTACCTGCCGGCGCCACACTGGGTCGCCCAGGCGCTGTACACCGCCTTCGTCACGGCGCCCGAGCAACGTGATGCACCCTGGCTTCACGAAAGCCTGTGGCACAGCATCCGGATCATCTTCTGGGGCTTCACGATCTCGTCCCTGATCGGCGTGCCGCTGGGCATCCTGGCCGGAAGCTACCCGTTGGCAGGCCGGCTTTCCGAACCCTTCGTCGAGTTCTTCCGCTACCTGCCGGCGCCCGCGTTCGGCGCACTGGCGGTGGCGGTGCTGGGCATCTACGACGGTCCGAAGATCGCGATCATCGTGATCGGCACCTTCTTCCAGCAAGTGCTGATCATCGCCAACACGGCGCGCAAGCTCGAACCCACGCTGGTCGAGGCCGCCCGCACGATGGGCGCCAGGGGCCGGCTGCTGATCGCGCGCGTGGTGATCCCCGGCATCCTGCCGGACCTGTATCGCGACCAGCGCATCCTGCTGGGCTGGGCCTGGACCTACCTGATCGTCGCCGAATTGATCGGCACCAGTTCGGGCATCACCTTCTTCATCACGCAGCAGGCCCGATACCAGCACTTCGAGAACGTCTACGCCGCCATCATCATCATCGGCCTGATCGGCTTCGGCAGCGACCTGCTGCTCGCCCGGCTGGGCCGCCGGCTTTTTCCCTGGGATCGCACCCAGGATCGGACCTGAGGCGCGGCGATGGAGCGACAGATCCTTGCGCAGCCCGCCTACCGGCAACAGAGCCCGGCGGTGGCCGAGCGATTCAGGCGCCTGTACCAGCGCGACGTCATCCTCGAGGTGCGCGGGCTCGGCAAGCAATTCCAGACCGCCTCGGGGCCGACCGAGGCGCTGCGCGACATCGGTTTCCAGGTGCACCGGCGCGAGTTCGTCTGCGTCATCGGGCCTTCAGGCTGCGGCAAATCGACGCTGATCCGCATCCTGGCGGGGCTCGAGCGCCAAAGCATCGGCGAGGTCCTGATGGACGGCCATCCGGTGTCCGGCCCGGGCCGGGATCGCGGCATGGTGTTCCAGGGCTATTCGCTCTTCCCCTGGCTGACGGTCAAGCACAACGTGATGTTCGGCCCGAAGATCAACGGCGCTTCCAACAGCGCGGCCGAGAGCAAGGCCCGGCAGTGGCTGGATCTGGTGGGCCTGAGCAACTTTGCCGACGCCTATCCGCACCAGCTGTCCGGTGGCATGCGACAGCGCGTGGCCATCGCACGCGCGCTGGTCAACGAACCCCGCATCATGCTGATGGATGAGCCCTTCGGCGCGCTGGATGCACAGACCCGGTCGAAGATGCAGAAGCACCTGCTCGACCTCTGGCGCAACATCGATCTCACGATCCTGTTCATCACCCACGACCTGGATGAAGCGATCTACCTGGCCGACCGGATCCTGGTGCTGAAGCCGCACCCCGGCGAGGTGATCGAGTTGATCGAGGTCCCGGTGCCCCGTCCGCGCGACGTGTCGCAGTTCTCGGGGCCCGAGTTCCGCGCCACGCGGGCGCGGCTCGAGGCCCTGATCCACCCCGCGCCATCGCCGTCCGACGACCCGGAAGACGAGCCCGGCCTGAGTCATCAACCGATGCTCAGGCTCACGGACGTCAATGACGACGTCGAATGAATCTCGAGCAAAGACCCCCGCCCTACTTCGAGCCCCCCGTGAATCCACACACCGAATCCAACCCACTGCAAGCCGAGTACGAAGCCAAGGGCGTCAAGTACTGCATTGGCGCGTACGTCGACATCCACGGCGTGCCCAAGGGCAAGGTCGTGCCGGTGCACCACCTGACCCAGATGGCCCGCGGCTCCGAGCGCTACACGGGCTATGCCGTCGACGGGCTCGGCCAGGCGCCCAACGACGACGAACTGACCTCGGTGCCCGACTTCAGCCGGGCCATCCAGTTGCCCTGGGAGCCCAAGATCCTGTGGATCCCGGCCGACAACCACTTCCAGGGCAAGCCCTACCCGCTGAGCACGCGCGTGGCACTGCAGAACCAGTTGGCCGAGGCGCGCGCACTGGGCTTCGGGCTGAACCTGGGCATCGAGTGCGAGATCTTCCTGTTGCGCCAGGGCGAGGACGGCCGCCTTTCGGTGCCCGATGCAGAAGACCGGCTCGAGAAGTCCTGCTACGACGTCCGCGGCTTCACCAACAGCTTCGCCTGGCTGGACAAGATGGCCAGCGCCATCAACGGCCTCGGCTGGGACCTCTACTCCTTCGATCACGAAGACGCCAACGGCCAGTTCGAATTCGACTTCCAGTACGCCGATGCGCTGACCACCTGCGACCGCCTGACGTTCTTCAGGTACATGGCCAAGCACTACGCGCGTGAGATGGGGTTGCTGGCGACCATGATGCCCAAGCCCTTTGCCGACAAGACCGGCAATGGCGCGCACTTCAACATGTCGCTGTTCGACCTGGCCGATGGCCGCAACCTCTTCGCCTGCGACCCGCGCGAAGACTCGCACGGCATAGGCCTGACGCCCCTGGGCTACCAGTTCATTGCCGGCATCCTGCAGCACGGTCGCGCCTTGTGCGCCGTGCTGGCCCCGACCGTCAACAGCTACAAGCGGCTGGTGCGACGCGGGGCGATGAGCTACTACTCGTGGGCGCCGGTCTTCAATTCCTGGGGCTCGAACAACCGCACGAATTCCGTGCGCATTCCGGCCGGCGGCGGGCGCTGCGAATCGCGCAACGCCGACGGCGCCGTGAACCCGTACCTGGCGGCGACGCTGGTGCTCGCGGCGGGGCTGGACGGCATTCGGCGCCAGTTGGACCCGGGCAAGCCCAACGAGGACAACCTCTATGCCATCTCGGACGAAGAACGTCGCGCGCGTGGCATCGACTTCCTGCCGCAGACCCTGCAAGAGGCCGTGGCCGCCTTCGCGGCGGATCCGCTGGTGGAAGCTGCCCTCGGCAAGGAACTGCGCGATGAGTTCATCCGCTACAAGACCGAGGAGTGGCAGGCCTACCACCTGACGGTCAGCGCATGGGAAGTCGAGCGCTACAGCTACATGTTCTAGTCCACCGCGAGAAAGCCTGCCGATGCCCACCGACAAGAAACCGGGTTCCCCGGTTGCCCGCATCAGCGTCTCGTTGCCCCCGGCCCTGCTGGAGGAACTGGACGAGATGGTGGCCATGCGCGGTTTCGGCAGCCGGTCGCAGGCCGTCAGCGACATGGTCAACGCCACGCTGGTGGAGCACAAGCGCACGCTCGGCAACGAGGTGATGGTGGGCACCATCACCCTGCATTACGACCGCTCGGTGCGGGGCCTGCAGCGCCAGCTGGCCGACATCCAGTACGAATACATCGACGAGGTCATCAGTTCACTGCACGTCCAATTGAGCCATGAACAGGTCATGGAGGTGATCCTGGTCCAGGGTCATGCACAGGCCCTGCAGCAAATCGCCAACCAGATGATCACCCGGCGCGGCGTCATCACCGGACAGCTTCGGCTGCTGGCCGCCGTCATTCCCCCCATCCAGATCCCCCACTGATCGACCCCATCCCATTCCTAGCCATGGAGAACACCTTGAAGATTGCCACCTGCCCCCTCCTTTGCACCGCCGCGCTGCTGGCCACGACGGCGGTCCACGCCCAGCAACAGGGCCCGGAGCCCGAGTACTCGATCAGCTACAACATCGGTGCGGTCAGCGACTACCGCGTGCGCGGCATTGCCCAGACCAACCTCAGGCCGGCCGTCCAGGGCGGTATCGACTTTGCCCACAAGAGCGGCATTTACCTGGGCACCTTCGCTTCGAACGTCAATTGGGTCAAGGACTTCAACGGCGCGACGAAGGGCGGCATCGAAGTCGACCTGTACGGCGGATTCCGCGACGAGATCGCGGACAAGACCAACTACGACGTCGGCATCATCACGTACCAGTACCCGGGCAACAACTCGGGCGCCGACGGCACGCCGGGCGCCGGCGCTTTCGCCAACGCCAGCACGACCGAGGTCTACCTGCATCTGACCTACAGCATCTTCAATCTCAACTACAACCGAAGCATCGGCAACTTCCTGGGCAACCTGGACAGCAAGGGCAGCCAGTACCTGGACTTCAATTTCGGCTACGACCTGGGCAACAGCATGACGCTGACACCGCACGTCGGCCACCAATGGATCCCCAACCAGGGCGCCGGCGGCAACCAGGGCAACTACACCGATTACTCGCTGGCCCTCTCGAAGGACTTCGGCAATGGCGTGGTGGTCACCGGCACGCTGCTGGGCACGACGACCCAGAAGGGCGACGGCACCTTCTATCACGACCTCAACGGCCGGGACCTGGGTAAGAGCACGCTGACGCTGGGTGTGAAGTACACCTTCTGAGGCTTCCCGGCGCACCATGTTCACACGGGTCCTGATCGCCAACCGTGGCGCCATCGCGTGCCGCATCATCCGCACGCTCAAGCGCATGGGCGTTCAGGCCGTGGCCGTGTATTCCGAGGCCGATGCCGATTCGAAGCACGTGGCCATGGCCGACGCGGCGGTCTGCGTCGGGCCCGCGGCGCCGGCGACCAGCTACCTCGGGATCGACCGGCTGATCGACGCCGCACGGCAGACCGGGGCCCAGGCGATCCACCCCGGCTACGGCTTCCTGTCCGAGAACGCAGCCTTCGCCGAGGCTTGCGAGGCCGCGGGGCTGGCATTCCTGGGGCCCACGCCGGCGCAGATGCGGCTGTTCGGCCTGAAGCATGCAGCACGTGCGCTGGCCACCGAAGCCGGCGTGCCGTTGCTGCCCGGCACCGGCTTGCTGCCCGAGCTGGGCGACGCGCTGGCTGCTGCGCAGCGCATCGGCTACCCGGTGATGCTCAAAAGCAGCGCTGGCGGCGGCGGCATCGGCATGCAGATGTGCGCCGACGCCGGCGCACTCAGCACGGCCTTCGATACCGTCAAGCGCCTGGCGCAGGCCAACTTCTCGGACGCGGGCGTCTTCCTCGAGCGCTATATCGCCAATGCCCGCCACATCGAGGTGCAGGTCTTCGGAGACGGAAAGGGTGGCGTGGTCGCGCTCGGCGAGCGCGACTGCTCGCTGCAGCGGCGCCATCAGAAGGTGGTCGAAGAGACACCGGCGCCGCACCTGCGGGCATCGGTTCGCGCCTCGCTGCTTCAGACCGCCTGCCAGCTGGCACGGGCCGCGGCTTACCGCTCGGCCGGCACGGTCGAGTTCGTGGTCGACGCCACGACGCAGGAGTTCTACTTCCTGGAGGTCAACGCGCGGCTGCAGGTCGAGCATGGCGTCACCGAGGCGGTGACGGGCATCGACATCGTCGAGTGGATGGTGCGGCTGGGCGCGGGCGTTTTGCCGCCGCTGGACAGCCTGCGCATCCAGGCCAGCGGGCACGCCGTGCAGGCCCGGATCTACGCCGAAGACCCAGCCAGGAACTTCCAGCCCTCGACCGGCACATTGACCGAGGCCTTCTTCCCCGAAGGCGTGCGCGTGGACACCTGGGTCGAACGCGGCACCGAGGTCGGCGCGCACTACGACCCGCTGCTGGCCAAGCTCATCGCCCACGGCAAGGACCGTGCTGAAGCGCTGGCGCGGCTCGGCGCGGCGCTGCAGCACACCCGCCTGGCGGGGCTTGAGAGCAACCTCGACTATCTGCGCGCGCTGGGCGCGTTCACGCCCTTCCTCGAAGGCCGCCACACCACCCGCAGCCTGGCCGACTTCTCGGCGCCCAGCCGGGCCTTCGAGGTGCTCGCTGCGGGTGTACAGACCACGGTCCAGGACTGGCCCGGTCGCCTGGGATACTGGGATGTCGGCGTGCCACCTTCGGGCCCGATGGATTCGCTCGCACTGCGGTTGGCCAACCGCCTGGTCGGCAATGAGCCAGGGACGGCGGCGCTTGAGATCACGGTGGCCGGGCCGACGCTGAAGTTCCGCTTCGACGCCGAGGTGGCCCTGGCGGGCGCCCCGCTACCGGTGGAGCTCGACGGCAAGCCCGTGCCCGTGCACAGTCCCATCGCCGTACGCGCCGGGCAGACCCTGCGCATCGGCCGCGTCGAGGCCGGCTGCCGTTCCTACCTTGCGGTAAACGGCGGCATCGATGTGCCCGCGTATCTCGGCAGCGCCTCGACCTTCACGCTCGGCGGCTTTGGCGGCCATGGCGGCCGCGTGCTGCGCGCCGGCGACGTGCTGCACATCGGCCTCGCGCAGCATCAGCCGCGCCTGGGCGATGTGGATGCGCTGGTGCCAGCCTATGGTGCGCATTGGGATATCGGGGTGCTGGTGGGCCCGCACGCTGCGCCCGACTTCTTCACGCCCGGGGACATCGAGGTCTTTTTTCAGACCGACTGGCAGGTCCACTACAACTCCAGCCGGACGGGGGTGCGGCTGATCGGCCCCAAGCCGGACTGGGCGCGCGCCGACGGCGGCGAGGCCGGGCTGCACCCGTCGAACATCCACGACAACGCCTACGCCATCGGGGCCATCGATTTCACGGGTGACATGCCGGTGATCCTGGGGCCCGACGGGCCGAGCCTGGGGGGCTTCGTGTGTCCGGCAACCGTCGTCAGCGCCGAGCTGTGGAAGATCGGCCAACTCGCCCCCGGTCACACCGTGCGGTTCCACAGGATGACGATGCCGCAGGCGGTGGCACGGGCCCGCGAGCAGGACGCCGCCCTCGCCCTGCCCGGCCAGGCAGCGCTGGCGGTACCGGCGGTTTCCACGGGGCCGGCCGCCAAGCCCGCCGACGACGCGATCGTGCACCACCTGCCAGCCGAGGGCGGCAAGGTGGAGATCACCTACCGCCGTGCCGGCGACCGCTACCTGCTGATCGAATTCGGCCCGCCGGTGCTGGACCTGCGCCTGCGCTTCCAGGCCCATGCGCTGATGGAGCGGCTGAAGGCCGCACGCGATGCGGGCCTGCTGCCCGGCATCGTCGACCTCACGCCGGGCATCCGGTCGCTGCAAGTCCACTTCGACGCCCTGCGCCTGCCGCTGCCGGCCTTGCTGGACACCCTGCTCGCGGCGCAGCGGGAAGTCGATGCGGTCGACGACATCGAAGTTCCCAGCCGCACCGTCTGGCTGCCGCTGTCCTGGGACGACCCCGCCACGCAGCGGGCCATCGACAAATACACGCAGTCCGTGCGGCCCGATGCACCCTGGTGCCCGAGCAACATCGAGTTCATCCGCCGCATCAACGGGCTGCCCGACGTGCAGGCGGTGCATGACATCGTCTTCGCCGCGCGCTACCTGGTGCTGGGCCTGGGCGACGTCTACCTCGGCGCGCCGGTGGCCACGCCACTGGATCCGCGTCATCGCCTGGTGACCACCAAGTACAACCCGGCGCGCACCTGGACACCCGAGAATGCGGTCGGCATCGGCGGTGCCTACTTGTGCGTCTACGGCATGGAGGGGCCGGGCGGCTACCAGTTCGTCGGGCGCACGGTGCAGATGTGGAACCGCTGGAAGACCACCCGCGAGTTCGAGCCGGGCCGGCCCTGGTTGCTGCGCTTCTTCGACCAGATCCGCTTCTACCCGGTGAGTGCCGATGAGCTGCAGGTGCTGCGCCGCGACTTCGTCAACGGCCGCACTTCCCTGCGCATCGAACAGGGCAGCTTCCGGCTGTCGGACTACGAGCGGCTCCTGTGCGACGAATCCGCCTCCATTGCCGACTTCAAGCGCGTCCAGCATCAGGCCTTCGTGGCCGAACGCGAACGCTGGAGCACCCTGGGCCTGGCCGAAACGCCGACCGAAGCCGAGGCCGACACCGACGCGGCGCTCTCCGAAGGCAAACTCGATGGCGAGATGGTGAGCTCCCAGGTCGCAGGCGGCGTCTGGGCGGTGCTGGTGAGCGCCGGCACATCGGTCAAGGCAGGCCAGGCCCTGGTCGTCGTGGAATCGATGAAGATGGAGATCACGGTGCAGGCACCGCGCGACGGGCTCGTCGAGCGCGTGCTGTGTGCCGCAGGGCAGCCGGTATCGGCCGGCCAGGTGTTGGTGGTGCTGGCCTGAGGGGTGGTCCATCGGCGTGGCCGGTGAATGCCCGTGTCCCGGGTGTTGCGCCGTACGAGGACCAGGCAATGGGTCACGCGCGCGCCGACACCCGCGCAGCGGAGGGCTGCACGAGGCCCGCGACGGGCGCCGCCGCTTCCGAGGTTCCGCGATGCGTGAGACCATCGGCGCAGGTTCATCCACCCCCTCGATCGAGCACCCCCGTTCCGGTGGTGGGTCGCCCCGGAGGCCCCGCAGTGGGGGCCTAAACTCGGATTGCGTCTGCCGGCCCAGGGCCGCTGAGCCGTCCTCCGACGGCACGGGCCCGCGCATGGAAGCGTTCCGAGATCCCTTGTCGAGATTCGAGCCCATGCAGCCTCAGGCACCCGGATTCGCAACGCCGACGCCGCCAGCGTTGGAGGGGGCGCCCCGCTGGCAGGTGCAATTGCTCGGCCGTTTCCAGCTCTCCGACGGCCAACGTGCCTACACACGCCTGCCCAGCCGCGCCGTCATGGCTTTGCTGGCCCGGCTGGCGCTGTGGCCACAGCGGGATCACACCCGTGAGGAATTGGCCGAATCGCTCTGGCCGGGCTGTGATGCCCCGATCGGACGCCGCCGGCTGCGCCACACCCTGTCGCTCCTGAAGGACATCCTGGAGCCGCCCGAGCACGGCCACGCTCCCGTGTTGCTGGCCGATCGGCTCAGCCTGCGCCTCGTGGCGGGCACGTTGCTGTGCGACGTGCACCAGTTCGAGCGTCTGGCGCGGTCTGGCCAGCCGGCCGCGGCGCTGGCCCTGTACCCGGGCGAACTGCTACCGGGCCACTACGAGGAATGGATCCTCGTGGAGCGCCAGCGACTGGCGAACCTGCACGACAGGCTGATGGAACGCACCGCCGACGAGGTTCGAGCCGGCCCTGCCTCGGCCCCCACGAGCGCCGCGCCATCGCTGCGCGACAGGGGTGGCGCGCCCGCACCGGCACACGAGCTGGCCTGGGGCGAGGCCATCGGCCAGCGGGCCGGCGGCGGCACCTTGCGGACCGATCGATCCACATTGCCCGACTTCCTGACCCGATACGTGGGCAGCACCGAGCAGCTGACCCGGCTGGGTGCGCTCGTCAGGCGGCACCGGTGGGTCACGCTGCTCGGCCCCGGCGGCAGCGGCAAGTCCCGGCTGGCGGTGGAACTCGCCCGGCAGATGCATGTCGGCCGGACGCCGCAGATGGCACGCGAGGATGGGGTGAAGTCGTCCGTGCACATCGCCAACGACGACGCCGGCGACGACGACGAGGGGGACCCGTTCGACCGGGTCGTGTTCGTGCCGCTGGCCAGCGCCGTGCTGCGCCAGGACGTGGTCGATGCCATGGCCCGGGCGCTGCGAATCGATGCCTCGAACCCGACATTCGACTCGCTCACCGCCCGCCTGGCGGGCTGGAAGGCGTTGCTGGTGCTGGACAACGTCGAGCAGCTCTCGGGCGTGGCCGAGGATCTCTGGCTGCGGCTGAGCACCGTCCTGCCAGGGCTGCACCTGCTGTTCACTTCGCGCCGCAGCCTGGGCATGGACGGCGAACAGCTCTACACGATCGCCCCGCTGGCGCTGCCCGCGGCCGACGCTTCCGTCCAGGCGGTGGCTTCGAGCGCGGCCGTGGCCCTGTTCGTCGACCGGGCCACCGCCGTGCGCGCCGATTTTCACGTCGGCCCGCGCAACCATGCCGTGCTGGCCGAGCTGGTGGCCGAGCTCGAAGGCATGCCGCTGGCCATCGAACTGGCGGCCTCTCGGCTGCGTACCTTTTCCCCGTCGGACATGCTCAAGAGGCTGCGCGCAGGCGCTGCGGCACCGGGCCAGACGCCCCGGCTGGACCTGCTCGCACGGCCCAACGAGAAAAGCGCGCCGGATCCCCGGCATGCCTCGATGCTTCGCGTCATCGAGTGGACCTGGCGCCAGCTCGACGGCCCGCAGCGCCAGCTGGCCGGAGCCATGTCGGTGTTCGCCGGCGGCTGCAGCCTGGATATGCTGGAGCACGTCGAAGCAGGCGTGGTGCAGGTGCCGCTGGTGCTGGACCAGCTCCTGGCGCATTCGCTGGTGCAGGCGCGGGCTGCGGGTGGCGCAGACCAGGCCGGTGGCGACGACGATGACCGGGTGTTCCAGCTGTACGAGCCGATCCGCGAGTACGCGGCGGCACAGTTCGGCCCCGAGCAGACCGCATGCTGGCGCGCACGGCAGCGCGACTGGGCCATCGCATGGGGCCGCGCGCTGCCCGTCACGCCTTCGCTCCCCCAGGTCCGTGCCCAGTTGCCCAACATCGCTGCTGCGCTGCTCAGCGCAACCACCGACGACGCCGGGGATGACGCAGTGCACCTGCTGCTGGCCCTGGGCCACTGCCTGGAGGACGTCGAACTCCCGCTGGCCGCGCTCGCGCACGCCAGCGCCGCCGTGGATGCCTGCCGTGACCGCTTGCTGCAGATCCGCGGCCACAGCGCCATTGCGCCCCTGCTGGTGGCGGGCGGCCAGAAGGAAGGGGCACTGCGCCACGCGCAGGTGCCGCTCGCGGACCCGCCCGCCGATCCCGTGCTGTACTGTCGCGCCCTCTACACGGCAGCGCGGCTGCAGTGGCGCACCGACATGCGCCATCCGCAGCGGGTGCTGCCGATGGTCGATCAGGCGCAGGTGCTGGCCGAGACCGCGGGCGACCCCTACCTCACGGCTGCCTTGCTGTCGCTTCGAGCGTGGCTGGTGCATGCCAGCGACGGCGACGCCAGGTCCGCCCTGGACCTGCAGCACCGTGCGCTGGCGCACTGGCAGGCCTTCGGCAACCGCCACGCCGTGAACCAGGGCCGCTACAACGTGGCGGTATTCGAGTTCCATGTCGGCCATGTCGAGCGCGCGCTGTCCCAGTTCGACGAAGTCGCCGCCGAGGCGGCCACGCTGCAGGACTGGCGGCGCCTGTCGGCCGTCAACGACGCGCGTGGCAACGTGCTGAGCCAGTTGCGCCGCTGGCCGCAGGCGGTGGATGCGTTCCGCGAGAGCCTCGCCCTGGCCTGGCGCAGCATGTCGATCTACAACCTGTCGCACAGCCTGTGGAACCTGCCACGTGCACTGGCCCACCTGCGCCAGCCCGAGCAGGCGCTGCTGCTGGCTGCTTTCTCCGAAGTTTTCTGGCTGGAACACGGCAGCAGCGTGCTGACGCCGGCCGAGCAACGCGACCTTCTGCGCGTGCGCCGCCTGGCGGCCCGGCAACTCGGTGCGGGCGACAGTGCCGCGGCTTGGGCCCGCGGGCGCTTGCTCTCTCTGGCGGAAGCCGTGGCGATCGCGTTGGCGCGGTAAGGCTCCTGGCCCCCTGAACCGGGGGTCGAGCTTCGTCGAGTTCGATACGCTGGCGAGACGTTCGCCCTCAAAACTCCGTTCGTTCCATCAACGATCACAGGAGTCCCTCGCCGTGTACACCTCGAACCGCCTTTCCGTCTCCCCTGACCCGGCCGCCCGGCTGGCGATGCGCTGCGAACCGAACCCGCCCCGGCTGGTGACCGCTGTCCTGATGTGTGCCGCCTTGGGCGTGCCGGCCGCGGCGCGCGCCGACGCGTTCCAGAACGGCAGCTTCGAAAGCCCTGGAATCAGCACGGGCCAGTCGCCGATCGAGACACCGACCGACGCCCCCACCGGCTGGCTCGGCGGCGGGAACCTGGGCGGCTACGCGCTGTTCTACGAGCAATCGGGCCTGTACGACCTGAGCTCGCAGTCCGGCCTTGCGAACGTCGGGTTCGGGGGCAACAACACCGCCGGCGCGTCCATCGAACAGACCTTCGACACCGTCGTGGGCGTCAGCTACACCGTGGGTTACTACACCAGCGCCCAGCAGCTGGGCAATGGCGCTCAGTCGTACAGCGCCACGGCCGTGGACGGCGCGACGGTGCTTGCCACGCAATCCGCCGACATCCCCGACACCGAGGTCGCCTGGGCCTATCACTCGTTCGTCTTCGTGGCGGCCAGTGCCTCCAGCACGCTGCGTTTCGCCGATACCAGCGTGGCTGCGGACAGCGGCAACGACAACTGGGCGCTCGACTCGGTCAGCGTCGTCAGCAGCGTTCCGGAGCCTGGCGCCTTCAGCCTGTTCGGCGCCGGATTGGTGGGCTTGCTGTTGAAGGGCCGCAGGTCTTCGAAACGCTGAACGGGCGGGCCAACGGGAGCCCATCGGGCCAGGCGTGCGAACCGGGTCCATGTTCAGCACCGGTCCACTCGGCTTGAAGCGGGCGCGCATCCGCCTCGGCGAGGCCAGACGCTCCAGTGGGAACCCACCAGGTCGACGTCCAGTGCGTCGTGGCTTGCGTCAACGACATCCTGCCCAAGCTGGAGTGCGCCTCTCGCACCGAGGGCGTGGCGTTCAACGCCGCAGTGTTCGTCGAGGTGCTCGGCGTGCAGGGCACGCCCCCGGGGCGAACTGGCGGAACCGGGCGGTGCCCAGCTTCGCACTGGACGGGCAGCGCCTGTTTCTGATTCCAGAACCACGGCGGACACCTTGCCTCGGTGCCGGCCGCACGGAGGTGGGGGCGATGATGGGCCGCACCCTGTACACCCTTACCGGCAACGGGCAGCATCCCCTGAACGTCACCACCACCCGGCGGGGAGCAGATATCCATTCTCTGTACGAATCGACCGGGTCGATCACCCCGCTCCAGCAGTCTGGGGGCGCCTGACGGAGGATCCAGCCGTTGCCGTCAGAGCCCTTGAACGGAGCGTAGCGGCCCCACCGAGGCTTCTTGGAGGATGTCGCCGAGCTCAAGACCGCGGCTGCGTGGCAGCGCATCATCGGAATCGATCTCGCCCGTGTCACCATGACACCTCGCACACTGCCCAGCCTCAGGTTGTCGAACCAGGTCAACCGTGCAATCGTCACGCGCTGCTTCAGGGTGGGCGAGCTGGATCCAGGTCATGCCGAGCCCGATGGGCTCCTCGCGGACGAGCACGAAGCCGAGCAGCTGACCCTAGAAGATCTTCGCTCGCTGCGGGTCGCTGAGCGGCACGGAAGGGATTTCGAAGCCGTGGATCGCCGTGAGGAAGTGCGGCTAGCGCCTCACGAAGGCAATGGGGTTCACGTGACCCGCCGGCTGGCGGCACGCCGCGCCGGCGAGAGGCGGTGGCTGAGCCCAGCTTGCCCACCGTTGCACGCCATCGATTGGGCTGGACCAGGGCACTGAGCGGGATCTGCAGGGGGTGGTCAAACGCCGCACCATGGGGGCCCGAGGCGTGGACACTGCAGGTGGCGCTCGCGATCGGCACGACGCGCCGTTTGCGCACGCAACACCACCGCTGCAAGCCCACCGAGCAGCAACCAGACCGCTGCGGGTTCTGGGACGAGGGCGCTGACCCAGGGGCTTGGTAAGCACCAGGCAGTCGACGAATCCAGAGGGACCCGATCAAAGGGGCTGAGTGCAGCAGCGCCGGCTTCGCGATCCTCGAAGGCGAGCGCGGCCTCCTACAACAAGCTCTGCGCCGTGATCAACTGGCCGCGGGTACATGGCGCCATGTTGTACTTGCCAGCGGATGACTTGACGCCGCGGCAACGGCGCACAGCGCCGACCATCCCCAGACCGACCAACAGCGTGGCCCAGGACCCGGGTTCGGGTACGGGCAACGCATTTCCGAATCCCGCCTCGGTCTGAATGCTGTAGCCAGGATGACTGCTCAGCCAGACGGGATCGATCGCAATCAATGGATCGACGCTGACGTCAGCAGTCGTGCCAGCTCCGGTGGCATCGTAGATCGCCGTGGAGGCGACGAGTGCGATATCGAAACTGCTTCCGCCCCGCACGCTCGCAGCGTACTGGAAGGATGTGCGGAAAGACCAATCGCCACCCCGGGTCAGATTGTCGGTGAAGCTGGCGTTGTAGTAGAGAGTTCCATCTGGGTTGCGAAAGGAGCTGGTCGAGAATGCGTTGTCGCCGACGGAATCGACTGAAGTGGCGCTCAAGTTCCTGAGGCTGAGGGCAGCGTAGATCTGCCCGCTGCCGCTGCCCGAAGTGGGCAGGATATCGCCTTGCGACACGCCGGATATCAGCAGGGGAACGTAGCCCGTGCCCGGCCCGACAACGGTCACCTGGTACCGCATGCTCAGGTTCCCGTATCCGTAGCCCGCGACATACATTGCCAGAGTTCCACTACCGGTGCGGTTGATCGCCCCATTCGCTTCACCCGAAAGCGATAGATACGGTGCCGGCGACCGCAGCACGGTGGCATCGATCCGCGCACCATTGCCCAGCAACGGGTTGATCGCCAGACCCGTACTGAAAGCGCCGCTGCTCGTCAGATCGGGTGCGTAGAGCCGGGAGTCGGCCGCCGCAGACGGAATGTCGAAATCATCCGCGCGAGCCTCGATTTCCAGGCTGGTGGAACTCGCCGACGCCAGGGTCGGCAGGACAAGCTGGGCGAACAGCACCCGTGCAATCAGTTTCATCGTCGCTCCATCCTTGAATGTGTGTCGAAGCCATGGGCTTGTTGCATGAGCCGTGGACCTTCCATCGGATCGACCCAATGTACGCAGCGCACCGTGATGCCGCCGTTACGGCCGCTGGCCGTGGCGCGTGGCGGTCGAACTTTGGTCGCGACCGGGACCGGCTTGCGGGAGGGTCGTAACGCCCGACTAACGCCCCGTCTCTTAGCGTCCTTGCTGCGCATGTGCGCGGCTGCGGGAAGTGCCGGGATGCGCCTTTCATCGCGATCAGACCGAAAGCGGCTGCGCTGCAGCCAGTGGGTCCGAGGACCCCGTCCCAGCCACCCCGCCCAAGGGCAGCGCGCTGTTGACGCTCCTGGTGGCCCAACGTGCCACCGCGAACGGGGCCGCAGTCGTGCTGCGCCAGGCACCACCCACGCCGACATGGTGAGCGAAAGTGATGGCGATGACTCGCGCGACAAACCGTTCGGCTTGCGCGGTACGTTCCCGGGTGGCGGGGTGGAGTTCAGCTGCACGCCCGCCACGAACCGCAGCGGTGCCGTGACGGGCGACCGGTCCGGCTCGGGCATGACGGGGCCTGCGAGCGACACCTGCACCTCCGAAGCTCCCGATGATGCTCCGCCAACCCTGATACAGACCACCTACGGCTGCATCGACAGCAGACAAGTCTCGTGCCGCTCAATGAGCTCGGCATCCACGCTGACTCAGTACCACCGCAGCTGCGGTACGACGCTTCGACCGCGTGCCTCATGATCGGCGTCACGCCTTCCACAGCTTGATCGAGGCGTCGACCGGCCAGACCCAGGAGTCCGATTTGCCCCGAACCACGATATCCGCGCCGCGCCTGCATCTTCGACTGGCCGAGGCGCTGGAGGTCGAGCGCGAAGGGCAGTCGGCCTTTCATCTGGCCCTGCGCGACGCTGCGTTGCTGGCCTGGCTGGCCGTCGAAGGCCCCACGCCGCGCGCCAGGCTGGCCGCGCTGTTCTGGCCGACCAGCAGCGATATCCAGGCACGCGCCACGCTGCGGCAACGCTTGTTCAAGCTCAAGAAATCGGTGGGGGCCGATGTCGTGGAGGGAGCCACCATCCTGCGACTGGCCGAAGGCATTTCGCACGATTTGGCCGGCGCCGCGGTTTTCCTGGCCGCCTGCCGCCTGCCCGAAGCACCCGAGGTCGACGCCTGGCTCGGCTCGCAGCAGCAACAACGCAACCAAGGCAAGGTCGAGGCACTGAGCGAGCAGGCCACCGCGCTGCAAGGTGCGGGAGACATCGCTGCAGCGCTGGCGGCCGCGCGCGACTTGCTGCGGCTCGACCCACTGTCGGAACTGGCGCACCAACGCCTCATCCGGCTGCTGTACCTGGCTGGCGACCGTGCCGCCGCGTTGGCGGCCTTCGACGCCTGGGAGCAGTTGCTCAAGAATGAACTGGGTGCCCGTCCTTCTCCCGACACCCTTGCGCTGCTGGCGACGGTGGAGCAGGCCGCCGCACCGCATCGCGCGGGTTCATTGCAGAGCCTGCCGGCTGCCGTGCTGCGCCCGCCACGAATGGTCGGCCGGGACGCGGAATCGGCAGCGCTGCGGACGGCCTGGGGCAGCCATCACATCGTGGCCGTCATCGGCGAGGCGGGCATGGGCAAGACGCGGCTACTGGCCGATTTCACCCAGGGCTTGATGGGCATCGTGCGTTCGGCAGGCCGCCCGGGCGACGGTGCGGTCCCTTTCGCGACACTGGCCCGCCTTCTGCGCGTCGCAGGTGCCGGGCGCGCCTCGACGCTCGAGCCACAACAACGGCTTCAGGTTGCGCGGGTGCTGCCGGAGCTGGGTACCGCCGGTGCACCATTCCCTGAAGGGCAGCGGCTGCAGTTGCAACAGGCCATCCGTGCCCATCTGCTGACTCTGCAGGGGCTGCAAGGGCTGGTGTTGGACGACCTCCACCACGCCGACGAGGCCAGCCTGGACCTGTTGCAGGCGCTGTTGCCTGACCTGCAAGCGCTGCGCTGCGCCGTGGCCTATCGCCCTGCCGAGGCCGGGTCGCCCCTGATGATGCTCGAAGCGGCACTGGCGGAGTCGGCCATGTTGGTGCAAATTGCGATCGAACCGCTGGACACCACGGCGCTGGCCGCCCTGGTAGAAGAACTGGCGCTGGGCCTGGACGGTGCGGCTCTGGCGCCCGAACTGCTGCAGCGCACCGGCGGTAACCCGTTGTTCGTGCTGGAAACGTTGAAGCAGGCCTGGGTCGAGCAGGGCATCGAACGGCTGGCGCGCGGCGGCCCCTTGCCCAGGGCGGCCTCTGTCGAACAGCTCATCCGGCGACGCGTCTCGCAACTCTCGCCCGATGCCCTGGCCTTGGCGCGCGTGGCCAGCCTCGCGGGCACGGACTTCCGCCTGGAACTGGCCGAACATGTCCTGCAAAGGGGAGCCATCTACCTCGTGGACGCCCTGAATGAACTGGATTCGGCCCAGGTCATGAAGGACTTGCAATTCGCGCACGACCTCGTGCTGGATGGCGTGCGGCGGGACATCCCGGTCGCCGTGGCGGCGGTGATCCACGGAAAAGTGGCGCAATGGCTGGAACAGCAGGGCGGCGAGCCGGCACGCATCGCGAGGCACTGGATCGCCGCGAAACGTCCGACCTTGGCAATCCCCTGGCTGGCCCAGGCTGCCGACATGGCCAGGACGGCCCTTCGCAACGCCGACCGCGTGGCCTTCTTGGACGAAAAGGAGGCCATCGAATCCGCGAACGGCCTGCGTGCCGACGCTTTCTCGTCCGGCCTGAAGGCCCTGGAAGCCGCGATGGGCGCGACCTACGATGTGGAGCTGCTGCGTTCGCGTTTCGAGCGCCTGCAGTCTCTGGCCCTGTTTCCCGAGGAACGCATACGCCTGGCGCTGAACCTGGTGCAGTTGCAGATGCACCGGCGTGAAAACGAGGCCGCGCTGGACTCAGCCCAGGAGGCCCTGCGGCTGGCCCGGCAGTGGGGGGACGCGCAGTGGACCGGCCGCTGCGAGGTCGCGCTGCTGGAGCAACTCGTGCAAGCCGAACGGCTCGATGCCGCGCTGGCGCAGTCGAAGGTGTGCGAGCCCTGGGCCGCCACGACCGACGACGTCGAGACGCTGGCGCGCTACTGGTACATCGTGGCAACGGCGCAGGAACGCACGGGGCAGATCGACTCCGCACGCGCAGCGCACGAACGTGCGCTGGCGTTGTGCGAACGCCTGGGCCAATTCGAGAACCAGTCCGTCTCGGCCAACAACCTGGCGGTGAACCGCCGCGAAGCGGGTGAATTGCGGCTGGCCATCCAATTCGGCCTGCAGGCCCTGCAATTGGCTTCGCGCTACGAGACCATGCAGGCCGGGACCGGACCGACCTGCGTCAACCTGACCGAGGCCTGCGCGCAACTGGGCCGCTATACCGAGGCGCTGCGTTGGGCCGATGAAGCTCAGCGCCGATTGACGCTGTCGATACCTGCCGCCGTGCCCCTGGTGCAGGCCCACCGCGCCGCGATCTACCTGCAGCTGGGGCAGCCGGCGCGCACGCGCCAACTGCTGGCGCAGATCCGCCAGGAGCCTGCGGCCATTCTGCCTGCCCGAGTTCGACTCCATGTGCTTGCCGCCCGCCTGGCGCGAGCCGACGGCTTGCCCGCGGAGGCCGAACTGCTGGCCGGCCTGGATCTGGTCGGGAGCGGCGGCCGCGCGGGCTTGCGCGCAGCCTTGCAGTTGGAGCAGTCTGTCGACCTGCCCGTCACAGCCGCCCTTGAGTTGCTGGCCATGGTTCGCACCCTGGCGGCCCAGCATGGCCGGCGTGGCCAGGTCCTGGAAGCGCACGTGCGGGCGGCGCCCCTGGCCGCCACGTTGAATCCGGCCTTGGCACTCCATCATGTCGAGCAGGCGCTTGCGCTGGCCGAAGAAGTCGATCTCGTCGGCATTTACCGCGGCGAGTTGTGGCTGCATGGCGGCCGATCGCTGCTGGCCATCGGTGAGCCGCAGCGCGCGGATGAACTGGTTCGACTCGGTGCCGAATGGGTGGCGCGCACGGCCGCGACCGATGTGCCAGAGGCCTTTCGCGACAGCTTCCTGCACCGCAATCCGACCAACGTGTCCTTGCTGGGATGGCATTTCGCGCATCGGTAGCGACACCCTGCGCCATCTCGCGCGGATTCACTGCCGGCGGTAGCCACCAAATTCCAGCCCGGCAACGTCCGGCACGGTCAGGAATTCCCACTGCGTGCGGTGGCTGTCATCGCGATCCTGGAATCCGAGGAACAGCTGGTCTGTTGCACCCGGTCGACCGGTGATGCCGTCGGCCATGACCAGGCGAATGACGTAGTGACGCGGCGCAGGGGGCAATTGCACCTGGCGGTGTGCATTGTCGGGGCCACATTGCGTCACCTCGTCGGTCAGCTCGGATTGCGTCGGATACAGTTCGAGCGAGCCGCTGGCGGCCGTTCGATCATTCGGCTGGATCCGCAGCGTCGATTGTCGAACGCTGCCGCGTTCCACGAGAACGAGCTTGCGCCGGCAGAGCGGAAAGTGGGCGACGTTCGGAAGCTGCATGCTCAGCTCGTAGCGGCCGCCGGGAACGATGCTCAGCCGGGCTTCATAGCGGCCCTCGGAAGGCGCCACCTTGTCCATCGGGTCGGCTCCGTGGGCTGCGACCACGCGCCACGTGCCTGTCAGCTCGCGGCCCGGCAAGAGCGTGGGTGCCTCGAGCTGTGGCGAGCGAAGGGCCACGGCAGGTCGCGGCCGTGACTCCACGCGCACCAAGGTGCCCATCGCGCCCGCGTTGTCCAACGCCGTCGGCCAGAGCGCATAAGTCGGCAGGCCGTAGAAGGATTGCGCAGGGGCCACGTCGAGCCGATACCGTTGCGGCACGCCGGGGCTGCGGCGCGTGGTCGTGGGGCAATCGGTGCCTGAGGCGCCCGGCTCGGCTTCGGTGGCATCGCGCATTTCGCCGGGCGACAGCGTCAGGACGCCGTCCACCAACTCGGCGCGGCCCTCGTGCGATTGGCGACTCCAACAGCCGGCCTTCAGGCTAAAAGCGTACCCATACTCATAGCGACCGTCCGGTCGAACCTTGAGGTACTGTCCGCCTTGACCGAGCGCGTGGTCTTCGACGACCGAGGTCGTGACCGTGACCTTTTCTGCGAAGTGGTCCGTCTTCTCCTTGATCTCGATCCGCTGATTGCGAAAGGCCGTGTCCGCCGTCCAAATGCCGGTCAGGTCGCCAATGCGAAGGCGCTTGAGATCGCCCGGCAGCGGCAGCGCCACGCCGATCAAGGGTTGGTCGGTGCGGACCGTCTGTGTTGCCGTCGAGCCTGTCGCCGCGGCGGTACTGGCGCTGGCCGAAGCGGCCGCGGCCGCTGTCTGCGGCGCCGATTTCAATGCAACCAGAACCACGGGCACGTAACGCTTGAAACGTTCGGCAGAGTTGCCGACGAACACCACGCGCCGGCCCCCTTCCGCGCCCGGCAGGACGGCCAGCAGCGCAAACGTCGGGGTCGAGCCGGACATCCAACTGCAAACCTGCAGCCGCCAGACGCCTGCCGCGCCCTCCAGCCTTTCCACCGGCCCCGGCTTGCCGGCGGCTGCGAGCGTGCGCGACTGTTGCACCCAGAGCGACAGTTGGGCGAGCATCGGCTCGGCGATTGTCGGACCGGCGGCAAGCTCGAACTCGATGAGCTGTGCGGCTTCGCCGCGCTCACCGTGCGGCACGTACAAGGCCACGCCGTCCTTCGAAACTCGGCTCCAGTCCGCAAGGTCGAGTGCCTGCGCAGCGGCAGGGAACGGCATCAACGCGCCCATCAGCGCCAGCCCCTGCAACCCCAAGGTCAAGAGGATGCGAGACCAGCGCTCGGAGTGGGCAGCAGACATCGTGGGCCTTGGCAGACAGGTCGGTGGAGGGTCCATGCGGTGTGCCCGTAGGCAGTGCGCATCCCCGAGTGTCGGCGGCCGGGCGTGATGCGCGCGTTACGGCAGCATGCCCGCCCCTTTTCGGTCGGCAGCCATCACGCTCGCATAACGGTCGCCGACGAAGAATGACCTTTGGCAGATCTCACCTTGGCCTCCACCGGTGGTTCGGGTGCCTGCCGCTGCGGCCGTCCTGCAACGTCCATTTCACGACACTCTTGAGGAGATCCTTATGAACCTGAATCGGTTTGCCCTGCTCTGCCTATGCATCGTGGGTGCCACGACTACTTACGCTGCTCGCACCGAGAATCCGGCGCCCCTGCCGAATTGCGGATCGGGCCCTGAATGCGCGCAATGGAAAGGTGCAGTCGCCGCCCTCAACGACTTGGGAGGGCAGATGGGCGGTGGGGACATCAAGCCCAAGCCGAAGAACAAGCAACCGGCGATCAATGCATGCGTGCTGTACCAGCAACGGATCAAGAAGCTGTCGCGTGCCGATGCGCAGAATTACTGCGCGGAGCATGCGGTAGGGAGTCCCTAAGGGGGGGTGTTGGTAGCGGCGCAGACGATCGGTTGGTGGCGAATGCGCCGGCTCCCCGGGCGGCATCGACAAATCGGCTGCGGATAATCCGCCGGATACGTCAAATTCGTATGTGCGGGCGCAGGTACAGCGCGAGCTTCTACGACACCGATCTCGCCAGCGGCCGGCCTGTGCCTGCCTTTGTGCTCACCACGAAGATCCCGGCAGACATTGTCCTGCCGAACCTGTGCTGTTGGATCCCGATGCCCCACACGGCGGACGACGGTGCGCTCCTGTACCAACAGAACTGCGCTTCGCGCCACGCCTCAAACGGCAAGGTGGCCGAGGAAGGTCTGGTGTTGAAGGTACCGCCGATCAACGGTACGGCCATCACCGGGTAGACGGAAGTCCCGTTGGCCGAGAAACCGAAGGGCGGTTCGCACGCGTGAAAGGGCAGACTGCGCGACATTCAGACCTCCGACATCGTCAAGTAGGTCCACACCCTGAATGGAAGGGCCGCCGCGGTAGCGCCTACCGCGCACGAATGGCCGGAAAACCAAGGACCAGCCGCCGCCCCGCGTGTGATCGAGAAGGGCCCCATGCACGCTGCGGCGGTGACCGGGCGTGCAGGTGGGCGGCATCGGCGCGCCGCCGTGGCCGCCGAAATCGAAGCGATCGAGTTCAGCTGCGGCACTGACGGCGTCGTTGTCGGCATGCTCCAGCGCATCGCGGAAGCCTTCCGCGGGCATCG
>CAIJPE010000072.1 GCA_903822435.1 uncultured beta proteobacterium | reverse complement strand
CTTGCGCGATGAAGGCCACCGCGACGTGGTGCGCGGATGGTTCGAACAGTCCGGTGTCGACCTGTACGCGTGCACGCACACCTGCCTGCCCGTGTTCCAGGCCCTGCGCGCGAGTGGCACCTTGCGCTGGGTCTGCAACAACGGTGCCGCGGGCATGCCGAACTTCGCCGGCGACGCGGCCGGTCTGCTGACCCGGATCGCGACGCGCCCTTTCGGCGGTCCTCAGCGGCGCTTCGGGTTGCAGCACGGCGGGGTCCACATCGACGCGATCGCGATCGAGGTCGATGCGGCAGAGGTGCAGCGACGTTTCGTCGCACAGTGGCCGGCGGGCACCGATGCGCACCGTTCGTACTTCGAACGGATCACCCACGGGCCGGTCTATCGGCTTGAAGACGCCCTGCGGATCGACGACGCATCGACCCCTGTCCTTCATCCCTTCCCCTGCCCCGAAAGCCTGCCATGAACACCCTGGTCCGCAAACTCTGCCTCGTTCTCATGGCCAACGTCGCGGCCGCCGCGGCATGGGCCGCCGAACCGGTCAGCACCAGCCTGTTCGGCAGCACCGCAATCGGCGGCAAGGACACCGTGTCCTACCATGAGGCGGCGGTCCGGCAGTCGCACCGCGTCAGCGAAGGCGAGAGCCGTTTCGAGGTGAAGTACCTGGGCGCGACGTGGCGCTTCGCCTCGCAGGCCAGTGCCGACCGGTTCTCTGCGAACCCCGCTGCCTACGCGCCACGGTTCAATGGCTTCTGCGCCAACGCGTTGTCCACTGGCGAAGGCCTGGTGCGCACCGACGGGCAGGTGTGGGAGTTCTTCGGCGACAAGCTGTTCCTGTTCTACGCCGAACCGGGCCGGCAACGCTGGCTGAAGGGCGACTGGCAGTCCTACGAGCGAGAGGCCGACAAGGCCTGGCAGGCGATCATCCAGAAGCGCTGAATCAGCGCATCGACCGCACGCGCTGGCGAAGGCCGTCGAAGCCGTCTTCGACGAAGTTCAGCGCGATGGCCCCGACCCGCAAGAACAGGAAACACAGCTTGCTCACGAGGCAAGCGCCGTGTGTTGCACCCGGGTCGCAGCTGAACCACTCAGCCCAACGAACCGCTCGCTCAACTCCCACAGGCGGGCGGCCCGCGTGGCGTCGTTGGCATTGGCCGAGAGCGGCTGTGCGAAGGCCTGGCGGCCTTCCTGCTGCCGGTTGCCCCAGCTCCAGTGAACACCGCTCTGGGAAAAGGCCTCGTCGGCCACCACCTGTGCCACGCGCTCGCCGGCCAGCGCCTGCGTCACGTAGCCCTTGGTGATGTTTTTCTGGAACCAGGGAAAGATCGTGCGGAAGGCCTGGGGCGTGTCGCGGAACAAGGCGGTGTCGGCCACGCATCCCGGGTACAGGGTACTGAAGACGATGCCGGTCTCGGCGTGATAGCGCCGGTGCAGCTCGCGGCTGATGATCATGTTGCAGAGCTTGCTGTCCTTGTAGGCCTTGCCGGGCTTGAAGGGCTTGCCGTCGATCATCGCCACCGGCGCCTGGAAACCGGCTTGCAGGCCTTGCAGCTCGCCCAGGTTCGCGGGGGCGGGGATGGGCACCTTCCCGCCGAACTCCTCGGAGTTGGCGGTGACGGTCCCCAGCGTGATCAGCCGCGCCTTCGAACCCGTGGCCGCGGCGGCGCGCCGCAGGTCGTCCAGCAGCAGGCGGCTGAGCAGGAAGTGGCCGAAATGGTTGGTGGCCACACTGATCTCATAGCCCTCGGGCGAGCGCAGCGGCGACTTCAGGCGAGGCAGGTAGACCGCGGCGTTGTTCAGCAGCACCTGCAGCGGCCGGCCCAGGGCGTGGAAGCGCTCGACGAAGGCGCGCACGCTGGCCTGGGAGCCGAGGTCGATCTCGAGGACGGCATGGCGCTGCGCCGGGATGCCTGCCTGCTGTGCCACGCGGGCCGCCTTGGCCGTGTCGCGACAGGCCATGACGACGAACCAGCCGCGCTGGGCGAGCGACAGGGCGGCATGCAGGCCGACGCCGGAGGAGGCTCCGGTGATGATGACAGTGGAAGGATCGGATGTCGGCACGGCTATGGGGGGATCGACTGCACAAGCCGTGTATTGTGGCGTGATCGAGCGCTTGACCCCCCAGGCGCGGCAGGCTGCCGGTCCGCAGTTGGCGGAGCCGGCTGAAGGCATTCAGGTGATGCGCCCCGGCTTGCCCGGCAGCAGGCGGTTGTACTCCGCCGTGACGACCGCATAGCACTCGCAACTGCGCCGTTCCAGCGCCCCGCGGTCCATCACCGTGATGTGGCCCCGAGCGTAGCGGATCAGGCCCGCCTTCTGCAGGGCCACTGCGGCCTCTGTCACGCCCTCCCGGCGAACGCCGAGCATGTTGGCGATCAATTCCTGCGTCATCCAGAGTTCCAGCGTGTGCTGCCGGTCGAGGCTGAACAACAACAAGCGGCACAACTGCTGGTCCAGGCTGTGGTGGCGGTTGCAGACGGCCGTCTGGGACATCTGGGTCATCAGCGCCTGGGTATAGCGCAGCAGCAACTGGGCCACCGGGCCCCCACGCTCGAAGGCATGCACCAGGACCGCGACCGGCAGGCGAAGGCCGCGGCCCGCAGCCCGCACCACCGATTGGTTCGGCGTGGAGTTGCCGCCCATGAAGGCCGAGATGCCCACCAGGCCCTCGTTGCCCACGGCGGCGATTTCCGCCAAGGCCCCATTCTCCAGAACGTGGACCAGGGAGACGATGCCCGTGGCGGGGAAATACACATGGCTGACCCTGCATCCTGGCTCGTGCAGCACATCGCCAAGCCGCATGTCCACCGTCTCCAGATGATCCGCCCACGGGCGACAGGCCTCCTCGGGAAACTGTGCCAAGAGGCGGTTGGCCTGGGTCGCGGCCGCCACGCTGACTGCGTACCCTGCCCCACCGCGACCGCCCTGCACGGTGGTGCGGCGACCGTGCTCCGGTGCGGCGTGGGGGGGCCAGACGGTCGGCACGCCCTAGCGGTCCGAGAGCACTTCGACCCCGACGCCTCGGTAGCCGGTGAAGCGACAGGTGCGATCGAACATGGGTTCGCCGCTGATCCTGAACTGCTGCCGCGACCCGTCTTCGCGCCGGCGATGCATGACCAGGTCGAGGAAGGGCTGTCGACCCTTGATGTTGTCACGCAGCTTCTGGCGCTCCGCGGCGTCCCATGGGTCCAGGTCGTGACGGGTGTCGCCCACTTCAGCGCGCACGTCGGGGGGGCCAGCGTCATGCACATCGTCGCCGTCCAGAAGCTGCATCACCGGGCCTGAACCTCGGGTGAACTTGCCCGCTTCGTTCTGTTCCCAATACCAGTCGACAGCCAATTCAGTCAGGCTGCGGAAGCGCGCTTCGCTCTCCTCCAGCTCGGCGGTGCGCTCCCGCACCAGGCGCTCCAGGTCTCGGTTATGGGCTTCCAGCCTCTTCTGAAGCCCGCGCACTTCCAGCATGTGATGGATCCGGACCTTGACCTCGACCACATCGAATGGCTTGTTGATGAAGTCGCGAGCCCCGGCCTGCAGGGCCCGCAGCCTGTGCAAGGGCTGGGCGGTCAGCACGATCACCGGCAAGCAATTGCTGGCCGCGTCGGCCCGCAGCTGGTCCATCACGCCAAAGCCATCCAGGCCGGGCATCTGAAGATCGAGCAGGATCAGGTCGTAGCCGTGCTGGCGGTGCAGCGCGCCCACCTGGCGAGGGTCCCCGGTAGAGCTCACGTTCGCGTAGCCAAAGCTGTGCAACAGGCGCTCGAGCAGCCGCACATGCGCCTCCTGATCGTCAACGACCAGGATGCGGGACTTCAAGATGACGGCTTCGGCTTCGGCTTCGCTGGCAATGCCATGGAGGCCTTCGTTGTCGCTGGGGGTCGGCGTAGGGGTCGGCATGCGGTGATGTCCTCAAGCGGGGGTGCGCAGGTCAGCGCAGAGTTCATGTTCATGGGCGGGCTCCAGCTCGAACCAGAAGCAACTGCCCACGCCGGCCGTGCTCTCGACGCCGATGCGGCCGCCCATGAGTTCAAGCAGGCGCTTGCAGATCACCAGGCCGATGCCCGTGCCCGCTTCGGTACCGCCTTCCTGTCCCAGACGGTTGAAGGGATCGAAGAGCTGGTCCATCTGTGCCCGTGTCAGCCCCTGGCCCGTGTCTTCCACGCTGACGCGCACAGGCTGCCCAGGGGCCGCGGTGCAGCGCACGTGGACGCTTCCGGCGACGCGGTTGTATTTTATCGCGTTGGTCAGCAGGTTGATGATCACCTGCTTGGTCCGTACCGGGTCGGCCTGCACCAGGCAGGGCCTGCCGAGCGTCGGGAAGCTGACCTGGATGCCGCAGCGCTGGGCCTGCGGCTCGATCAGAGCACGGCAGTCCTCAAGCACATCGGCAATCGACATGGCGTGGGATGTGAGCACCATCTTGCCCGACTCGATGGACGTCAGGTCGAGCATCTCGTTGATCAGGCTGAGCAGGTACCAACCGGCGTGCAGGATCTGCTCGACGCTTTCCTGCTGCGCAGGCGTGGGCTGCGGCTGGCCGCTTCCGATCAACTGCGTGAAGCCCAGGATCGAGCTCAGGGGCGACCGCAGTTCATGGCTCATGTTCAGCAGGAACTGCGACTTGGCGCGGTTGGCCATGTCGGCCTCGGCCTTGGCAGCGACCAGCGCGACCTCGTTGTTCTTGCGCGCGGTGGTGTCGTGGAACAGCATCGCCACCTCGCGCGCTTCCGGAGGATCCAGGCGAAACGTGTAGATGTCGAACCAGCGCCGCAAGGCCGCCGAATACCGCTCCAGGCGGACCGGCTCCCCCGTGAGGGCCACTGCGGCGCAGGTCTCGGCCCACGAAGCCTCGATGTCCGGCACCAGTGCCCGCAACGTCCGGCCTTCGACCTCGGCCAGACCGGTCTGCCGCGCGAACGCCGGATTGACCTGGACGTAGCGCAGGTCGATGGGGGTACCGCTTTCGCCCAACAGCACTTCCACGACGGCGTAGCCGGCATCGATGGAGTTGAACAGGGCCCTGTAGCGCGCCTCGGAAACGCGCAGCGCGCTTTCCGCACGGCGGCGCTCGACCTGCAGTGCGTAGCGGTCCACGGCGTTTTCCACCGCCCGCGTCAGGCTGTCGGCATTGGTCCAGCGCTTGCCGATGAAGTCTTGCGCACCGGCACTCAAGAGCGGTTGCCCTTCCTCGACGGCCGCACCGGTGATCACCACCACCGGGCACGGCGGCATGTCAGCCCCGTTGCGCAGGGCCGCCAGGACTTCCAGCGCATCCATGTCGGGCAAGCCGTAGTCGAGCAGCAAGCAGTCGACCGGCCCGCATTCCAGCGTCAGCAGCTTGCGAACGCCTTCAGCACCGAAGCGGGCTTCGCTGAAGCGGTAGCGGCGGGTGCCCGCACGCAGCAGCATCTGGCGCATGTCCGCACAGTCTTCTGCGCTGTCTTCCATCAGCAGGATGTGCCAGGGCGCTTTTTCCATCACACGGTTCGGGGCTCAGGCCGGCAGCACGACGCTGCACAACCAATACGCAAAGATGTCCTGCAGCACCTTCAGATGCAAAGCGTGGTCCACGGGTTTGACGTGGTAGGCGTTCGCGCCATGGGTGTAGCAGAAATGCAGGTCGCGCGGGCTGGCCGAGGCGCTGAGCACCACCACCGGCAGGGCCGCGAGGGCCTCATCGTTGCGCACCCGGCGCAAGACGTCGCGCCCATCGTCGCCGGGTGTGTTCAGGTCGAGCAGCACCAGCATCGTCAGCGCGTCGCGGCTGCCTGGGCTGCTGCGCAGCAGGCGCATGCACTCGGCTCCGGAGCGGGCACGCACGATGGGGTGCAGCATCTGGCCGCGGCTGGCGGCGTCCTGGATGGTGTCGAAGTCTTCATCGGAGTCTTCGACCGCCACGATGTGGCGCAGGCGCATCAGCCGGGCCACGCCCGCGTGCCCGGCAGCGTGAAGTAGAACGTGGTGCCGACGCCCAGCCTGGAGTCGATCCACACGCGCCCGCCGTGGCGATGCACCAGCTTCTGCACGATGGTCAGGCCAGCGCCCACGCCGCCACCGTACTCGTCGCGCCCATGCATGCGCTTGAACAGGCGGAACACCTGTTCGTAGTGCCGTTCATCGATGCCGATGCCCTGGTCGCGCACGTAGAAGATGTCGTGCCCGGCACACGCGGCGGGCGCATTGGGGCGCTCGGCGGCTTCGGTCGCTCCCACGTAGCCCAACTCGATTTGTGCGACCTCTTGCCGCCTGTACTTCAAGGCATTGGCCAGCAGGTTGCTGTAGATCTCGCACACCCGCACCGAGTCGCACTGCACGGTGGGCAGGCGCCTTGGGATGACGATGCTGGAATGGCTGTCGTTGCGGCGGGCACCGGTCATCTCGATGGCGTCGGCCACCACGGCGTTGAGGTCGGCCGCCTCATACTCGAGCTCCATGCGGCCGACGCGCGAATAGTGCAAGAGCGAGTCGAGCAAGGTGTCCATGCGCAAAGTGAGCCTCATCAGGCCCTCCACGCGCTGCAGGTCTTCGCGCTGGTCGCCCCTGTTGGCCTTGGCGCTCTCGAGCAAGTGGTGGGCGTAGCGATGGATGCCGCGCAAAGGCTCCTTCAGGTCGTGTGACGCGACATACGCAAAGGCGTCCAGCTCTTCGTTGCTGCGGGCAAGGTCGGCGTTCAGGTCGGCCAGGCGCTCGCTGCGTGTGATCACGAGTTCGAGCACCAGCATGCGCAGGCGCAGCGCAGCGTCCACCTCGATGTCCGACCAGGGCTGCGAGCGGCCGCGGACCGATTCGATGAAGATCTCGAACGAGACGCGCGGGCTCAGCCGCATGCCCTGCGGGCCGGCCTTCTCCGGCTTGTCGTCCGGGTTGCCGGCCCACTTCACCGTGCGCATTTTCTCGGGCCGGAACCAGACCAGCAGCCCGCGCCGCTGGCGCGAGAACACGGTGGCGAGCAAGCCGCTGGCGACGTCTTCCAACCCGACGGCAGACGGACACACGCTGGCCAAGGCATCGGTGGCGTAGACCGGCCTCGCCGTGGACGTGGAGTCCGGCGCAAATTCTGGCCGCTCGTACAACCAGGCGGCCAGTTGGTCGAGCTGGGCCAGCTCCGGCACGCTGCCGATGCACCACCAGCGGTTCAGGTGGTAAAGCGCCGCGCCGCCCGCATCGATGGCATCCAGCAGCGATGGCTCGTACGCGGTCAGCGCCAGCAGGTCGCCTTCGCGCGCCGAGCGGACGACGAGCTGCTGATGGACGTCTTCGAGTCTCAGGCGGTAGGCCAGCTGCTCGGCCTGTTCCGCCGACTTCAGCGTCAGCGAAGCCACCTGCGAGAGCAATTCGCACGCGGCCCTCACCTCGTACCGGAAGGTCGTGGTGGTGTAGTGGTGGCAGGCAATCAGGCCCCACAGTTCGCCGTCGCGCATGATGGGCATCGTCAGCGACGCCGCCACACCCATGTTGGCCAGGTATTCGGAATACATGACCGACGCCCCGCGCAGCGCACAGTGCGTCATGTCGAGCGCCAGGCCGGTATCGGGGTTGGCCAGCGGCACCAGTTCCATCAACGGGCCGGCTGCATCGGGCAGCGGGCGAATCCAGATGCGCTTGAAGATCTCGCGCGCGGGCTGCGGAATGTCGGCGGCCGGATAGTGCAGGCCCAGCCAGGGATCGAGCGTGTCGCGCTTGCTCTCGGCAATGACCTCGCCGTGGTGGTCGGCGTGGAAGCGATAGGCCATCACGCGGTCCAGACCGGTGATGGCGCGCACTTCCTGGGTCACCTGCTGGCAGAAAGCGCGCACGCTGCCGGGGGCCTGAAGGCGGCCGACGGCGGCTTTGACCAGCATGAAGAAGTCGTCGTCGGCGCGCTGGTCAGCGCGGCCCGTCCCTTCGAACTCCAGCACCGCGACCCCGCCGCTGGTGTGCAGGCAGACATCCAGGGCCGCCATGCCCGCGCGCGCCGGCAGGGTGAAGGCGTAGGCAGCGCCACGGCCCAGGGACTCGCGGGCCAGCATCTCGCGCAGGCGGGCTTCGTGCTCGGCACCCACCACGCGGGCAATCGGCTGGTGCAGCAAGGCCTCCGGTGCCTGGCCCAGGTGCTGCAGCGTGTTTTCACTGGCCTGCAGAATGTGCAGGTCGCCCAACCGCAACACCAGCAACACGCCGTGCGACTGGATACAGCCTGGCGTTTGCACCGGCTCGCTGTCGCAGGTGGCCAGCGTGGTGCCATGTCTCTTGATGCTGTAGGGGCCGGAGCCCCAGGGTGGCGTCGGATCCCCGTTGGCTGGCTGGCTCACTGTGTGCAACGACCTCTTGGTGAATCGGGTGGGGCCAGGGGCTGAGGCGATTGCCGAGACGATGAGCGAGAGGCCACGGCAAAGCGTAGGCCCGCTTTACTGCGTCAGACGCGACCTGTCACAAGAATGCCGCACACCCCCCAGCGCGTATGTACGTTTCCGCACATAACGCCGTAAACACATGTATATCTTGCAGGGCGGTGTGGCATGGTTGCTGGCCAGAAAGACCTCGACCCAAGTCGCTTTCAATGGCAAGCTGAAGGCCCACGCACGGGATTCCCACGATGTTGAAATGCCTGAAAGCAGCCACCAGTTCTCGCCACGCGGCGTTGGAGCGGAAGCTGCCGTTGCTCGACGCGAATCTGTCTCACGCCACCTACCGGCACTTCGTCCAGCGCTTGTTCGGCTTCTATGACCCGCTGGAAGCACAACTCCGGGCCCTGCCGTGGTGGGGTGCGGTCGGCGTGGACTACGCCCTGCGGCACAAGACCCCGCGCCTGCGGCGCGACCTGCAGGTGTTGGGTGACGACGAGGCCCGCATCGCCGCCCTGCCGCGCTGCACCCGCCTGCCGCCGCTGATCGACCCCGCGCAGCTCTGGGGCTGCCTCTACGTCATCGAAGGCGCCACACTGGGCGGACAGATCATCATCAAGCACCTGCACGCACACCTGGGCCTGACGGCGGCGTCTGGCGCGTCGTTCTTCGACGGCTATGGCACGCAGACCGGCGCCCGGTGGAAGGCCTTTTGTGCGTCGGTGCCGGCCGAAGGTGACGATGTGCCGGGCGGCCGGGATGCCCTGCTTCACAGTGCCAACCTGACCTTCGACCTGTTTAGCGAGTGGCTGTTCCCGGGGCCTGCTGCCACCTTGTCGATGCGACTGCACGCGGACAGCCCGGGATACCCTGGCCCGTGAACTCTGCGCGCGATCGGGGCGGCGCCGGGCAAGTCAGGCCCGTCGCGCCTACAGACCGGCGTGATCCCCGGCTTCGGCGACGTTGGGAAACGGCAGTCGGATCGCGGCCAAGCCTGGGCTGGGTGCGTCGGCCGCGGCAGCGACCTGGCCAACGCCGGCTTCGCGCGGCGAGGCACCCGCCGTTGGCGCCAGCAGGAAGCGCCCTCGTTGCGCTCGCGCGCAGGCGTTGAGCACGCGCATGGCCCGATCCACCACCGGTTGGCCGCTGACGAAGGGGTTGGGGCCGGTCGGGTCGTCCGCCCGTGCCTTGAGCTTGGCGACCGTGCCGTCGACGGCGGGGTGATTGCTCAAGGGCACGTCGATGCCCCACTGCGCCGAGAGTTGGCGCATGCGTTCGGTCTGCGCGATGTACGAGTCCAGGCGCCCCATATCCCTGCCGAAATTGAAAGAAGTGCCGCCCCAGATCATGGCCTTGTGGATCCGGCCGTGGTCGCGCACATCGAACACCGGCGAGATCGTGCCCAGGGTGTGGCCCGGCGTGACCATGAAACGCACGGTGGTGTCGCCCAGGGTCAGCGTGTCGCCGTCCTTCACGGCGATGTCTCGGCGGGGCGGGCGGTCCCAATGCGTGGAGTCGAACTCGAGCCCTGTTTCCATCATCTTCCAGTCGATCTCGCTGGCTACGATGCGGGCGCCATAGCGCTCGGCGATCATTTGCGCACCCCCATAGTGATCACCATGGCCGTGCGTGACGAGCACGTAGCGGATCTGCGCCGGGTCCAGCCGCAGCCGGCGCATGCCTCCTTCGATGAGGTCGGACGCCTCTTTTGCGTTGTTGAGCGCATCGATGAGGATCAGCCCCTCGCTGGTCTTCAGCACCCAGGCGCTGACCCAGGTCGCGCCGACGTAAAAGAGATTGTCGAAGGCCTGTCCCGGCTCGGGGGGCGGCTGGTTGATCAGCTTGCCCAGCATCTCGTCCATCGCTGGGCCGGGTGTCGCGCGGACGGCAGGCTGCGGGTTGCAGACAGGCATCAGGAACTTCAGGTCCGTGCCCGCAATGCGCTGGGCCTCGGCGACGTACTGGTCCACGGCGGCCTGGGTCCCGGGGGGTTCCGCCGGCGTGGTGCAAGCGAAGAGCGTGGCCACTGCAACGGTGCTGAAGGCTGCTTTCCCGATCATGTTGTCTCCTCGAAGTTGTCGCGGTGAGTGCCGCTGCCTTGGCACATGCCCAAACATCGATTCGGAACCTGCGATGCACGCGGCATGTCGGCGGTTGCGGCACGCCGACGATACCAACGTTGAATCAAGATCCTTGAGCTTGCCGGGGGCCACCCGGGGCATACCCGAAGCGCCTTGCCTTCTAGGCCACCCGGCCCTTCAGGCCGAGCCGGGGCAGCGGCCCCGTGCTCACGGCCAGCTTGAGCCCTTGTGGGCGCGGCGGCACGAGCTAGGCGTACCAGTCGTTCGCCGGCGTCCTGTCCTCCAAGTGCCAGGACACCTGGTGCAACTGATCGAAGACCACGCCTTGCCTGGAGCTGGTTCGCCTGAAAGCCAGGCGGTACAACCTGCCGAAAGGGTCACCTAGAGTCCTTGAAAGCACATCAAGGTGGGCACCACCTGCCGGGCCTGTGGGGCCGCGCGGCCGCGCGGCGCCGTCGTCGCTCGCAACGGGCTGATAGCGGGTGAAGGGCAGGCTCACCCGAATGGGCACCGGTTGCCGCCGGTGGCACAGTTCCAGCCACCGCCTGCGCCCACTATCGAGGGGTTGGGAGGCTTCGGCCCGAAGATCGCCAAGCGCCCGGTTTTGACTCTTGCTAGAGTGGGCAGCCTGCTCTTTGCGGCGCCGGCCGTTCCACCCTCCATCGAGCGCTCGAACCATGCACCTCGTCGACGACAAGCGCAAACGCCAACTCCTCAAGCTGCTGGCGATGACGGCACTGGCCGATCTTGCAACGGGCTGTGGAGGCGGGGGCAGCGGCACGACCGACAGCGGCGCAAGCAGCACGCTGGCCGCGCCCACGATCACGACGCAGCCCACGAGTCAGAGCGTCGCGGTCGCGGCGAGCGCCATCTTCAGCGTCATCGCCACGGGCACGCCCGCGCCGACTTACCAGTGGCAATCCAGCAGAGACGGGGGCACGACCTACACGCCCATCGCCGGCGCGACCTCGGCGACCTACACGACGCCGGCGACGTCGGCCGGCGACACCGACACGCGCTTTCGGGTCGTGGTGAGCAACTCGCAGGGCACCGTCACGAGCACCGCGGCGACGCTGACGGTGGCTTCGGTCGCCCCTGCCGGTGCGTTGTCGGTCTTCGCCGGCAACGTCTACGGTCCCGGCGCAGATGGCTCCGGTGCTGCGGCGAGCTTCTATTACCCCACGGGTCCATCAGTCGACAGCGCCGGGAACCTGTACATCGCGGATTCCGGCAATTACACGATCCGCAAGATCACGCCGGCGGGCCAGGTGACGACGCTGGCCGGCACCTACCTCCAGGAAGGCAACAACGACGGCACCGGCCCGAACGCCGGCTTCTATGCACCGGCCGGAAGCGCGGTCGACAGCGTGGGCAACGTCTACGTCTCCGACAGCGGCAACAACCTGATCCGCAAGATCACGCCCGCAGGCGTCGTGACGACGCTGGCAGGCTCGGGCGTGCGCGGCTACGCCGACGGCCCCGGCAGCGGCGCCGCGTTCTTCGGCCCCAACGCCCTGGTCGTCGACGGCACGGGCACGCTCTACGTGACCGACCCCGGCAACAGCGTGATCCGCAAGATCACGCCGGCCGGCGTGGTCAGCACCTTTGCCGGCGCCGGCGGCCAACGCGGCTCGGCCGATGGCGTCGGAACCGCAGCGCGATTCAACAACGTGCAGGCCCTCACCATTGCGGCCGACGGCACCCTCTATGCAGGCGACTACGTCAACCACACCATTCGGAAGATCACGGCGGATGGCACGGTCACGACGCTCGCCGGGACGCCCGGCACGCAAGGCGGCGACAACGGCCCGGCAGCCAGTGCCACCTTCGCCTACCCCATCGCGTTGGCCATCGATCCGAGCGGCGTTCTCTATGTCGCAGACGGCTTCACCACGCGCATCCGCAAGATTACCCCCGCTGGCATCGTCAGCACGGTGATCGACACCAGCGCCGGCACGGCGCCTGCAGGATTCACGGCCAACGGCCTGGCCACCGACAGCGCGGGCAACCTCTACATCACCAATGGCCAGAATGACGTGGTGCTGAAGATGACGCCTGGCGGCGCCATCACCACGATTGCCGGATCGCCCGGCGCCAACGGCGGGCGCTTCAACGGCACCGGCGCAGGCGCGCGTTTCTTCTATCCCACCGGCATCGGCGCAGACGCCAGCGGCAACCTGTATGTGGCCGATAGTGCCAATGACACGGTCCGCAAGGTCACGCCCTCGGCAGCAGTCACGACGTTGGCAGGTGCGCCGCCCACCGGCAATGTGCTGTATGCCATCAACTCCGTGCTGGCCCAGCTCGGCCGGGTGGCGCTGACGGGCTTCTCCAGCGGCACGGGCAGTGCCGACGGGGCGGGCACGGCCGCGGCGTTCTCCTACCCGCTGGGGCTGGTGAGCGACGCCAGCGGCACGGTGTACGTGGCGGACGCCAACAACGCCACCATCCGCCAGATCAGCCCGAGCGGCAGCGTCACCACGCTGGCCGGCCTTGCGGGGGCCAGTGGCAGCGTCGACGGCACCGGGGCGACCGCGCGATTCGGCGCACCGGCCGGCATCGCCATCGACAACGCGGGTACGCTGTACGTGACCGACTACAACGACCGGATCGTGCGCAAGATCGCAGCGGGCGGCATCGTGACGACGCTGGCTGGCAGCCGCGGCGTTCTGGGCAACGCCGACGGCCAGGGCGCGGCGGCGAGTTTCAGCTACCTCGGCGGCATCGGCGTGGACAGCAGAGGAAACATCTTTGTCGTCGACACGGGGAATGCGACGGTCCGCAAGATCACGCCTGGCGGACTTGTCAGCACCTTCGCCGGCGCGGCAGGCCTGACGGGCAGCGCCGACGGCGCGGGCGCGGCCGCGCGCTTCGATGCCCCGACCGGCCTGGCTATCGACGCGGCCGACAACATCTACGTGGCCGACACCCACAACCACACCGTGCGCCGCATCACCCCGGCCGGCGTGGTGAGTACCGTGGTGGGCGTGGCGGGCCAGGGCTTGGTGCTGACGGGTGCGCTCCCCGGGGGATTGCGCGACCCCTGCGGCCTGGTTTTCAGCGGCGGCGCGCTCTACATCACGATGATGAATGGAGTGGCCAAGGTCGTTGGCCTGGGGTGAAGCCCGGCGTGGTGGGCGCGAACGCAGGAACTTCAAGCCGCGCGCGACGGCTGAGCAGCATCGGGTGCCTGCGACGCGGGCCTACCGCTGCAGGATGGCGTCGAGATCGCCGCGCAACTGACGACGCCGCGCGGGATCGACGGCCACGGCGCTGCCGCGGCGCGTCGGGTAGGGCATGCGCCCGGACAGCAGCAGGAATGCCACCACGCCGATGCCGTAAACGTCGGTAGCCACGCCCAGCGGCTCACCCCGCATCTGCTCGGGGCCGGCGAAGGCAGGCGTCAGCGCGCGACCCGACAGCTCGGTCAATGCCGGCCCGGCCCCATCGGCGCCGTCCCGAAGCCGCGCGATGCCGAAGTCCAGCAGCTTCACCTGACCCTGGGGCGTGACGACGATGTTGTGCGGCTTGAGGTCGCGGTGCACCACCAGGTGCGCATGGGCGTGCGCCACGGCCTCGCACACCTGCTGCAGCAGTGCCAGGTGCTCGTCCACCGTCGCGCCAGCCTGGTCGCAGGCCGTGTCGATCGGCTGGCCTTCCGCCAGTTCCATCGCGAGCCATGCGCTCAACCAACCGGCCGCCCCAGGTCCACAACCTGCAACGCCAAACGCCCTGGCGTGCAATCTGCGACGCCGGGGCCGGCCGCCACCCGTTCAACGGCGACCATCCTGTCTCATCGGCATCAACGGGCACGCGCGCGAGGCCGCAATGCCCATGCTTGCACGCGAACCGATGAACGGTATAAACTATTTATATCGTATACACGGTTATCAACAATGCCCAATCCTTCGCAGACCCGTACCCGCAGACAGCCCGACGCGCCTGTTGATGCAGCAGCCGGTTCAGGCCCGACTGCCGGACGGGCAACCAAGGTTCGCCAGCCCAAGCCGGCCCCGCGCAAACCGGCGTCGGTCCAAGCCGAGGCCGTGCCGGCCAGCAAGCCCAAAGGCCGCGTCAAGGCGGCGACCGCGCCTGTGGTCGCCCCCATCGCAGCGCCTGCCAGGGCCAGCAAGAAGACCGCCAAGCCACGTCCGGTGCTGGTGCGCGACAGCTTCACCATGCCCGAGGCTGACTTCGCGTTGATCGCCAAGCTCAAGGCCACGGCCCTGGAGGGTCAGCGCGCTGCCAAGAAAAGCGAATTGCTGCGCGCTGGCCTGCAGTTGCTCGCCGGCCTGGACACCGAGTCGTTGGTGGCTGTGCTGAACCGCCTGGAAACCGTGAAGACCGGGCGCCCCAAGAAGGGACATTGAGGGCGCAGGGCCCGCACATGGGTCGGGCCCCAAGGAGACACCGATGAACAAGTTGACTGTTGTGTGGTGGGAGTTGCTGTGCGCCGTGAGCGTCTTCAACGTCCTGGCCTGGGCCGCCACCTCGGCGCTGGCGCATCGAAAATCGCTCACGCTGCATCCGCTGGCGCGGCAGTCCATGCGCCTGCAGATGCTCTTGTCTGCAGGCTACGTGCTGGGCTGTGCCTACCGGTCGGCCTTTCCGGTCTACGACGTGGGACGCCTGGTGTTGGTCGATACATGGCTGTCCAGCGTGGTGGTGGGCCGATCGGTGGCTACCGTGGCCGAACTCTGCTTCGCAGCCCAGTGGGCCACGTTGATGCGAAGCATCGCGCAGGCCAATGACCACCGGCTCGGTCTTGCCGTCGCCCGGCTGGTGATGCCCATGATCATCGTCGCGGAACTTTGCTCCTGGCATGCGGTGCTGACCACTTCCAATCTGGGCCATGTCTTCGAAGAATCGCTGTGGGGGCTGTGCGCCGGGGCCCTCGTCAGCAGTCTCGTCCTGGTCTGGCCGCGCTGCAGCCGAGAACAGCGTCCGGCGATGGCCGCCGCGGTCGCCATCGGAGTGGCCTACGTGGTCTACATGTTCCGGGTGGACGTGCCGATGTACTGGACGCGCTGGCTGGCCGAAACCCAACAACACCGAGTACCGTTGACTCTGGCCCAGGGCCTCATCGACGCATCCGCCCGATGGACCGTTACCCACCGCTGGTCTGACTGGCAGTCCGAGGTGGTCTGGATGTCGCTCTACTTCAGCGTGGCCGTCTGGCTGAGCATCGGCCTGGTTCATATTTCGGGGCGTCTGGCGCCCAGCTTTGCGGCACCCCGGCCACGGCTTCCGCGCACGGCCCGATTTCAGGAGAACTCCCGATGAAATCCACTAACGCCTTCAGCCTGGTTCGCGTCTTTCGTGCTGCGCAGTACTCCGAACAGGGCATTCGCAGCGCGTGGCGCGACGAAGCAGCCTTCCGACAGGAACTGGTGCTGGTGCTGCTGCTGGCACCCCTGACGCTGTGGCTGTCCTTGCCGCGCACGGACACCGTCATCCTGCTGGCCCTGATGGGGCTGGTGCTGGTGACCGAGCTCTTGAACTCCGGCCTGGAAGCGGTCGTCGACAGGGCCTCGCCGGACATCCACGTGCTGGCCGCCAAGGCGAAGGACTGTGGCAGTGCAGCGGTGCTGATCGCACTGGCCATGCTGGCCATGGCCTGGCTGATGCTCGCCGGGCCAACGCTCTGGGCTCATCTACCGCACTGAGTCTCCGCGAAGTGCCGGTTGCGGCGGGGGCGGTCGTTCGGATGCGCTCGCTCTCGCGTGCGCGCAGGTGAGCGAGGCCGAGCGCCTCCTCCTCATGCTCTGCGGATCCGGGGTGCGACATCCCCGGGTCACCGAACAACCTGGGCCTCGAGCTCGCGCCGCTCGAACAAGTAGTCGGTGTTGCCCTGGTGGCCAGCGCTGCGCGAGGCGCCGTACTGCGGCGTTTGCGGGAAGTCCTTCACGACGGCGGCGCGCACGCGCTCGAACAGGCTGCTGCCCACCTGCCAATCGTTCAGGTTTTCCAGCGCGCGCATGAAATGCCAGGCAAAGACGGAATGGCCGTCGCGCCCTTCGTCGGCCACGGGCTCGTTGCCGCCAGAGGACAAGACGACGGCGGCGCGGCGCGCGAGCAGGTCGAGCGCTGCCGCGCCCCGGTCGACCTGCACGCGTTCGCTGCCGGCCAGCGTGCCCGAATAGCAGCTGTCGGAAACCAGCATCAATTGTTTGCTGCCGATGGCCGACACCAGGCGCCCGATGTCGGCGTTCGACAGCCAGGTGCTCGGGTCTTCGGCATTGCCGTCGGCGGGCAGCCAAAAGCCGGTGTCGACGCCGCCCACTGGCACCACCACGCCGTGGCCCGCGTAGTAGACGATGACCGAGTCGTTGCTGCCGGCTTCCAGCGCCACCGTGTTGAGGGCGCGCACGATGGCTTCGCGGCTGCCGTCTTCGACGATCACGGTCTCATAGCCCAGGCGGCTTTCCAGCAACTGGCGGATCGCACGCGCGTCGGGGATGGAACCCGACAGCGTCGGTATCCGCTTGTCGACGTATTGGTTGATGCCGATGAGCACCGCCAGCTTCCGCTCGATGCTGGGCACCGCCGCCTGTATGACACGCCGGTGATCGGGATGGCCCGGCTGTGCGCGGGCGCGCGCCACGCGGTCCTGAATCTTCTGGCGCAACTCCGGCGTGAGCAGGCAGCTTCCGCCAGCGACTTCAGCCTCGTCGACGCAGGGCCTGACATCGGCCAGCTTCGGATCTTGCTCGATCTTGGCCAGGCTGGCGGCCAGTGTCTGCTTCTTGAACTGGTCGCGCGCGGCCAGCAGCGTCTGCACGTCGGCACGGGCCATCATCGAGAAATTGACGGCCTGGAAGCCGACGCCCGACGATGCCGGTGACGGCCCCGGGGTGGACGACGCCGAGGCAGGCACCGCGGTGGCGCGCTCGGCTTCCGGTGCGGGTGCTCCCGCGGGCGCGGCTGCCGGCAACGAAGCGGGTGTCGACGACGGGGGCCCGCCGGGTTCCGACGTGGACACCGGCGTTGTGCTGACGCTGCTCGGGCTGCTGCCGGTGCCAGAAACCGTCGTGCTGGCCGTGACCGGATCCGCGCTTGCTCCCGTCGACATCATCGGCGTCACGTCCAGCACGCGGCCCGTGGAAGGCGCTGACATCGACGGTGGCACCTGCACTGTCTGCAGCGTCTGCGTCAGTGTGGTGGTGCTGGTCGCCGAAGTCGGGTCGGCCGTGAACTGACCCGTGAGTGTCAAGGCCTGCGCATTCCCCGGGGCCTGGATGAACACATAGTTGGCCGCCAGCAAGCCGCTGCCGACGATGGGGTAGCTGCCGGCCGCCGTGCTGGCCGTGGCGGGGGTCGTGAACAGCAGCGCGCCCGTGGTGGATGAAGCCAGCGTCTCGGTGCCGATGAAGCCGGTCACCGTTCCGCTCAGCACGGGAATGGGAAGACCGACGTTCTGGCTGAGCGTGTCGGCCCGGTAGGTCAAGGTCGCCGGCAGGATGGACGCACTGACTCTGCCGCTCGCCCCGACCAGGCTGTAGTTGCCGGCGTCGGCGCCGCCGGTGGTGGCGCTGTAGGCCACGGGCTTTGCGGCGCCGGCGCCGGCATCGGCAAAGCTGCCGCCGAGTGCCAGGCTCACGGTGTCGCCCGTGCGCACGCCGGCCAGGGCGCCTGCCAATGTGGCGGCGGTGGTGCCGTCGTAGGTCTTGTCCTGCGCCGCCAGGCCAGCCAGCGAAAGGGTGGCCGGCGTGATGGTGCCGACCGCACCGGCAGCCGTGCCGCTGAAGGCATAGCCGTACACGGGCACGCCAGTGGCGGTGTCGGTGAACGTGGCAGCCAGGCCGCCGGCCGTCACCGTCTTGCCGCTGCCGACGTTCTTGCTGGCATAGCTGCCGCTGGTGACGCTGGTGAAGGCCACGGTGTCGCTGGGCTGCACACCCGTCAGCGCGAAGTTGGCCGGAGCCAGTGTCGCGGCCGAGGTGGCGTCGTAGACCTTGCTTGCCGTGCCCTGCAAAGTCGCGGTGAGCGTGGGCGCCAGCGCCAGCAGCAGGCCGTTGCCGCTGGCCGCAGGCGTGGTGCCGAAGGGCGCGGCATATTGCTTGAATGCCGCCACCAGGCCGCCGGCGTTGATCAGCGTCGCGTCGGGCGCATAGCCGAGCCAGCGCGCGCTGCCGGCCACGCTGAGCACACCGGCACCCGCGGTGTTGTCGAAGCCGCCGGCGCCGGTGCGCAGGATCATCGAATCGCCGCTGGTGGCGGTGGCGCTCAACAATGCGGCGTCTCGCAGTTGCAGCAGGTTGCTGGCGCGCGCCTGAACCGACTGGCCGCTGATGGCGCTGCCCAGGTCGAGGTTCAGCGCGTTCAGCGTGATGCGGCCGGAAGTCAGCAGGTTGACTTCGGCCGCCACACCGCCATTGAAGTTGCCGTTCATCAGCATGGTGCCGTTGGGTGCGGAAAGACTGATGTCGCCGCCCGCCAGCGTGCCACCCACCACGCTGCCGATGCGCGTGCCCGAACCCGCCTGCGCGCCAGGGTTCAGCCGGATGTCGCCGCCGGCGGTGACGGCAATCGTCGTGTCCTGGGTGATGGCGGCGGAGTAGCCGATCAGCGCGCCGCTGCCGTTGCTGCCGCCGGTCATCACCAGGTTGCCGCCCACGTTCAGCACCACGCTGCCCGGCCCGGCGCCGTTGTTCGGGCCGCCGATGCGCGCGTCGCTGTAGAGGCCACCTGTTGCAGCCGAGGCACCTCCTTGCAGCGTCAGGTTGCCGCCCACCGTGAGGGCCTGCGTGGGCGAGGCCAGCACGACGGAGTTGCCGGCGCCGCCCGCGCCAGCCGTCAGGCTGGCATCGCCGGTGATGTTCACGGTCTGGCTGCCGGCGGGCGCGTTGGCCACCGCGTCGTTGCCGGTGCCGTTCGCGCCACCCTGCAAAAACAGCGCACCGGCCGACAGGCTCTGCGATCCCGCGCTGCTGGTCAGCAGGGCGTTGTTGTTCGCGCCGGCTGCGCCCCCGATGATCTGAACCGACGAGAAGCCCGACACCGACTGCACGGTCGACGCACTGGCGTTGCCTGCCGAGATGACGGCCGCATTGCCCCCTCCGCCACCGCTGCCGCCGGTGATCACCAGCGGGCCGCCGTGGCCGACGATGCTCTGCGACAACCCTTGCGCCGTGATCTGCGCAGCGTTGTTCTGACCGCTGCCGCCCAGGACCGCGAGGCTGCCGTTGCCAGAGACGGTGATGCTCTGGTTGCCGTTGGCGCTGATGCGTGCGCCCACCCCGCTGCTCGCGGTGCCGACCTGCACCAGCACGCTGGCCGCGGTGATGGTCTGGTTGCCCCCGGCGGTGAGCGCCGCGGCGACGGGAGCGGCCAGCACCTGCAGGCCGCCCGCCGCGTTGATGTCCATCGCGCCGGTTGCGCCCACGGTGTTGTCGACCACCAGACGGCCCGCCGCGTCCTGCGTGCTCAGCCGCACGGTGCCGGCGCTCAGCGCACCGGGGTGAAGGTCGCCGCTGGCCTGCGTGATGTCCACCAGCGAATAGCCGCTGCCCATGGTGCCGCCGCTGCGGCTGAAGTTGCCGTTGACGGTCAGGCTGCCCGTGCCATCGATCTGACCGCCGCTGAGCGCGAGCGACGACAGCGCGGTGGCGCCGTTGAAGGTCATCTGGCCCCCGAACGAAAGGGAAGCCGTCCCGGTTCCCGTGACCGCCCCCTGCAGCGTCAACTGGCCCCCGTTGGCTGCGGCCAGGCTGCCACCCAGGGCGGTGGTGCCGGTGACGGTGAGGCTGCCGCCGCCCACGCTGAGCGCGTTGCCGCTGCCCACGGTGAGCGAGGAGATGGTGTCGGCGCCTGTGTTGTGCGTCACCCCGTAGCCGCCGCTGATCAGCGCGCCGTCCAGCGCGCCCGGCAGCGAACCGCCCCAATTGGCGGGCGTGGCCCAGTTCAGGTCGCCCGCGGCGTTGGAGAACACCAGGGTGCCCCCCAGGTTGTTGTAAATGGCGCGCAGCGCCTCGCCTGGGGCCAGGTTGAAGCCGCCGGTGAAGCCGGCGGGCAGGGTGAGCAGGGGCGCCGTGCCGCTGCGTGCGCCGCCATAGGTGATGAGCGGGATGGCGTCGGCCTGCGCCGGCGCGTAGCCGGCCAGCAGGCTGGCGTTCAACTGCCCGCCGAGCGCCAGGTTGCCGCCCACCGCCAGTTGCCCCGACTGCCCCGCGCCCGTGCCGCCCAGCGCCACCAGCAGCGTGCCGTCGGCCAGGTCGACGTTGCCGGTCACGGTGAACATTCCACCGCTGAAGTTGCCGCCGGGCACCAGCGCTCCGCGGTTCGTGAAGGTGCCGGTGCCGCTGGCCACCACCAGCGTGCCACGGCCGCCGACCACGCCGGTGGATTCGTTTGTGAAGCTGGTGCTGGTGCCGAGCGTGCCGCCGTTGTTCACGCGCAGGATGCCGGGGTTCTGCAGGCTGGGGGTGACCACCGACAGGGTGCCACCCTGGACGTCGATCTGGCCGCTGTTGATGAAGCTGCTGACCGTGATGGCGCTGGAAAACGAGGTGAAGTCAATGGCGCCGGCGTTGACGAAGGGGCCGCTGCCGGTGATGGCGTCGGGCAGCAGGCTGTCGATGTTGAACAAGCCGCTGGCCGTGTTGGTCAGGCTCCCCGTGGTCTGCCCGGCCGTGTTCAGGCGCAGCGTGCTGTTGGCGAACAAGGACAGCGTGCCGCTGTTGACCCACGGCTTGTTGACGTCTACAGAGCCGCCCGCGCCCGGCAGTTGAACAAGCGCGAAGCCCTGCGTCGTGAGCGTGCCGGTGCCGGCCAGCGACACAGGGCCGTAACTGGCGTCGAGAAAGCCGCCGACCGTCACCGCGCCGCTGCCGTCCAGCGAGCCGCCGCCCAGCTGCAGGTTGTTCAGGCCGGTGGGCCCGTTGAAGGCCAGGGTGCCTGCCTGCAGCGCGGTGGTGCCGGTGGCGGTGACGCCCGACTGCAGCGCGAAGAGGCCCCCGCCAGCCTTGGTCAGCACGCCACCGGCTGTCAGCGCCCCGCTGGCCGCGAGCGTGGCGCCGCTGCTCACGTCGACCGTGGTGTCGGTCAAGGACAGGGCACCACCGAGCAGGCTGCTGCCGGAGGGCACCGACAACGTGGCCCCGGTCATCAGCAAGGGGGCGGCGATGCGGGCGCCTGCCGAGAGATTCAGCGACGCGCCGGAGGCGATCGTGACCGCGCCGGGCCCGGTGATCGAGCTGCCTTGCAGAGCCAGGGTGCCGGTGCTGACGGTGGTGGCCCCCGTGTACGCGTTGGTGCCGCTGAACGTGGTCGTGCCCGGGCCGTTGATATCGACCGAGCCACCGCTGACCACGCCCGAGAGCGTCAGCCCGAGGCCGGACACGCTGGTGGAGATGGCGCTGCCGACGACAGGGCCCGAGATTTCTCCGGTGCCCGAGCTGTTCGAGATGAGGCCGCTGCCGACGTTGACCGAGTTGCCAAGAACAGCGCCGCTTGCGACGTCGAGCGTGCCGCCCGCCAGGTCGATGGGGCCCGTTCCGAGCGCGATGCCGGGGCCCACCACGCGCAAGGTGCCGGCGTCGATGCGTGTGCCGCCGCTGTAGCGGTTGGCGCCGGGCGCCCCGAGCGTGAACACGCCGGGGCCGGTCTTGACCAGCGACCCCAAGCCATCCATGGTGCCTCGGAATTCGCCACTTTGTACGGACATGGCGGTGGCACCCAAGCCCACGGTGCCCCAGGCACCGCTCACCCCGTTCAGGCTGCCCAGCGTCTCGCCGCCAGCCATATCCAGATAGGCGCCGCCGGCCACGGTGACGTCGGGCGCAGCCGTGAAGCGGCTCAGCAAACCGGTCGCGACGAGCGCCCCCGGCGTCAATGCCAGGCTCGGGCTGGCCATCGTGCCGTTGACGATGAGTCTGCCGGCGTTCGCGGTGACCGGCACGGCGCCGATGGCGCCGTTCAGCGTGAGGTCTGCGCTGCCCAAGTAGGTCAGGCCGCTGGTCCCGCCCAGCGAGCCGTTCAGGGTCAGCGACGCAGAAGCCCCGAGTGTCTGAATGGTGCTGGGCGCTGTCAGCGTCACCGCGCCGGAAAGAGCCTGCGGACTGTTTGAGCTGAGCAGGACCCCACCGTTGAGTTCCACCGGCTCCGGCGTGCCATAGTCCCCGCTGGGGATGTCCAACTGCAGCGCGCCGCCGGGGTTGACCACCGTCTTGCCGGCCGTGCTGCCAAGGGCGCCGTTCGCGCGGACGGCCACGACACCGCCGTTGATGAGCGTGTCGCCCGCGTAGTCGTTGGCAGGGTTGTCGAGATAGGTATAGCTGCCCAAGCCCACCTTGGTCAGGCCGCCAGGCCCTGTGACCTGGCCGGCGAGAACGATGGTGCTGGGGCCGCCAACCGTGGCGTTCGAGCCCAGGGTGATGACGCCGGTCAGGGTGGCCCCGGAACTGCCGGTGTTCACCAGAGCGCCGGCTCCGCCCACGCCACTGCCGTTCAAGGTGATGGCCTCGGCAGGGTAGAAGGCGGGCCCGTTGAGGTCGAGCGTGGCGCCCGCCTGCACCGTGGTGCCGCCGTTGGTCGCGCCCAGCGCGTTCACGTTGCCCAGCTTCAGCGTGCCACTGTTGACGGTGGTGGTGCCGGAGTAGGTGTTGTTGCCCGACAGCACCACCGTTCCACCCGTGATGACCAGCGACCCTGGCCCACCCACGGCGTCCGGGATGGTGCTGCTCACCGTCAGCGTGCTGGATGCGCCGCCCGCCAAACGGAAGCTGCCACTGCCGTCGATCTGGATCGTGCTGCCGGCCAGCGTACCGCCGCCGATGCTGCTGGTGATCGTATCGACGCTGCTGACGGTCACCGGGTTGTTGATGACGGCGCCGTTCCGGATGTCGAGCGTCCCGTTCACGTCGATCGTGCCCGAACCGCTGGTGGAGGCGAAGCCGCTCAGGTTCAGGAGGCCGCTCATGAAGAGGTCGCCGTTCAGAACCAAGGCACCGCCGCTCAGAACGGCGTTGTTGAACGCGTTGTGCGCACCCGTCCCGCCCCCATTGGTGATGGTGAGCACCGAGCCGCTGCCTGCCGCGATGCTGGCAAACGTGGTGACTGCGTCGGTCGTCGTATGGCCAGGGATGCCGGGCGTGCTTGCGCTCAGGGTGATCGCCCCGTTGGTCGTGATCGGCGCGCCGCTGTTCACCGTGATGCCGCTGCCGGCCTCGAGCGTCAGGCTGTTGGTGGTGGCCGAGGTGATTGGCGCGTTGACGGTGATGCCCTGCACGGCTTGCAGCAGCACGGGACCGACGGCCAGCTGACCCTGCACCGCGCCGGCGGTGATCACGCTGTTGATGCCCGGGAAGTCGCCGGACAGCAGGTTGCCAGCCGTCAGGTCGTTGCCCGGGCTGCCGTCGATGTTCGGGGCGCTGGCATTGATGTCCAGCGTCTGCGGGTCGAGCAGCAGCAGCCCGGCGCGGCCCAGCGGGGCGGCGCGGTCGGAACTGCCCAGGAAGTCCAGATGACGCTGGCCCGAGACCTCCACCGTGCCGCCGTTGCCGCCGCGCGGCCCGCCGCGCGCGTCGGCCGCACCGGCGAACCGGGTGGCCACGTCGGACCAGACGACGACGCTGCCACCATCGCCCTGCGCCAGCGCATCGGCACTCAGGCGCGCGCCGGGTGCCACCGCCACGGCCTGCGCGTTGCGCATGTCGGCGTCCTCGCCATGCAGCCCGCCGCCCACCCGCACGCGCCCGCCGCCGGCCGCTCCCGAGGCGTCGACCACCGCCTGGCGCAGCACGTCGATCACAGGCGCCTCGATCTGGATGTCGCCACCGCGCAGGCCCTCGGTCCCGCCCGTCGCCGTCGTGCGGCTGTCCTTGCCCAAGGTCAGCGACTCCGAGGCCTGCAGCCTCACTCGGCCCTGCGCATCGATGCTGGCGGTGTCGACCTGCACCAGCCCCTGCTGGTTCACGATGCCGGCGTAGATGTCGACCAGGCCACCGGCAGCGGCCAGGCGGCCGAGGTTGACGGCCTCGCCGCCCGGCACCTGTACCCGCACCGCCAGACGAGGCAGCCCGGTGTCGACGAGATCGATGCTGCGTGCGGCTGCCAGCGACGCTTGGCCGCCGGGGGCGTCGACCTCGCCGGCGTTCTCGACCCGGCTGCCCAGCAACACGATCTGCCCGCCGAAGCTGCTGCGCAGGCTGCCTTCGTTGCGCAGCGTGCCGGCGTCGCCATCGGCCGCGCTGAAGCGGTAGCGGCCGGCCGCGAAGTCGCCATCGTTCAGGCGCAGCGTGCTGGCCACGAGCCCGGCCACGTCCACCCGCGCGCCCTGCCCGAACAGCACCCCGTTGGGATTCAGCAGCCACACCTGGCCGTTGCTGGACAAGCTGCCCAGGATGGCGCTGGGGTCGCTGCCGATGACGCGGTTCAACACCTTGCTGGCGGCATTCACCTGGTCGAAGTGCACCCCCGCGCCGGCGCCGATGTTGAAGCTGTTCCAGTTCAGGATGGCGCCCGGGCTGTTCTTCACCGTCATCAGCGCGCCCTGCGTGGCCACGATGGCCTGGCCCTGCACCACGCTCAAGCCCTGGGGCAGCACCTGCGCCTGCAGCCACAGCGGCGCGGCCAGCAGGCCGGCAGCGGCCAGGGCGCGGGTCACCGGGCTGAGGTGCATGCTCGGGCGGAACGCGCGGCGAGGGCGACGAAGGGCTGGGCGGTGCATGGCGTACTTCCTGACGGTGGCCCGCGGATGCGGCGCGTGGAGTGATGCGGTGTGGCGTGCAGCAGGTCAGGCCATGAAGCGACGGGCCCGGCCTCAGAACTGGGTGCTGGCGGCGAGGTGCGCGCGCGTGTCGCCCTTGCCCGTGGTGCTGCCGGCGCTCATGGCCCGGGCGACGTCCAGGCGCAGCGTCCACAGCTGCCAGTTCGTGCGCAGGCCACCGCCCAGGCTGCCGATGCGGCATTCGCTGCGGCCGGGCTGGCAGGCATCCTGCTGCCGGTTGGCGACATAGCCGGCATCGGCGAACAGCAGGGCGCGCAGGTCGATGCCGCGCTGCTTGAGGCTGTCCGCCAGGCTGGGGCTGATGGCCTCAACGTTGGCTTGCAGGCCGCTGTCGGCCGCGATCTCGCGTTCTTCGAAGCCTCGCACGCTTTGCGCGCCGCCGATGCCGAACAACTCGCCGGGCACCAGTGCCTGGCCGCTGAACTGCCCTTGCAGGCGCACCGCCAGCACCGTGCCTTCCCACGCCGCCGCGGGCACGGGCCAAGTCAGCTGGGCCGACATGCGCAGCAGCGAATAGTGGCGCTGGCTGTTCCTGCGCACGGCCTCGAAGTCGGCCTGCGCACCATGCGCGCCGCCCAGGCCCAGGTTGGTGTACAGGCCGACGCTGAAGCCCGCGCGCAATTCGCTCACGGCCTGCGCGGTATAGGTCAGGCTCAACGGTTGCACGCTGACGCTTTCGCCGGCCGCACCGCAGGCGCCTTGCGGCAGGCCTTCGATGCCGCAGTTGTTCAGGTACTCGCGCCATTCCAGGCCCAGCACCAGTCGCTGATCGATGTTCCGGTAGCGCGGCAGGTAGGCGTTCAGCCGGGTGCCCAACACGTTGCCCTTGCCGCTGAAGCTCAAGTCACCGGCCGGCGTGGCGCTCTTGCCGGCGTCGACGTTGCTGTAGGCGGCGAAGGCGTCCACCGCCATGGCCTGCGCGTAAAGCGGCGCGCGGTAGTTCAGGCTCAGCACGGCCACGGCCTGGGGCTTCTCGGGCGCGGTCTGCAGTTCGCCGGCGAAGACGTGGTCCTTGTCGAACACGTTGGCGTGCTGCCAGCCCAGAGCCGCGCGCCAGCGGCCGGTGCGTTCACTGCCGGTGTTGTCGAGGCGGGCGCTGAAGCGCTGCACCGGCTGTTCGACCAGGCTCAGTTTGGCGGCGATGTCGCCGCTGCGTGCGCCGGGCTGCAGCAGCACCTGCACCGTCTTGGCCGGGTTCTCGTTGGCGAGCTGGATCTCGGCGTCGATGCGGCGCACGTTGGGCGTGCGGCCGGTCACCAGCGAGGGCAGGCTGGCCCGCACGTTGGCGGCGCTGAACTGCCGCGTGGCGGCCACATCGACCTGCGTGAGCCGGCCCTCGACGACGCGGATGCGCACCACGCCGCCGTCCATGGTCTGTTCGGGCACGAAGGCGACCACGCCACCGTAGCCCTCGCGGCGGTACAGCTCCTGCACAGCCGCCGCGGCGTCACGCACGCGCTGCAACGGCTGGCTGCCGGTGAACTCAAGCAGCCGGGCCTGCAGGGCGGCTTCTGGCAGCAGGGTGTTGCCCTGCACGTCGAAGTCGCGCACCAGCACAGCGGGTGAGGCGGCAGGCCCCGTCACCGCAGCCTCGGGTTGCCCCTGCGAAGATGCAGGCAGGGTGGTCAGGGCGAGAAAGCCAACGGCTGCACAGTGAACCCGTCGGCGCATGGCCACGCCGAGCGGAGGCCGAACTGCGGCCAAATCCAAATATGACAACACTCCCCCTGTACAGCCGGGTTCTGTCTGTTGTACTTGATCGTTAGATGGCCCCTGCGGGTTGCCGTTAGCCGCTGTCGATGAGATGACGAAGGCTACGGCAAACGGCTCAGCGGATTGGTGCCATCCCGACAAGCTCGATGACAAGAGTTTCACCGATCTCGTCCCATCCTGCAAAGGCTTTTTCAGGGTGGGTCGCGGACGAAACGACAGGCCAATCGCTCACCAAACAGCCCTGTCGGACGCCTTTGGAATCGATGGCCCCGCGCCATCCGAGTCGTGGCAATCCGCCGATGCCGCATCGGTGGCCCGTCACGACATGCCGGCGTTCCGCCACTTCGCCAAGCTCAACGCAGGTGCGTCCCGACTGCCCGACGAAGCCGCGACCCTCAGGTTTCGTCATCCATTGGCATTCCTCGTCGCGTTGTGCGGACCGTCGCTGGCACGAGGAAAGGGCACCCTTCCGCTGGCGGCCTTCCTTGATGCGAGAGAACCACCTCGAATCCGCAACGCTGTTCGTGCGCTGTTCAGCCTTTACTCGAGACCCGCGATGAGGTCAGCCAGATAGAGGGCGGCGTTGTATTCGATCTGCTGCCGGATGAGTCCGCCACGGCGATCGAACTCGTCGATCTCGGCCCGGCTGGG
>CAIJPE010000071.1 GCA_903822435.1 uncultured beta proteobacterium | reverse complement strand
GCTGCTGCTGGGTCAGGCCATGCTGCCTTTGCTGGCTGACGTAGGACGCGATTTCGACATCGTTCTGATAGATACCCCGGCCTCGGATACCTCGGATGCGCATGCCCTCGCTGCCCGGGTGGGCGCGGCCTTGCTGGTGGTTCGGCGCAATCGGACCCTGATTGCGCCGACGCATCGCCTCAAGGAGCGCCTGGAGCAGAGCGGTTGCCTGATGATTGGCGCGGTGATGAATTCGAGTGTCTGATTCGGTCCGCATTCGCCGGTGCCGAACCCGTCGCGAGCAGCGGGCCTGTCGTGTCGGCGACTGAGCGCCAGATTCCGGTTGCCAGGGGTCGACTCGCGTATCTGGTCAATCAGTATCCGAAGGTCAGCCACACCTTCATTCGCCGTGAGATCCTAGAGCTCGAGGCGCAGGGCTGGGAAGTCGAGCGCTTCTCGCTACGGGGCTGGGCGGATGTCTTGCCCGACGAAACCGATCGCAGCGAACAAGCCCGAACCCACTACCTTTTGCAACGTGGTGTCTTGCCCCTGCTGATTGCCAGCCTCGGCGAATTCGCGACGCGTCCATTGGCCAGCTTCAGGGGACTACTTGGGGTACTCCGGCGCACGCGCCCCTCGCTGCGCCCCTGGCCGGTGCACATCGTGTATTGGCTCGAAGCCTGCTATCTGGCGCGTGCCCTGCGCAGTCAGGATCTACGGCACGTACACGCGCACTTTGGCACCAATAGCGCGGAGGTCGCGATGATCGCAGCGGCGCTCGCGGAAATCTCGTTCAGCTTCACGGTGCACGGACCGGAGGAGTTCGACCGTCCTGAGCCCTTGTCGCTGGGTCACAAGGCGGCGCAGGCCGCCTTTGTCGCGACCATCAGCCACTATGGACGTAGCCAGATGATGCGCTGGACGCCGGCCGCGATGTGGGACAAATTGAAAGTCGTGCGCTGCGGCCTGGACAGCAGCTTTTTCCCGGAGACCCTGACCGCCGTGGTCGATACCGATCAACTGGTGTGCGTGGGACGCCTGTCCGAACAGAAGGGCCAGCTTCTGCTGCTCGACGCCATCGCCGCGGTGGTCAGCAACGGACGGTCGGTCCGGCTGGTGCTGGCCGGGGACGGTGAACTTCGTACCGCGATCGAGGCACGCTGCAAGGTGCTTGGAATCGAGCAGCACGTGCACATCACGGGCTGGATCGACAGCAGCGAAGTCGCCCGGCTGATCCTCACTTCGCGCGCCCTGGTGTTGCCAAGCTTCGCAGAAGGGCTGCCGGTTGTGCTGATGGAGGCCTTAGGCTTGGGGCGCCCGGTGCTGACCACCTATGTGGCCGGTATTCCTGAGTTGGTGATACCCGGCGAAAACGGCTGGCTGGTGCCGGCTGGCGATACCGCTGCGCTGACCGAGGCCTTGTCGCAACTTCTCGATGCACCGATCACGCAACTCAACGCGATGGGTGCACGGGGCCGCGTTCGCGCGGAAGCCATGCACGACATCGTTCAGCAAGTGGCGGTGCTGGGCGCCTGCTTCGCCGACAGCCTGCAGAGCCGGCGCAGTACCCACGCGGCATGACGCAGTCCAGCCTTCGCTCCGTGCACGCATCATGGCACTGCCAGTGATAGTCCTCACCGCGCTGGCGTGGAGCGCCGTTTTGCTGGCCTGGATTCCCAGTGCCTTTTTTGTACTCGAGATTGCACTGGCGTGGCGCTGTCTGGCCCGACCGGCTGAGCGTTCGCTTGATACGCCCTTGCTCACGAGCCCTGAGGCCGGCGCCGATTCCGTCACCGTCCTGATCCCAGCGCACAACGAGGCCGGCGGGATTGCGCATACGCTCGCTGCTGTCCGCGCGGCAATGCGACCACAGGATCGCCTGCTGGTGGTGGCGGACAATTGCACTGACGAGACGGCCGCCGTTGCAGCGTCCTTCGGCGCGGAGGTACTTGAACGCGAGCATGCGACGCTGCGCGGTAAATCCTATGCCCTGGCGGCCGGCGTCGCGCATCTGCAGGCCGCACCGCCAGCGATGCTGCTGATTCTCGACGCCGACTGTCAGATCGGCGCTACTTTTATCGTGCATCTCGCGCAGCGCTGTGCCGAGCGCAAGACACCTGTGCAGGCCTTGTATCTGATGACGGCTGCCGAGGGGGACACCCGTCCCTCCGCTGTGCTGGC
>CAIJPE010000070.1 GCA_903822435.1 uncultured beta proteobacterium | reverse complement strand
GCATCCCAGCGGTACATGCACACCATGCGGCGCTGCAGGCGGTAGCCGGCCAGGTAGGAGGCTTGCAAGCCCGTCACGTGGAACAGCGGCACAGCCAGCAAGGTGCCGGGTTGCTCGGCCGGCTGCGCAGACTCCAGGCCCGCCATCCGCTCGCCGATGAGCCGGTCGGCCTCCCAGGACAGCAGGGCAGAGAGCACCTGGCGCTGGGTGGACGGGACGCCTTTCGGGTGACCGGTGGAGCCGGAGGTGTAGAGCATGATGGCCAAGTCTTCAGGCCCGACTTCCGCCGCCGGCATGGGCACTTCGCCCAGCGCGCCCATGAGCGCGCGCAGTGGCAGCGCGCCCGCGGGCGGCGCGTCGGCGCGCACGGCCAGCACCACCAACCCGGGCAAGGGCGGGCAAGCCGCCAGGCGCTCGAGCCGCTCCGGGTCGGCCAACACCGCCTTGGCACCGCAGTCGGTCAGGGCATAGGCCATCTCATCGGCCTGCCAGTGGGCGTTCATGGCCACGGCCACCGCACCGATGGCGGTGATGGCGGTGAATGCGAGCACCCACTCAGGCAGGTTACGCATGGCGATGGCCACGCGGTCGCCCGGGCGCACGCCGGCTTGCTGCACCAGCACCTGGGCGATGCGCGCGGCGTCGCCCCAGGCCTGCGCAAAGGTCCAGCGCTCATCGCCATAGGCCAGGAAGGGCCGGTCGGTGGCGGTGGCCTCGAACATGGCACGCAAGGAAGCGGGCGCGTCCTTGAAGACCCTGCGCGGGCGGCCGCCCACGATGGCGTCGAGCAGTTCATAGGGACCGCCGGGGCCTGTGACCTCGGCGATGGCGGCTTCGCGGCTCAGGGGTTCCATGGCGTGCGCTCGGGCAGGGCCTTCAACGGCCATTGAAGCGGGGTTCGCGCTTCTCGACGAAAGCCTTGGTCGCCTCGCGGTGGTCTTCGGTCTGGCCGCAATGGATGTGGTGCGTGGCCTCCAGGTCGAGGCAGTCGTCCACCTCGCCAGCCATGGCGCGGTTGAGGTTTTCCTTCATGTAGCGGTAGGCCACGGTGGGCCCGCTGGCCAGGCGCAAGGCGATCTCTTGCGTGCGCTCGGCCAGCGCCTCGGGCTCGCACACCCAGTTGGCCAGGCCCAGGCGCAGGGCCTCCTCCGCACCGACGCGCTCGGACAGGAAGTACAGCTCGCGCGCCTTGGCCGAGCCCACCAGCTGCGTGAGGAAGTAGGTGCCGCCGTAGTCGCCCGAGAAGCCCACGCGCGCAAAGGCCGTGGTCATGATCGCCGAGCGGGCCATGATGCGCAGGTCGCAGGCCAGGGCCAGCGACAGGCCCGCGCCGGCGGCCGCGCCCGGCAGCGCGGCCAGGGTGGGCTTGGGCATCTTGAACAGCTTGCCCGCCGTGGCCCGCTGGTTGACGCGCTGGCGGTGGATGGCCTGGTCGATGGTCAGCGCGCCCACGGTGCCGTCACCGCGGGCGGCCATGCCCTTGACGTCGCCGCCGGCACAGAAGGCCTTGCCGGCGCCGGTCAGCACGATGCACTTCACCGCCGGGTCCATCTCGGCGGCAGCCAGCTGTTGCTGCAGGGCCATGTTCATGTCCAGCGACATGGCGTTGCGCGCATCCGGCCGGTTGAAGGTGAGCGTGAGCACGCCGCCTTCCAGGCTGGCCAGCAGGTCGGGGGTGCCGGTATCTCGGGTCTCGGGCATCAGGGGCTCCTGGGGGGTGGGTCAGGCCTGGAGCGCCTCGTCGAGCACGCGTTCCAGGTCGGTGGCGCTGGCGCAGTGGGTGATGATGTCGCCGCCGGTGCCCTTGGTGGTGCCGATCTTGGAGGGGTAGCTGTTGATGACGCGCAGGTCGTCGTGGCCCTCGTTGCCGCGCACGTGGACCTCCTCCTGGTTGAGGCGCAGGAACTTGTAGGGCGCGACGCCGAGCTCGATGTGGATCAGGTCGAGGAACT
>CAIJPE010000069.1 GCA_903822435.1 uncultured beta proteobacterium | reverse complement strand
GCCATCAAGGTCGCTCGCAGCAACCTGCGCAACCTGTTGAGCAAGCTGCCCTCGTTTGCACCGATCGAGTCCACCGAGCACGCTCTGCGCCTGAGAGTGCCCACCGATCTTGAGGTGCTGTTCCACGCCCACGTGTTCCAGAGGAACCACAAGCAGGCCGAGCTGAAAATCAGGCAGGACACGCTGCTGCAGCGCGTCGACGAAGGGGCGTTCGCACACGGGGCACTGCGAGCCGCCCGGAGGACTGGGCGCGCTGCGCCAGCCAGGCCAAGTGGCCGGGCGGACCGGCCCCTTGGCATGCCCACTTCGGTGAGGAAGGCGAAGCTCAGAGCCGGTGGTCTGCCAAGCACTGCCGCAAGCGATGCCGCGTCCGGTGCAGCATCACCCAGAGGTTGCCGGCCGACACCTCCAGTTCGCCGCAGATTTCCGCCGTTTCCTGGCCCCCCGCATTCGCGCTGCACGCATGCATCGGCGTGGGCCGGGGGTAGGTGTTGGGTTGTCCGAGCAGTGCGGCGATGAACTGACGGTCTGCCACCCGGTGAATGGGGCTGGCCCACGGGCAGGGATCGCCGATTTCACCGGCGCCTTCCTCCGAGCCCTCGTGCAACGGTCGGTCGGCGCCGCCCTCCAGGTGCAGCCGCAACTGGTCCACCACGGCGAGTGCGGGCGGTGCGAAGCAGGGCCGGGCGGGTCTGGGCCAGAACGATCCACCCCAGACACGGAAGGCATCGCCATGTTCAAAGACAAGACAGCGCTCGTGACCGGCTCGACCTCGGGCATTGGCCTGGGCATCGCCCGCCAGCTCGCCGCGCAGCGCGCCCACCTGATCCTCAACGGTTTCGGTGAAGCTGACGACATCGAAAGGCTGAAGCAGGAACTGGCCGAACGACATCGGGTCCAGGTGCGCTATGACGCCGGCGACATGAGCCGTCACGAGGCCATCGAAGCGATGATGGGCAAGGCCCTGGTGGCGTTCGGCTGCGTCGACCTGCTGGTGAACAACGCGGGCATCCAGCACGTGGAGTCGGTGGATGAGTTCCCGGTCGACAAGTGGTATGCCATCCTGGACATCAACCTGTCGGCCACCTTCCACACCACGCGGCTGGCCTTGCCGGCGATGAAGAAGAAGGGCTTCGGCCGGATCGTCAACAGCGCGTCGGCGCACGCGCTGGTGGCCAGCCCCTGCAAGTCGGCCTGCGTCACCGCCAGGCACGGCGTCGCCGGCTTCGCTGGTCGAGAAGCAGATCCCCGACACCGCCAAGGCAAGGGGGATCAGCACGGACCAGGTCATCCGCAACGTGATGCTCGCGGCCCAGGCGGCCAGGAAATTCGTGACGGTCGAACAAGTGGCCGCGCTGAAGGCCTTGTTGTGCCCGGACGATGCGGCCTCGATCACCGGTGCCATCCTGCCCATCGAAGGCGGCTGGACGGTGCACTGAGTGCACTCCCCGGGTCGACCACGCCCCGTGCAGCCACGAGGCAGAACACCGGCAACCAGGCCGTGGACATGACCATCGGCGACATCGTCGACGATGCGATGTGGGCCACCCTGGAAAAGATGATGTAAGCCGGCGACCGCGCGGCCGACAGTCCTTCGCCGACGCGGCTGCCCCAGTCCGACCAGAACCACCGACCAGGAGACTCACGATGAGCACGACCGCACCCCACCCTGCCATGAGCCGGCGCACGCAGGCAGCCTCCAAGTCCAGGCTGCCGGGCCAGGTGGTGCTGGTGTTGCAGGGCGGTGGCGCGTTGGGCGCCTACCAGGTCGGCGTCTACGAAGCGCTGCACGACGCGGGCATCGAGCCCGCATGGGTGATCGGCACGTCCATCGGTGCCATCAATGCCGCGTTGATCGCCGGCAACCCGCCCGGGCAGCGGATGGGGCGCTTGAACGAATTCTGGCGTCATGTGGAACTGCCGGCCGCTATCCCGGGCCTCTTGGATTGGCTGGGCATGGGCAACTGGGTTGCGAACATGACGGCCGTGGTGCGCGGCATTCCCGCCTTCTTCGAGCCCAGCATGGCGGCCCTGCGCGGAACCCGCGCCAACGTGGGCGTCGAATCAGCCGCTTACTACAGCACCGACCCGCTGCGAAGGACGCTGGGCGAACTGGTGGACTTCCAGTGCCTGCGCGAGGGCCCGACCCGCCTGACGGTGGGCGCAGTCAACGCCTGCACAGGCGCCATGCGCTACTTCGACAGCCGCGACGACGACCTGTGCGTCGAGCACGTGATGGCCTCGGGCGCGCTGCCGCCGGCCTTCCCGGCGGTGCGTATCGACGGCGAACCGTATTGGGATGGCGGCCTCTACTCGAACACGCCGATCGAGGCTGTCCTCGATGACCGTCCGCGCCGCGACTCGCTGATCTTCGCGGTGAATGTGTGGCACCAGACGGCGCCCGAGCCGGAATCGATCTGGCAGGTGATGGGCCGGCAGAAGGACATCCAGTTCGCCAGCCGGGCCGACAGCCACCTTGCACGACAGAAGCAGATCCACCGCCTGCGCCATGTCATCCGGCAGTTGACCCAGCAACTGCCCGCCAGCCGGCAGGCTGACCCGGTCGTCAAGGAGCTGTCTTCGTGGGGTTGCGGCACCACGATGCACGTGGCCCACCTGCTGGCACCCCGACTGGAGGGCGAGGACCACACCAAGGACATCGACTTCACGCCCGCTGGCGTCGCGGCGCGCCGCGAGGCCGGCCATGCCGACACGATGCGCATGCTGCAGCGCGCGCCCTGGAGCGCCCCGACGGATCCGATCGAAGGCGTGGTGGAACACCGCTGAATGGACAACCGACTGCCGCCCCCCGTGCCCGACGCCTGGGCGCTGGACGGATCACCGTGACCCTGGCGTGGCTGGCCGCCCTGCTGTGCGCGGGCTTGATGGGGTTCGCGATCCAGCGTGGCGCCACTTGCACCGTGGCCGCCGTCGACGAGGTGCTCAACCATCGGCGTGCGCATCGCCTGGCCGCGATGCTCGAGGCCTCGCTGTGGGTGTCGGGCGGCTTGGCGCTGGCCCAGGTGGCCCGGTGGCCCAACAGCATGCCGGACGGTTACGAGGCGAGCGGCTGGACCGTCCTGGGCGGCGTGCTGCTCGGGCTGGGTGCCTGGGTCAACAGGGCCTGCGTCTTCGGCGCCGTGGCGCGCCTGGGGTCGGGCGAATGGGCCTATGCGGCCACACCGGTGGGCTACTTCGTCGGTTGCCTCAGCGTGATGCGCATCTTTTCGCGGCCGGCGCCCGGCCACTTCCAGGCTGCCCTCGCGAGCTTGCCGGGGCCGGGCGCCTTCGCGGCGCTGTTCGTCGTCTTCGCGCTGTGGCGTGCAGGGCCAGCGGTGCTGGCCTTGCGCCGGCAGGACCGCGGCGAGTGGCTGAGCCAGAAGGTCTGGGCACCGCACGCCGCCACCATCGTCATCGGCCTGAGCTTCGTGATCACGCTGCTGCTCGCCGGCCGTTGGGCCTACACCGATGTGTTGGCCGATCTGGCGCAGGCCATGCACGGCATGCGGCTCGAGCTGACGTTGCCGACGCTGCTCCTGGTGGCGCTGTACGCCGGCGCGCTCGTCGGAGGCGTGACGGCCGGCCGCTGGCAGCACACGGCGGCGTCGGCCCCGCAGGTGCTGCGCTGCTTTTGCGGGGGTGTCCTGATGGGCTGGGGCAGCCTGTTGATCCCGGGGTCGAACGACGGGCTGATCCTCATCGGGATTCCCATGTTGCGTCCTTATGCGTGGCTGGCGTTCGCCTGCATGTTCGCGACGGTCGCCACGGCCATGAAGATCCAGGCCACCCGTGAGCCGTGATGCAGCGGGATCAGATCCGAAGCTGGCCATCCTGGAGTGGACGCCCGAGCCCGATCTGCTTAAGCTGCCGTCCGGCGGCGTCGCCAGAACGCCGGTCGTACCGAGCGGAGACAGCCCCCATGAACCCTGAACTGCAGAATATCCTGATCGGTTGCGTGATGCTCGGCTACGCCGGCATGGAGTTCGCCACCCGGCGCTACAAGGCCACCGTGCACGCCACGGCCGACGACACGAAGCTGGAACTGCTGCAGTTCCTCAGCCTGCTGGCCATTGCGCAACCGCTCGCCCTGCTGCTGACCGACAGGCTCGGCGCATGGCTGATCCCGGCCCAGCGCAATGCCTGGGCCGACCTGCCGTGGTGGGCGATGGCCGGCGTGCTGCTGGTGGCCGACGACCTGACGCAGTACTTGTGGCACCGCGCCTCGCACTCGGCGCGCCTGTGGCCGCTGCACCGGGCCCATCACACGGCGACCTACATGAGCATCCGGGTCACCTACCGCAACAACTTCTTCTATTACATGCTGATGCCCGGCCTGTGGATCGCCGGCGGGTTGATCTTCCTGGGCTTCGGCCGCGTGTATGCCGCTTACATCGTGCTCAAGCTGGTGGTGATCCTGGGTGCCCACTGCGCCTGGCGCTGGGATGAACCTTTGTACCGCATCCGCGCGCTGCGGCCGCTGATGTGGGTGGTGGAACGCACCATCTCCACGCCGGCCACGCACTGGGCCCACCACGCACTGACGAACGCCGACGGCATCGGCCACTACAAGGGCAATTTCGGCAACTTCCTGTTCCTGTGGGATGTGCTGCTGGGCACGGCCCACATCACCCGGCGCTACCCGGCCCAGGTCGGGCTGCAGGACGACATCACCTTCGGGCCCGAGCGCTGGTATCACCAGATGTTCTACCCGGTGCTGCAGTCCCGCCGGCAGCAATCCGCTCTGCGGCTGGGCGGACGGGACTGAGGCAAAGGCGGCTCAGTCGCCCGCGCCGCCGCCCCCGAACTTCCCGCCAAGCCCCACCAGCAGGGCGGAGCCCCCCAGTGCCCCGCTGGCCCACCACACGAATTGCGAGAAGCTGCCGTCACCCGCCATGACGGCCGAGAAGTGCGTGGCAAAGGCTTCGCCGAACCATGCGTGCACCAGCGCCACCACCATGAACGGCAGCATGAACAGCACCGCCGCGGCCGTGAACATCCAGGCCCAGTTGCCTTTTCCCTTGCCCTTGCCCTTTCCGTCGTGCTTGTCGGCGGGCGCCGGCTGCGCTCGATCATCCAGCGTCATGCCGATGGCCATCAGCACGGCGAACACCCCTGCCAGCGCGACGGCCGTGGCGGTGGGGTCCTTCAACACGCCCTTCAGTGCCAGGTAGGTGATGGCCAGCGCCAAGAGGAAGAACATGTAGTAGCTGAGCAGCTTCATCAGCAGCGCACCGATGCGCCCGCCGATGACGACCACCAGCGCACCCGCCGCGAACAGCCCCGCGAACAGCGGTGCGACCCAGACTTCAGGCACGTGTTCCTCCACCATCGCGGCCCCGGCGAGGATCGTCAGCGCCCCGAAGATGTAGGCAAAGAGGCCGAGGTTGCCGGCAAGGCAGGCAGCGCGCGTGGCCAGGCCCATGTGCTCGCCATCGCAGGTGTTCAGGCTCCACAGCAAGGGCAGTGCAAAGGCGATCGCGGAGGCTGTGTAGCCGATGGCCGATGATCCCCAGAAGGCCTTGGCGCCAAAGCCCAGCGCCAGCGCGAACAGGCCTGCGCTGATGAGTGCGCAGACAGCGGTCCCTGCAGAGGGCCATGCCTGCGCCCGGGCGCCGGATATCGTTCCCACCCGGCCGAACGCGGCCGACACAAGCAGCGGAAACAGCGTGAACACCGACACGACCAGCATCACGATGGGCATCTTCCATTCCACGTGCCGCTCGATGAACGAGGCAAGCGCGCGCGGCACCCTGGCTTTCGTGGGCAGCACTGGCACGATGCGGTCCAGCAGGGCGTTCAGGGCCACGCCGGCGCCGTCGGCCTTTGCGCGTTGCAGGTATTCGCGGACGAAGATCGCCGCACGCGCGTCGGGCAGGTCGCCTTCCAGGCCGTAGCCCACCTCGATGCGCGCCGTGTCCTTCGACGGCACGATCAGAATCAATAGCCCTGCGTCATCCGCTTTGCCGCCGAGTTTCCAGGCCTCTGCAACGCGCAGCGCATAAGCGGCCGTCGACTCGTCATCGGTTCCCGCCGATACCAGGATGCCGATTTGCGCGCGGCCTGAAGCCTGGACCTCTTCGAGGCGCCCCTGGATCACCCTGCGCTCGGCATCGGACAACAGCTTGACCTGATCGACAAGCAGGCCGGTTGCGCGCGGAACGGCAGCGAGGCTGGCGGCCTGGCACAAGGTCGATCCGAGCACCAGGGCCCACAGCGCGAGGGCGAGCGACTTCACGACCTGATCGGGCATGTGCATGGCTGACCGCCTCAAGTTGTGGCCACGGCGTCCGGGAAACGCAGATACCGTGAGCCTGTGTCTTCCCGCTCCAACCCCCGGGCGGACCCGATGGCGGCCCGTTCCCCCATGCCCGATTCTCGGGCTTCGGGCTGACGATGAGCCGCTCGCTCGCGTGCGCTTGAAGACACAATGGTGGGGCTTGGCTCCAAGGCATGCGATGGCGTCATCGACGATCTCCCCCGGCCGGTGGTTTCCGCTTGGCGCCACCTGCGTCGAAGGTGGTGTCAATTTCGCGCTGTTCGCCGCCCGGGCCACAGGGGTACGCCTGCAACTGTTCGACGACCCTTCAGGCCCGGTCACGGCCGAGATCCGGCTGTCCTCCCGCACCCGCAACGTCTGGCACGTGCAGGTGGCGGGGTTGGGTCCGGGGCAACTCTACGGGTTTCGCGTCGAGGGCCTCTACGAGCCCGCACAGGGCCTGCGCCACAACCCTGACAAGCTGCTGATCGACCCCTGGGCACGCGCCCTTAGCGGCCCTTGCCGCATCGCTGACGATCGGGTGCTCGGCTACGACCCCCAATCGCCGTTGCTGGACCTGTCGCTTGACACGCGCGACGACGCTGCGCTCGTCCCCAAGGCCATCGTGGT
>CAIJPE010000068.1 GCA_903822435.1 uncultured beta proteobacterium | reverse complement strand
GACGTGTGCTCTTCCGATCTCCGCGGGATAGCTGCGCGGGCGCTTGTAGTGGGACGGGTAGCTGTCCAGTGCATGCAGCATCTCGCGCGAGCCATCGACCTGCAAGCGGGTGAGATCGATCACCAACCCCTGGCCGAGCAGCACGGCCCAGTGATCGCGGTAATGCTTGTCGCCCGCCACGCTCCAGACCACAAGATCGGCGGACACGCCTTGCCGGCAGGCGACCCGGCAGAAGTCCAGGGAGATCGCCAGGCAGCTGCCCGACGCGTCGGCCAGGTTGCGCGCCCGCAGGGCCGCGGCAGCCCGCATGAGCCTGCGCCAGCGCGGCCCGACGAAGGGCTTGGCCATATGCACCGGCCGGCCAGAGGCCAGTGCGAGGCGATCGGAAGGGTGAGGTAACGATGCAAACATGATGGGCGCCACTCTACCGGCCGGGCCGCAAGGCGCACGGCCCGCCGCCCACCCGGGCGGCGCCGTCGTGACAATGTTCCGTGCCGAATCAGCGCTGCGGCTTGGGTATCGATTTGTGCGGGGGACGGGTACCCTGCGGACCGCCGCCGGGACGCCCTTCGCGCGGGCCGGAGCGCGGCGGCCGGCCGCCATCGCGGCGCGGCTCCTGGGCATTGCGGGGCCCCTGAGGGCGCTGCGGTGCATGCCCGGGCGCGGGCTCGGCTGCGCGCTGCGCGCGTTCCTGACGCGCACGCTCCAGCAGCGCCGGCAGGTCGGCCTCGACCAGGCCCTTCAGGGCGCAGAAGTTGGCGGTGGTCAGCGTGGTGGCCTCGAAGGCGCGCAACACCGCGGCCCTTTCGCGGCGGCCATCGGCCTCGGCCGCGTCGTGCGCGGCGTGGCGCGCCGACTGCTGGGCGGCCTGCGCGCGGCGAGCGGCCACGGCGGCCTCGCGCTGGAGTTCGCGTTCGACATGGCGGCGGTCTTCGAAGATCGCCTTGCGGCGCTCCAGTTCGGCCACCGCGGCGTTGCGGTGTTCGTCGTTGACCTCGCCGGCCGGGGCACCGTCCAGGTCGAAGCGGTGCGGCGCCTGCGCCAGCGCCTTGAGGTAGGCATTGCCCGTGGTGTAGCGGTGCAAAAAGATCGACAACGACTTCTTGTTGAACAGGCCCGGGGCACGCTGCTGGATGTCGGCCTGGATGCGCAACTTCAGCGGCAGGGCTCGACCGGCCGAAAACAGGGCCGGAAAGCGCTCGGCCAGCAGGGCCGCGCAGGCCGCGGGGGCCAGGTCGGGGATGGACGCCGGGCGCGGATCGGGCTTGGCGGCCGATTCCGTGGCCGTCTCGGGCTCGGGCTCGGGCATGGGCTCGGGCTCGGGCAAGGGCGCATCGGCCGGGGCCTCTGGCAGGGCCGCTACCGGCTCGCTGGGCACAGCGGGCTCCGTGGGCGGCAGGGCTTCGGCGGGGGTCTCGGACATGGGCATGGGTCAGGGGGGCGGCACGCAAGGCGGACCGCGATTGTCAACGGCAATGCCCCTGACGTGGTTGCGAACGAACCGCCGGCCTGCTCCGGGCCGTGCTGGCGTGTGGCGGCAGCACGTCACCGGTACGCGCGAGCCAGCTCCTCTGGCGCTGCGCCAAGGGCGTAACGGCCGCGCAGCCACCACATGAGCAGGATCGTCCGCCAGATGCCACGGCGCTCCCACCGACGGCCTGATGTAAGTACACGCTCTTTCAAACAAGCCGGCCAGGCTTGCTTGCGCAGTCGCCGTGACAACTCGATGTCTTCCATCAACGGGATTTCTGCAAAGCCGCCCTGCGCGCGGAACCAGTCGGTCTGCACGAACAGCGCCTGGTCGCCGGTGGCGATGCCGGTCCATCGGGAGCGCAGGTTCATCATCCCGGCGATCACGGGCAACCAGGCCGAGCGCCCCTCGATCCGCACGTCGAAGCGCCCCCAGCGGGCGCCGGCAGCCAAGGCGCGCTCGATGGCCCGGGCCGCGCCGGGCGGCAGCACGGTGTCGGCGTGCAGGAACAACAGCGCGCTACCCGTGGCCTGGGCGGCACCCGCGTTCATCTGCCGAGCCCGGCCGCGCTCACTGGCGAGCACGGCATCGGCCCCGGCGCGGGCCAGGCCTGCCGTGCCGTCCGTGCTGCCGCCATCGACCACGATCACCTCGTGGCCCTGTTGCCGCAGCGGCGCCAGGGCCTGCAAGGCTGAGGCAATGCCGGCAGCCTCGTGCAGCGCAGGCATCACGATGGACAGCCGGAAGGGAGCGGGTGCAGGGTTGGGCAAGACAGGCTCGAGGGTTCCGGGCTGGATTCTGATGCGCACCGCCAGGCCGCGGACAGGCGCGGCCTGGCGTGCCCACAATGGCGGCTGCCCCACCTGCACCGCATTGCGCCCCATGACCCCCGAACGCTGGACCCTGAGCGCCGGCGACGCCGCCACCGCCACCCTGCACATCCCGGCCGACGCCCGCCGCGAACGGCGATTCGAGATCGCCTGCGCCATCACCGTGGCAGTGCCCGGAGGTGGCCGCCAGCCCTGGCACGAGATGACGGTGCAGGCCGACGGCCAGCGCCAGTGGCGCCGGCGCGTCGACAGCCACAACCCGGGCGCCTGGGACGGGCTGGACTACCGCTTCAGCCGCAGCGTGCCGGTGGGCCAGGCGCTGAAGATCACGGTTTCGGTGGCCTGCCAGGGTGCGCGGCGTCGAACGCTGGACGTCGAGGCCGACGAGGTCTGAAGCGCCCCACCCCCCGAAGCCCGCGAGCCGTTCGAGCCCGCGCCGGGCCAGATCGCCCCGCGTCGAACGCAGCGCCGGGTCAGGCCGATGGCACGGCCGACGTGAGCGCCAGGCGGTTCGCGGCTTCGTGGATGGCCGCGCGGATGCGCGGGTAGGTGCCGCAGCGGCAGATGTTGCCCGCCAGGGCGGCGTCGATGTCCTCGTCGGTCGGCTTGGGGATCTTCTGCAGCAAGGCCGTGGCGGCCAGCACCTGGCCGCTCTGGCAGTAGCCGCACTGCACCACGTCCAGTTGGATCCAGGCCGCCTGCACGGCCTGCGCCGCCGGGCCCTGCAGGCCTTCGATGGTGGTGACGGCCCGCCCGCCCACCGCAGAAATCGGCGTGACGCAACTGCGCGTGGGTTCGCCGTCCAGCCACACCGTGCAGGCGCCGCACAGGGCCATGCCGCAGCCGAACTTGGTGCCGTTCAGGTGCAGCTCGCCGCGCAGCAGCCACAGCAGCGGCGTGTCGGGTTCGGCGTTGACCGGGACGGCCTGGCCGTTGATCTGGAGGGTCTGCATGGGTCGTGCTCAGGTCGGTTGCAGCGGCAGGCTGCGCAGGCGCTGCCCGGTCAGTGCAAAAAATGCGTTAGCCACCGCCGGGGCGATGGGGGGCGTGCCGGGCTCGCCCACGCCTTCGGGGTGCTCGGTGCTGGCGAGGATCTCGGTCTCGATGACGGGGCAGGCATCGATGCGCAGCACCGGGTAGTCGTGGAAGTTGCTCTGCTGAACCCGGCCGTTCTCGGCCGTGATGCGCCCGTACAGCGCCGCCGACAGGCCGAAGACGATGGCGCTTTCCATCTGCTGGCGGATGAGGTTGGGGTTGACGGGCGTGCCGCAGTCGACCACGCAGCACACGCGGTGCACACGGAGGGTCTTGTCGGCGGCCAGCGAGACCTCGGCCACCTGCCCCACGATGGAGCCGAAGCTCTGGTGCAGCGCCACGCCCAGCGCGCGCTTGCCGCCACCCGGTGCGGGCGGCAGGGGCTGGCCCCAGCCAGACAGGGCCGCCACCCGGCGCAGCACCTGCAAGTGCCGCGGGTGCTTCTGCAGCAGGTCGGCGCGGAACGCGACGGCATCCTGCCCGGCGGCTGCGGCCACCTCGTCGACGAAGCTCTCCTTGAAGAAGGCCTGATGGGAGTGGCCGACCGAGCGCCAATAACCGATGGGCATGGGCAGGTCCACCGCCACGTGCCCGATGCGGGCATTGGGCCATTCGTAGGCCTGGTCGAAGGCGCCTTCGGAGGTGGTCTTGTCGGGGCCGGCGCCTGGCAGTCCGAACAGGCGGCCGATGATCTGGGGCGTGATGGCCTGGCCCGCCGAGACGTTGTGCCAGGCGACCAGCTTGCCGGCCGTGTCCAGCCCCGCCTTGAAGCGCGAGACGGCCGCGGGGCGGTAGAAGTCGTGCGCGGTGTCCTCGGCGCGGGTCCAGAAGGTCTGCACGGGCGCTCCATCGCCCGCCTGGGCGATGAAGGCGGCCTGGGCGATGAAGTCCACGTCCAGGCGCCGGCCGAAGCCGCCGCCCAGCAGCTGCACCTGCACGTCCACCTTGTCGGACGCGATGCCCAGGGCCTTGGCGGCGGCGCGGCGAGCGAGGTCGGGCACCTGCGTGGGCGCCCAGACGGTGGCCTTGCCGTCCTTGGTCTGCACGGTGCAGTTCTGGGGCTCCAGCGTGGCGTGGGCCAGCCAGGGTGCGCGGTACTCGGCGGTGAGCGTGCGGGCCGCGCCGTTCAACGCACCCGCGACATCGCCGGTCTTGTAGAAGGCGAATCCCTCGTCGTGGTCCAGGGTCTCAGAGAGGCGGTCCATGGCCTGCTTGCTCGAGAAGCCGGCCGCGGGCACGGCCTCGTCCCAGGTGACCTTCACCTGCTCCAGCGCCTTCAGGGCATGCCAAGGCGTGTCGGCCACCACGGCCACTCCCGCCGTGCCGCCGTTGAAACCGGGCACGGCCAGCACGCGCTTCACACCCGGCAGGACCTGCGCGTCCTGGGCCTCGACGCCGGCCACGCGGCCGCCCAGGGTCGGACACATGCGGATGCTGGCGTACAGCAGGCCCGGGGGCAACACGTCCATCCCGAAGACTGCCCGGCCACGGCCCTTGGCGGCGGCTTCCAGGCGCGGCTGGGGGCGGCCGATCAGCTTGAATTGCGCCGGGGTCTTCAGCATCGGCCCCGCGGGCACCGGAAGGCCCGCGGCGGCGGCCGCGAACTCGCCCAGGCGCGCCTTGCGGCCCGAGGCATGGCTGATCACGCCGTCGGCCACCACCACCTCACCCACCGGCACGCCCCAGGCCTGCGCAGCGGCCGTGCACAGCATGGCGCGGGCGCTGGCACCGGCCTGGCGCATGGGCAGCCACAGGTCCTTCACGCTGGAGGATCCACCCGTGACCATCAGTCCGATCTCGCGCATGGTCTTGGCGGTGAGCCAGCCGGCCACGCGCTTGAGGCCGCCCAGGTCGTCCGGGTGGAAGGGCAGCGCATCCACCACCGTGGCCTGGTTGAAGTAGATGGCGTCGATCGGCGAGGGCTCTACGCGCACGCGGGCCCAGTCGGCATCCAGCTCGTCGGCCAGCACCATGGCCAGGCCGGTGTGCGTGCCCTGGCCCATCTCGCTCTTGGGCATGGCCACCAGCACGGTGTCGTCGGCGCCGATCTTGACCCAGCCGTTCAGGGCGGCCTGGCCTGCAGCCACGGGCAGGGGGACCGAAGTGGTCAGCCGCTGGCGGGGCGGCATCAAGGCCCAGCCCACCACCAGGGCACCGGCAGCGCCGGTGGTGCCGAGGAAGAAGGTGCGTCGTTTCATGGGCGAGCCGGGTGCCGGACCTAGTGCGATCCCTAGAGGATAGACCGCCGGACCGCCATCCCTTGTTTGCCGGATGCCGCCCTGCCTGCAGCGGGCCACACTCTCCGCCACGCGCGTGCAACAGCCCCAAGAGCCAGCCCGTGAGCGAAGAGCCCCTCCCGAACCCGAGCCCTGCCCCGTTGCCGCCTCCCGTTCCGCCGGCGCCCGGTCCGCTGTCGGCCGGCTTCAAGAGCGTCACCGGCGACGCCTTCGGCCTGGGCATCGCCCTCGTGGTGCTGCCCTCGCTGGCCCTGTACTTCGGGGTCGAGCGCTTCGCGCCCACGGCCACCATCAGCCTGCCGCTGACAGCCATCTTCGGCATCATGATCCTGTTCGGCGCGCTGGCCCTGGTGGGCACGCTGTACGCCCGGCTGAATCTGGCCGACGGCACCCAGGCGCTGGGCCTGCCCGCGGGCTCCATGCGGGCCTTCATGGCGCTGTCGCTGATCGTGCTCTTCGCGATCATCTCCATCATGGTCTACCGCTCGATGATGGAGCCCTTCCGCGTCACGGGCCTGAGCCTGGCCGAGCGCGAGGCGATGGTGCTGAAGGTGGGCGACCGCATGATCGGCATCGTGGAAGAGGGCTGTGCCGCACGGCCCGCGCCGGCGGCTTCGACGCCTCCGGTCGTGGCGTCGGGCCCCTTGCCGTGCGCCGATGGGGATCGCCGTTTCACGCTCGTGCTGCGCCCGCCGCCGGACCCGGCCTCCACCGACCTGGCCAAGCAGCTGCTGATCCTGGTCGGCACGCTGATGACCTCGGTGACGAGCTTCTACTTCGCGGCCCGCGGCGGGGCGGCGGCCAACGGCACGCCGGCGCCGCTGCCGGCCCCCTCCCCCGGTCCGGCGCCCGACACACAGAAAGGCCCCCCGCCAGGCCCGGCAGCCACCCCCGTGCCCAGCCCGGCGCCGGTGCCCGGACCGGTGACGGTCACCTCCGGCACCGACCCCGAGGCCCACGCCGACGGCTGCAACGTCGACATCACCGACGCCACGCCCGATGAGGACCTGCCGCCGGCCCGCGGCGGGGTGGCCCCGTGATCTACGCCCTCACCTGGCTGCCCGCGGTGCTGCACCAGGCCGGGCTGAAGGTGGCCGAAGTACCCGGCTGGGAAAGCCGTGGCCGGGCCGAGATGGGCGCGGTGGCCGGCGTCATCTGCCACCATACCGCCGGACCGCTGGGCGGCAACATGCCCAGCCTGAACACCCTCATCAACGGCCGGCCCGACCTGCCGGGGCCGCTGTCGCAGCTGGGCATCGGCCGCGATGGCACCTGCTACGTCATTGCCGCGGGGCGCTGCAACCATGCGGGGGCGGGCAGCTGGCAGGGCATCACCGACGGCAATTCGCGCTTCATCGGCATCGAGGCCGAAAACACCGGGCTGCCCAACGATTCACCCTGGCCCGAGGTGCAGCTCGACGCCTACCGGCGGGCGGTGGCGGCCATCCTGGTGCACGTGGGCCAGCCGGCCATCTGGTGCGCCGGCCATAAAGAATACGCACTGCCCGCAGGCCGCAAGTCCGATCCGCCTTTCGACATGGACGTCTTCCGGCAGGCGGTGGCCGGTTTCATGGACGGCTCCACGCCCCCACCGCCGCCCATCCCTGCTGCCGAGCCCCCGGCGCAGCCCGGCGGCGCGCCGGGGCGGCCCACCGTGCGCCGCGGCAGCACCGGCGACGCCGTACGGCAGCTGCAGCAGGCCTTGCGCATCGAGCCGGCCGACGGCATCTTCGGCGCCGGGACCGAGGCCGCCGTAAGGGCCTTCCAGCGCGAGCACGGACTGGTGCCGGACGGCATCGTGGGCCCCAAGAGCTGGCCGGTCTTCGTGCCGGGCTGAAGGCCGGAACGCACCCGTCCCGGCCGCCGCCCGCACCCCTGCCCAGGGTGGGCACCGAGCGAGGTTCGCGCCGAACGCTTAACCTTGCGGCCGTGAAACACCCGCGAGACCTTCCATGAGCCTGGCCGACCGATTGCGCAGCCTGTCCGCAACCCGCCTGCAGGGCATCCGCCGTGGCATCGAGAAAGAGAGCCTGCGCGCCGAGCCTGGCGGCGGCCTCGCCCTGACCCCGCACCCCGCCGCGTTGGGCTCGCCCCTGACCCACGGCCACATCACCACCGACTACAGCGAAAGCCAGCTCGAACTCATCACCGGCGTGCACGACACGGTGGACGGCTGCCTGGACGAGCTCACGCGCATCCACCAGTTCGTCTACCGCACGCTGGCCGCCGCGGGCGGTCACACCGGCGACGAGCGGCTGTGGGTAGGCAGCATGCCCTGCTGCCTGCCGCCAGACGAAACCATCCCCATCGGCCGCTACGGCAGCAGCCACATCGGGCGCGCCAAGAGCGTCTACCGCATGGGCCTGGGCCACCGTTACGGGCGGCGCATGCAGACCATCTCGGGCATCCACTACAACTGGTCGATGCCGGGGCTGTCCAACGAAGAACACTTTGCGCTGATCCGCAACTTCCGTCGCCATTCGTTCCTGCTGCTGTGGCTGTTCGGGGCCTCGCCGGCGGTGTGCGCCAGCTTCGTGGCCGGCCGCGACCACGGCCTGCAGCCGCTGGCCGAAGGCACGCTGCATCTGCCGCATGCCACTTCGCTGCGCATGGGCCGCCTGGGCTACCAGAGCGAGGCGCAAGCCACGTTGGCCGTGAGCTACAACAGCCTGGAGAGCTACGCGGCCTCGCTGCACGAGGCACTGACCCGGCCCTACCCGGCCTACGAAGCCATCGGCATCCGCAACCTGGGCGGCGAGTACAACCAGCTGGCCACCTCCCTGCTGCAGATCGAGAACGAGTTCTACGGCACCATCCGCCCCAAGCGCGTGATCCAGAGCGGCGAGCGGCCCCTGCACGCCCTGCGCCAGCGCGGCGTCGAATACATCGAGGTGCGCTGCATGGACCTCGACCCGTTCGTGCCGGCGGGCATCGCCGGGCCGACCATCCGTTTCCTGGACGTCTTCCTGCTTCACTGCCTGCTGCAGGACAGCCCGCCCGACTCGCCGGCCGAGATCGCCGAGCTGGGCCACAACCAGCATCGCACCGCGGCTTTCGGGCGGGAACCCGGGCTGGAACTCGAACGCGGCGGGCGCGCCGTGAAGCTGGTCGACTGGGCCGGCGAGTTGCTGGCGCAGTGCGCCCCGATCGCTGCCGCGCTGGATGCCGCGCAGGGCACCACGGCGCACGCCGAGGCCCTGGCCGCTGCCCACGCGGCGCTGGCGGCGCCCGAGACACTGCCTTCGGCCCGCGCGCTGGAAACCATGCGGCGGGACTTCGCCGGCTCGCACATCGCCTTCACCCGCGCCCAGTCCGACCAGACCCGCAACCACCTGCTGGGCCTGGCTTGGACCCCGGAGCAGCAGCAGGAATTCCAGGCCGCGGCCAGCGCCTCGATCGCCCGCCGCGTGGCACTGGAGCAAGCCGACACAGGCGACTTCGAGACCTTCCGCCAGGCCTACCTGGCGCCGGAGCGGCTGCAGGCCTGAAGAAGCCGCCGCGGCAACCGGCCAAGCCAAGCTACCCGCTGCGGAACCGGCTTTGCCGGGCTGCCAGCCGCCGGCGCCCCAGGGGGTAGCGAGCGCTAGCGAGCCTGGGGGACGGCGTTCGGGCCCCAGCGGGCAATGTGGTCGACCAGGGCATCCAGAGCAGGCCGCGCCTTGCTGGCGTCGTCGTGGTTGATGAAGGCCACGACAGCCCAGGGATGGCCGAGCTCGTCGTCGACATAGCCGGCGATCGACGACACGTTGCGCAGCCCGCCCACCTTCAACCGGGCCCATCCCGCCGCGGGGCTGTCCTTCAGGCGGTTGCGCATCGACCCATCCACGCCGGCCACAGGCAGGCTCATGGCCAGGTCGGGCGCATAGCGGCTGGCCTGCGCCACCTTCAGCACCGAGGCCAGTTGCCAGGGCGTGATGCGCTCGCTGCGCGACAGTCCCGAGCCGTTGTCCAGCACCAGGCCTCCATCGTGGATGCCCTTGTTGGCCAGCCAGCCGCGCACCACGCGCTCGGCCAGCCGGGCGGTGGTGACCTCCGGGTTGGCGGCCATGGCGGGCACCCCGAGCATCAGATACAGCAGCCGGGTCTGGATGTTGTCGGAGTTCTTGTTGAGGTTGCGCAGCACCTCGCCCCAGGGCCTGGATTCACGCCGGGCGAGCAGGCGGCTGTCGGCCGCTGCGGTGCCCTCGCGCACCTGCCCCGTCCAGCGGCCGCCCAAGCCTTCCCACAGTGCGCGGAACAGCCGTTCGGCCAGCTCGTTGCGGTCCAGCAACTGCAGGCCGGCGCGCCGGGTGCAGCCGCGCGGGAAGGCCCCGTGCAGCTCGATGGTGGTACCGCCCGTGCCGCGAGACACGGTGGCTGGCTTCCAGTCGTCGTCCCAGTCCTCGCAGCGCTTGTCGTTGAGCGCCATGCGGCTGGTGATGGTCAAGCCGGGCAGCACGGGCACAGTGCGCGCCGCGACGCCCGTCGGGCCCGCCGTGAATTCCAGCGGCAGCACGCTGGACGAGAGTTGCAGCGCATCGGGGATGACGTTGTAGTAGAACTCGGGCGTCTCGTCGAAGGGGGGAACGCCGATGTCCATGCGGGCCGGGCGGAACAGGCTGCGGTCGAGCACCAGGTCGCCCCGCACCTCGCGCACACCCTGCGCCCGAAGGTCGGTGAGCAGGGCCCAGAACTCGGGAACGCCCAGGTCGGGGTCAGCGCCACCCTTGAGCACCAGGTCGCCCGCCAGCACGCCGTCGCTCAGCGGGGCAGCGGTGCGCAGCTCGGTGCTGCCGCGCACGCCGGTGCCCAGCACATCGAGCGCCACAACGCTGGTCAGCACCTTGAGCGTGGACGCCGGTTGCATGGGCACGTCGGCGCGGTAGCGCCACGGCCGCGATTCACCGGCCAGCGGCCCCAGCGGCAAGGCCACCGCGCCGAAGGCCTCGGGCGGCACGCCGGCCTTCTGAAGCGCCGCCTTCACGGTGTCGGGCAGGGTGTCCTGCGCGCCCACGGGTCCGGACAACACCATCAGCAGGGCCGCACCGGCCCACAGGATCCGCACGAAGCTCATGTGCGGATTGTGCCGCCAAGCGGCCGGTGGCCGGCCCCATGAGAATGGGGGCTGACCCGAGGAGCCCCGCATGGCCCATGCCCTGTCTTCCATCCCTTGTGCGCACCCCCGGCATCGCCGGGCCTGGCGCCTGCCGGCGCTGTTGGCCGCCTTCGCCGCGTTGGCCCTGGGCGGCTGCGCCACACCCAGCCACACCACCACCGAAGGCGGCATCCCCATCGACGCCAGCCACACGGCGGTCGGGCAGGACAGCCGCGTGCTGTTCCTGGTGATCCACTACACCGTGGCCGACTTTCCGGAGTCGATGAAGATCCTCACGCAGCAGCAGGTTTCGGCGCACTACCTGCTCAGCGACGAATCGCCCCCGCGCATCTACCGCCTGGTGGACGAGAGCCGGCGTGCCTGGCATTCGGGGGCCAGCGCCTGGAAGGACAACCGTCGGCTGAATTCCAGCTCCATCGGCATCGAGATCGTGCACCCCGGCTTCAAGCCCGGGCCGAACGGCGAGCGGATCTACCAACCCTTCCCCCAGGCCCAGATCGATGCGCTGATCCCGCTGGTCAAGGACATCGTCAAGCGCCACGAGATCAAGCCCGAGCGCATCCTCGGCCACGGCGAGGTCAGCGCGCAATACAAAGAAGACCCGGGCCCGACCTTTCCCTGGAAGCTCTTCGCCGACCTGGGCATCACGCCACCCTGGCCAGACGCCAGCCGGGTGGCTGCCCGCAAGGCGCTCTACGACGCCGAACTGCCCGACGTGCTGTGGTTCCAGAAAGCCCTGGCCCAGCACGGCTACGAGCTGACGCCCACGGGTGTGCTGGACACGCCCACCCAGCGGGTGATGATGAACTTCCAGTTCCGCTACCGGCCGTCCAACTACAGTGGCCTGCCCGATGCCGAGAGCGCGGCCATCCTGTGGGTGCTGACCAACCCGCTGCCGACGCCGGGCTCGCAGTGATCGGGCGTTGCCTGGCGGCCGTTGCCCTGGCGCTGACCGTGGGCTGCACCGAGATCCCGGCCGCGCCGGTGCGCACGGCGGCACTGGCCTTGCCGGCCACCACCCCGACCAACCCCGCCACGGCCGACGCGCTGGAACCGCCCCCGCCAGCGCCGCGCGAATTCCGCGGCGCCTGGGTGGCCACGGTGGCCAACATCGACTGGCCGAGCAAGCCAGGCCTGAGCGCCAAGGCGCAGCGGGCCGAGGCCGTGGCGCTGCTCGACCGCGCGCGGGCCATCGGCCTGAACGCATTGATCCTGCAGGTGCGCCCGGCCGGCGACGCGCTGTACCCCTCCACCCTGGAGCCGTGGACCGAGTACCTCAGCGGCGAACAGGGCCGCCCCCCCGCCCAGGCCGGCGAGCCCCCCTTCGACCCGCTGGCCTTCTGGGTGCAGGAAGCCCACCGCCGCGGCCTGGAGCTGCACGCCTGGTTCAACCCCTACCGCGCCCGCAACATCGCGGCCAAGAGCCCGCTGGTGGCCCCGCACCTGGCCGTGCGCCAGCCGGCGCTGGCCAAGCGTTACGGCGACCTGCTGTGGTTCGATCCGGGCGAGCCCGCCGCCGCGGCGCAGACGCTGGCCGTGGTGGCCGACGTGGTGCGCCGCTACGACATCGACGGCGTGCACATCGACGACTACTTCTACCCCTACCCCGTGACCGTGAACGGCGCCGACCTGCCCTTCCCAGACGACGACAGCTACGCGCGCTACCGCCTGGCCGACGGCCCGCTGGCCCGCGACGACTGGCGGCGCGCCAACGTCGATGCGCTGGTGCAGGCGCTGTACCGCACGGTGCACGCGATCAAGCCCTGGCTGCGCGTGGGCATCAGCCCCTTCGGCATCGGGCGGCCCGACCGGCGCCCGCCGGGCATCACCGGGTTCAGCCAGCTCGACAAGCTGTATGCCGACGTCGAGCGCTGGCTGGAGCAGGGCTGGCTGGACTACCTTGCGCCGCAGCTGTACTGGCCCATCGACCGCCCAGGGCAGGAGTTCGCTCCCCTGCTGGACTACTGGATCGCGCAGAACCGCCTGCAGCGCCAGGTGTGGCCGGGCCTGTACACCAGCCAGGTGCCTGCCAGCTGGCCGGCGCGCGAAATCGTCGACCAGGTGGCCTTGCAGCGCAGCCGCGCGCCGGCGCCCCCCGGCACGCCGGGGGCGCCGGCGGCCGACGGGGCGGCGGGTTCCTCCGGGCACATCCACTTCAGCCTGTCGGCGCTGGCCCAGGACCGGGCAGGCCTGGCCACGCTGCTGCAGATGGGGCCCTACGCCCAGCCGGCACTGGTGCCGGCCACGCCCTGGCTGGGCGAGGCCGTCCCGCCTGCCCCCACGCTGCGACGCACCGACCGCGGCGTGCGCATCGAAGGGCCGGCGAGCGCCGCGCGCTGGGCCGTGTGGCGGCGCATGGGCAACAGCTGGCGCTTTGCCGTGCAGCCGGCGCAAGATCGCGACCTGGACGCACAGGGTGCGTCGGCGGTCGCCGTGGGCGCCGTCGAGCGCACCGGCAACCTCAGCGAGGTGCAGATCCTGCGCCTGCGTTGAACCCAAGCTCCTCCACCATGACCGCCACCCGCACCGAGCAAGCCCACCCCGACCACGCCGGCCTGGACCGCTACGGCACGCCCGCGCTGGTCGATGCCCTGGTGGCCGATCAGGCCCTGGCGGCACAGGCCGTGCAAGCGGCCGGTGCCGCCCTGGCGCAGGCCGTCGATGCCGCAGCCCCGCGCCTGGCAGCCGGCGGCCGCCTCGTGTACGTGGGCGCCGGCACCAGCGGGCGCCTGGGCCTGCTGGACAGCGTGGAGCTGCACCCCACCTTCTCGTGGCCGCCGGAGCGCTCGCCCGCCCTGCTGGCCGGCGGCGAGCGCGCGCTCTACCGCGCGGTAGAAGGCGCCGAGGACAGCCGCGAGATGGCAGCCGCCGACATCGCCGGCCTGGCGCTGTCGGACCGGGACGTGGTGCTGCTCATCGCGGCATCGGGTACCACGCCCTACACGGTGGCTGCGGCCCAGGCGGCCCGCGTCGCGGGCGCGCTGACGGTCGGTATTCTCAACAACCCGGGCGCGCCGCTGGCCGCAGCCTGCGAGGTGGCGGTGGTGCTGGACACCGGGCCCGAGGTGATCTCGGGCAGCACGCGTCTGAAGGCGGGCACGGCGCAGAAGATCGCCCTGAACACCTTCAGCAGCGCGGTCATGGTGCGGCTGCACAAGGTCTACGGCAACCTCATGGTGGACCTGCGCGCCACCAACGCCAAGCTGGTGCAAAGGGCCGTGCGCCTGACGGTGGCCGCCACGGGGGCTTCCGAGGCCGCGGCCCGAGAAGCCCTGGCGGCCTGCGACCACAGCGTGAAGGTGGCCATCGTGATGCTGCGGGCCGGCGTGCCGGCCAACGCTGCGCTGCAGCGGCTGCAAGCGGCCGCCGGCAGCGTCCACGCTGCGTTGGCGGGGGGCCCGCCCTGAGCCGGGCCGCAGCCGCCACGAGCGGCCCTCGGCTGCGCTCGCTGGACATCTTCCGCGGCGCTGCCGTGGCCTTGATGATCGGCGTGAACAACCCCGGCAGCTGGAGCCACCTGTATCCGCCGCTGGACCATGCGCCGTGGCACGGCTGCACGCCCACCGACCTGGTGTTTCCCTTCTTCCTGTTCGCGGTGGGGAACGCGCTGGCGCTGGTGATGCCGGCGCTGCAAGGCGGGCCGCCCGCCGTGTTCTGGCAGCGCGTGGCGCGTCGCACGGCGCTCATCTTCGCCATCGGGCTGTTCCTCAACGCCACGCCATTCGTGGTCTGGAGCCCCGACGGCAGCCTGGTGCCGCGACCGTTGGAAACGCTGCGCATCATGGGCGTGCTGCAACGCATTGCGCTGTGCTTCGGCGCGGCCGCCGTCGTGGTGTGGCTGGCAGGCCGGCGCGGCGTCCTGGTCGCCGTGCCGGCTTTGCTCATCGGCTACTGGCTCGCCTGCCGCGCCTGGGGCGCCGCGGGGGACCCCTACAGCCTGGACGGCTGGTTCGGCACCCCCATCGACCGTGCGCTGTTGGGCGCGGGCCATCTCTACAGGGGCGAGGGCCGGCCCTTCGACCCCGAGGGCCTGGCCAGCACGGCCCCGGCCATCGCGCAGGTGCTGCTGGGTGGGTGGGTGGGCGCGCAGATGGCGCGCCAGCGGCCCCGGCCGGAGTTGGTGGCGTGGCTGTTCCTGCGCGCCACGGCCTTGCTGGTGCTGGCCTACGCGTGGCAGCTGGAGATGCCGCTGAACAAGAAGATCTGGAGCTCCAGCTACGTGCTGTTCACCACGGGCCTGGCCATGGTGGCGATGGCGGTGCTGGTGCACGTGGTGGAGATCCGCCGACGCCCGGCCGAGCAGGCCGGCTGGGCGCGCTTCTTCGAAGTCTTCGGCCGCAACCCGCTGTTCATCTTCGTGCTGTCGGGCTTCGTGCCGCGGGTGCTGGCGCTGCTGCGCTGGTCCGACGGCACCACGTCCGATGGCAAGCCCGTATGGACGAGCCCTCTGCCGTGGGTGTACCAGCATGGGTTCGCGGGCATCGGCGGAGACCCGCGGCTGGGCTCGCTCCTCTATGCGTTGGCCACGATGGCCGTGTACTGGCTGCTGGCGCGCGAACTCGACCGACGGGCGATCTACATCCGCGTCTGAGCCTGCGCCAACCGGGCGTCAGTCGACCTTGGCGCCCGAGACCTTCACCACCTGCGCCCACTTCTTGGTCTCGACCTCGATGAAGTGCGTGAATTCGACGGGGGTCATGCCGCTGGGGTTGGCACCCTGGCTGAGCATGCGCTCCTTGATGGTGGCCGTGGCCAGGGCCTTGGCGGTCTCCTGCTGGATGCGGCCGATCACCTCGGGCGGGGTACCGGCCGGCGCCAACAGGCCGAACCACGATGTCGCCTCGTAGCCCTTGAGCTGCGGCCCGCCGGCCTCGGCCACGGTGGGCAGGTCGGGGATGGCGCCCGAGCGCTGACTGCTGGTCACCGCCAGGCCCTTGAGCCTGCCGCTCTTGATGTGCGGCAAGGCGCTGGGCAGGTTGTCGAACATCAGGTCGACGCTGCCGGCCATCAGGTCGATCAGCGCCGGGCCCGACCCGCGGTACGGCAAGTGCAGCATGAAGGTGCCGGTCATGCTCTTGAACAGCTCGGCCGACAGGTGGATGGACGTGCCGTTGCCCGAACTGGCCACGTTGAGCTTGCCGGGGTTGGCACGCGCCGCCTTGGCCAGGTCGGCGATGGTGTTCACGCCGTAACGCTGCGCAGAGGCCGGGTTCATCACCACGACGTTGGGCACACCGGCCACCAGCGTGATGGGCGCGAAGTCCTTGATGTGGTCGTAAGGCATCTTCGGGTACAGCGCCGGGTTGATGGCGTGCGTGCCCACGGTGCCCATCAGCAGGCTGTAGCCATCGGGTGCGGACTTGGCGATCTCCGCCGCACCGGTGTTGCCACCGGCCCCGGGCTTGTTGTCCACGATGAAGGGCTGGCCAAAGGCGCGCTGCAGCTCGGGCGCGATGGCCCGGGCCAGGATGTCGGTGGTGCCGCCGGCGGCAAAGGGCACCAGGATGCGCACCGGCTTGTTGGGCCAGCCGCTCTGGGCGTGCGCAAAGGCAGGCCACAGGGGCGCGACAGCGGCGGTGCGGGCCAACAGGGTGCGGCGGGAAATGGGCATGTGGGTATCCTGACTCGTTTGAGCCGGGAGTGTGCCGGTCCCCGGCCCTGCCAGGCCTCGGGGCTGTCCCCTACGCCGGGCGCCGGAAGCGGGTGAAGTCAGTGCGGGGCGAGGTTCTCACCCAGGAACTTCTCGAGTTCCTCGTAGAACTGCAGGCGGTTGGCGGCCACGCTGAGGTTGTGGTCGCCGTCCTCGAGCTTGACCAGGCGCACTGGCTTGCCGGCGGCCGTGAGCGCCTGTGCCATGAACTCGCTCTGCTCGTAGGGCACCACGCGGTCCTGCGTGCCGTGCAGCAGCAGCACGGGCGCCTGGAACTTGGCCGCCAGCACGCGCGGCGAGGTCTCGTTCAGGCGCTCCCGGTCGGACCAGGTCGATCCCACCTGGCGCTCGAACATCTCGCGGCCGTTGACGTACTTGCCGCGGAACAGCGCCATGGCCTGCAGGTCGCTGATGCCGGCCAGACTGGCCACGCAGCGGTACAGGCCGGGCGTCTTGGCGCCGCCCATCAAGGCGGCGTAGCCGCCGTAGCTGCCGCCCACGATGCAGACATGGCTGCCGTCGCTGGTGCCCCGCTGCACGGACCAGCGCAGGGCATCTTCCAGGTCGTCCTGCATCTCCAGGCCCCAGCGCTGCAGGCCGGCAGCCAGGTGCTCGTAGCCCTGCCCGCCCGACCCACGGAAATTGACCTGCAGCACCGCGTAGCCGCGGTCGGCCAGGAACTGCGTGAGGGGATCGAAGTCGAGATCATCCTGGCTGATCGGGCCGCCATGCGGCAGCACGACCGTGGGCAGGTTGCGCGCGTCGACGCCGGCCGGCAGGGTGAGATACACCGGCAGTGCCAGCCCGTCGCGGGCTGGCACGGTGAATCTTTGCTTGCGTACCGCCGACTGCGCCGGCAGCTGCGGATACTGCGCCGACAGCAGGCTCATCTTGCCGGCCTTGCGGTCACCCACCAGGAAGCGCCCCGCCGCACCGTTGCCGCTGCTGTAGAGCAGGTAGCGCGAACCATCGGCGCTGAACTGCAGGATCCGGTTGAAGCGCTCGGGCAGGGCCTGATCGATGGCCTGGGCCAGCGACCGCCCGGCAGGGTCCCAGAAGCTCGTGGCGGCGTTGCCCAGCCGGCCGGCGCGGATGCCGATGGCGCGGCGGCTGGCCGGGTCCACCAGCAGGCCACCCTGCAGGTCCTCGTCGTTGGCGTCGAGCAGCAGCTTGCGCGGCAGCGCCGGGTCGCGCAGATCGACCTCGTAGACCGCCTGCCGTCCGCCGTGGTCGGCACTGACGTAGAGCACCTGCGGGTCGTCGCCGAAGCCCAGGGGCATCACGGCCTCGCGGCTGAAGACTTGGTACTTCCAGCCGGTGCGCCAGTGCTCGCCGTCGGGATCACACAAGGTGACTTCGACTTCGGTGCCGGCCTGGCGAACACCCACTCTCACGCGGTGGCTGGCGTCGGTGATCCAGCGGTTGATGCGGAAGCTGCGCCCGTGCACGATCTCGCGCCGGCCGGTGTCCACGTCCACCCGCCACACCGCGGGTGAGACGTCGCTGCGGTCCACGGGCGCCTGCAGCAGGATGTGGTGTCCATCCCCCGGCAGCCAGTCGACCACCTGGTCCTGCAGTTGCGCCGCAGCAGTGAAGGCGTTGGGCTCGACCAGGTTGATCAGATGACCGCCGTCGCGGTCGACGGCCACCAGGCGGGTCTCGATGGTGTCGGTGTT
>CAIJPE010000067.1 GCA_903822435.1 uncultured beta proteobacterium | reverse complement strand
TGCGCGCAGCGCCGCATCCAAGCTCGGCCATGTGGTCGGCCTGACCGCGGGCGCCTGGCCCTACAAGCTCACAGGTCAGCAAGCCCGCTGGACGGCCGCACTCGGCCTCAGGCCCCGTGGCCCTTGATGTAGGTTTCCAGGAGCGCGATCTGTTCGGCCATCACGCGGATGTTGTCCTTGACGACGTCCCCGATGGAGATCACACCCACCAGGCGGCCCGCGTCGACCACGGGCAGGTGGCGGAAGTTGCGCGAGGCCATCACGCCCATGCAGGCCTCCAGCGAGTCAGAGGGCTTGACCGTCATGGGCTTGGCGGTCATCACTTCGCGCACCATGACGTGGCGCGCGTCCAGCCCGGGCAGCAACACCTTGATCGCGCAATCGCCCTGGGTGATGACGCCTTCGAGTTGGCCGTCCTGCAGCACCAGGACGGCCCGCACGCGGTTGTCGCGCATGAGCGTCAGCGCGCTGATCACCTTGTCTTGCGGGCCGACCGCGATGATGCGTTGCAGCTTGTTGTCCAGGCAGGTCTTGACAGTCGTCACGGCATTTTCCTTTGGATGGCCCGAGACAGCCGGGCGGGGGACTGCTGGCGCCAGGCGCCCGCTCAGCACTCTGGGCCAAAGCGTATCGCGGCGGCGGACCGGGTGCGAGGGTACGGGCATTCCCCAGGCTTCGTGCGTGGCATGCCCGGCCTGAAACCGGATCGCGGGTAAGGATACTCCGGACTGCTTCCTCGCCCCGGCCCGTCCTGCTCGGAAGTGCCGCGACGACCGCGCCGAGGGCGCGCGGCCCAGCCGGTGCCTACAATGAAGCCGTTGTGGATATCGCGCCCATTCATGCCTAGCGTCTTCTGGCTCCCGGCCGGGCCGTGGGCGTGTGCGCGCCACCTGGCCCGCAGCCTGTTGCTGCCGGTGCTGCTGCTGCTGGCGCAGCAGAGCCTGTTGCTGCACGAGTTGCGCCACGTCGCCCCGGCCGAACGCACGGAAGGCAGCGTCAAGAAGGAAGCCGCCGGCCTGTGCAAGCTCTGCCTCGCGCTGGCCCAGGTCGAGTCCGCGGCCCGGCCCGACGCCACGCCGGCGCTGCTGTTGTCCGGCTTGAGCTTCGGCTGGGTGCGGCAGACGGCAGGGTCCGCCTGCAGCGCCGCCCGGCCCGCCCTGCACAACCGCGGGCCACCCGCCCTCGCCTAGAACGATCTGCCACGCTGAGTGCGGCGCCTGCCTGGGTGCCGCGCTGCGCACCCCCTATCGGCTTCGCGCCGAGCCCCGCGCAGGGCCCCGTTCATAGGATTTTCTTCATGCCAGCTCCCCGCCAGAGAGCGTTCGCGCTCTGCATTGCCGCGGCCTTTCCGCGATTGCTCCTACTTCCGGCCCTGTTTCCGGCTGTCGTCTACGCCCAGGCTGCCCCCCCGGCGGCGGCCACGCCGTTGGTGGTGGAGGTCACCGGCACCCGCCAACGTCTGGATGCGGCCCGCAACAGCCTGTCGCCCGACACCGGCAGCACCAGCTACCGCTTCGATCAGCAGGACATCCGCAACCTGCCCCTGGGCGATGGCACGCCCCTGAACCAGGTGATCCTGCAGACGCCCGGCGTGGTGCAGGACTCCTACGGCCAGTTGCATGTGCGGGGCGACCACGGCAACGTGCAGTACCGCGTCAACGGCGTGATCATCCCCGAGGCCATCAGCGGCTTCGGCCAGTCCCTGGAGTTGCGCTTTGCCGACCACCTGAGCGTGCTGACCGGCGCCTTGCCCGCGCAGTACGGCTACCGCACGGCCGGAGTGGTGGACATCCAGACCAAGGGCGATATCCAGGACCCCGTGGGGCACGTTGGCCTGACCGTGGGCAGCCGCGGCCATACCGAAGCCACGCTGGATGCGGGCGGCTCGAGCGGCAACCTGAACTACTACCTGACCGGCTCCTGGCTGCGCGACGGCGTGGGCATCGAAAACCCCACGGCAGGCAGCGATGCGCTGCACGACGTGACCCACCAGGGCAAGGGCTTCGGCACCTTGGGCTGGCTGCTGGGCGACGACAGCCGCGTGAGCGTGATCTTCGGCGTCACCGACAACCGGTTCCAGATCCCCAATGTGCCGGGGCAGACGCCGTCCTACAGCCTCAGCGGCACCCCGCCGAAGGACTCCACCACGCTCGACGCCAGCCAGCGCGAGCGCAACCGGTTCGGCGTGCTGACCTACCAGGCATCGGTGGGCGCCGACGCCGACTACCAGGTGTCGTTGTTCACGCGGACCACCGACGTGCATTACGCGCCCGACCCCGTGGGTGACCTGCAATACAACGGCATCGCGGCCGACATCCTGCGGCGCAACAACGCCCAGGGCTTGCAGGCCGACCTCAGCTGGCGCCTGGGCAAGGCCCATACCCTGCGCGCCGGCTTGTTTGCCCAGCGCGAGACCTCCACCACCGACAACCAGTCCAGCGTGTTCCCGGCCGATCCGGCCGGCAACCAGACCGGCAGCGTGCCCCTGGTCATCACCGACGGTACCCGCATCGACGGGCGGCTGTGGGGCGTGTACGTCCAGGACGAGTGGCAACCCACGAAGGCACTCACCGTCAACTACGGCCTGCGCTGGGACCAGCTCAATACCGTCGTCGACGAGAACCAGCTCAGCCCGCGCCTGGGCCTGGTCTACGAGGTGAGCAAGGACCTGCGGCTGCATGCCGGCTATGCGCGCTACTTCACCCCGCCGCCCACCGAGAAGATCGACACCACCTCGGTGGCGAAGTTTCTGGGCACCACCAATGCGCTGCCCTCGGATGCCAACACGGCGGTCAAGTCCGAACGCTCGGACTACTTCGACGCGGGCCTTTCCCTGCAGCTCATGCCCGAACTCACGCTGGGCGTGGACGGTTACTACCGCAAGGTCCGTCACCTGCAGGACGAAGGCCAGTTCGGCAAGGCCCTGGTCTACTCGGCCTTCAACTTCGCCGAAGGCCGCATCTACGGCCTGGACCTGTCGGCCAACTACCACGCCAAGGCGCTGTCGGGCTACGTCAACCTCGGCATGACGCACGCCCGCGGCCGGGCGATCGAGACGGGCCAGTTCAACTTCGATGCGGCCGAGCTCGCCTACATCCAGGACCACTGGGCGCACCTGGACCATGAGCAGTGGCTGAGCGTCTCGGCCGGCGTGTCCTGGCGCTGGAGCGACACGCTGGGCGCCAGTGCCGATGCGCTGATGGGCACGGGCCTGCGCAACGGATTCGCCAACACCGACCGGCTGCCGGCCTATGCCACGCTGAACGTGGCCCTGACCAAGGCCTTCGATTTCGGCCCGGCCTGGGGCAAGCTGGACACGCGGCTGGCCGTGGTCAATCTGCTGGACCGCAGCTACCAGCTCCGCGACGGCACCGGCATTGGCGTGGGTGCGCCGCAGTTCGGGGCGCGCCGGACGCTGTTCGTGGGCGCGACCAAGGCGTTCTAGGCGGTCACTCGGGCTCGACCTTCGCGTCGCGCACCACCTTGGCCCAGCGCGGAGTCTCGGCCTTGATCAGCGCGGCAAACTGTTCGGGTGTGCCGCCCACGATCTCGTTGCCCTGGTTGGTCATGGTCTCGCGCAGCGCCGGGTCCTGCAGGGCCTTGTTGCCCGCGGCGTTGAGCATCTTGGTGATGTCGGCCGGCAGGCCCTTGGGGCCGACGATGCCCTGCCAGTTCAGCACCTCGATGGCCGGGTAGCCCGACTCGGCCATGGTGGGCACATCGGGCAGCAGGGGCGAGCGCGTCTTGCTGGTGATGGCCAGGCCGCGCAGGCGCCCGCCCTTGAGCGAGGGCATGGCGGCATACATCTGCTCGAACATCATGTTCACCTGCCCGCCCATGAGGTCGGTGGCGCCGGCGGCACCGCTCTTGTAGGGCACGTGGATCATGTCCACGCCGGCCTCGGCCTCGAACAGGGCGCCGCTCAGGTGGTGCGTGCCGCCGATGCCGCCGGAGGCGTACGAGAGCTTGCCCGGCGCTGCCTTGGCCGCGGCCACCAGGTCCTTCACCGTCTTGTAGGGCGACTCGTTGCGCACCATCAGCACCAGAGGGCCGCGCTCGATCAGCATGATCGGCACGAGGTCGTTCTGGGGGTCGAAGGGCAGCTTCTTGAACAGCGAGACGTTCACCGCCAGCGGCGCGAAGTTGCCCATGCCGATGGTGTAGCCGTCGGGCTTGGCCTTGGCGATGGCATCGGTGCCGATGTTGCCGCCGCCGCCGGCCTTGTTGTCGATGATGATGGTCTGCCCCAGCAGCGTGGACATCACGCGGGCGACCTGGCGCGAGCGGTTGTCTGCATTGCCACCCGCTGCGTAAGGGCAGATCCAGGTGATGACCTTGCTCGGGTACTTGTCCTGGGCCAGGGCCAGGCCGGGCAGGGCGATGGCGCTGCTGGCAGCTTGCAGGAGAACGCGGCGTTTCATGGTGGACGGCACGAAGTTGGGGATCGACCGGAGGATAGCCCGGCTGTCCGAAGGCTGTCACTCCCGGCCAACCCCAGCCCGGCCAGGCTGGGCACCGCTAGCGCGGGCGCGCCATGCGCATCAGCTGTTCGGGCCCGATCTCGAAATAGTCCGCCGGCCCGCCGCCGCGCAGTAGGGGCCGCGCCGCGGCGGTGTCGTAGATCCCCGACTTGAGCAAGGCCTTGTCGATGTGCACGACCACCACCTGGCCGAGCGTGAGCCAGGTCGGCACCGTTTCGCCCGTCAACGTCTGCAACTGCACGATCTGCGTCAGCCGGCATTCGAAGGACACCGGGCTTTCGCCGACGCGGCAGGCACCGATCAATGTGGAGGGCAGGGCGGTGACGCCGGCCAGCGCGAATTCGTCCACCTCGGGCCCTACGGCGGCGCTGGTCTGGTTCATGGCCTCGGCCAGGGGCCGGGTCACCAGGTTCCAGGTGAATTCACCGGTCGCCTGGATGTTGCGCAGCGAATCCTTCGCCCCGATGCTGGAGAAGCCCACGATGGGCGGCGTGTAGTTGAAGGCGTTGAAGAAGCTGTAGGGCGCCAGGTTGCGCCTGCCGTGGCCGTCGTGCGAGCCGATCCAGCCGATGGGTCGCGGCCCGACGATGGCGTTGAAGGGGTCGTGCGGCAGGCCGTGGCCGGTCGCGGTTTGGTAGGTGAGGAAGTCGATGGTCATGGGTGGGGAAGGGATGGGTGGTCAGCCGACCTTGGGATCGAGGGCGTCGCGCAGCGCGTCGCCGATGACGCTCAGCGCGTAGATGAGCAGGAACATGGCCGTGACGGTGCCGGCCAGCGGCCACCAGATGTCGTTGGTCAGGTCTTGCGAGGCGCCCGCGATGAGCAGGCCCCAACTGGCGCCGTCCTGGATGCCCAGGCCGAGGTAGGTCAGGATGACCTCGAACTTCACCGCGCCCAGCAGCACCAGCGAAGCGGTGACGATGGCCACGTGCATGACGTTGGGCAGGATCTCGCGGAACATGATGCGGCCCGAGCCCGCGCCCAGCGAACGCGCGGCCAGCACGTATTCCTTGCCCCTGTGCTTGAGCACCTCGCCGCGCACCAGCCGCATGATGCCCACCCACGAGGTGGCGGCGATGGCCACGCACATCGAGAACAGTCCCTTGCCCAGGGTGTATGAAATGGCGGTGACCAGCAGGATCTCGGGGATCGACACCACCACCGAGTACAGCCACATGATGGCGGCATCCACCCAGCCGCCGAACCAGCCCGCGGCCAGCCCCAGCGCCGTGCCCAGCGGGATGGCGATGGCGGTGGTGGCAAAGCCGATGGTCACGGCTGTCTGCGTGCCGGCCAGCACGCGGTGCCAGACCGAGCGGCCCAGCACGTCGGTACCCAGCAGCTTGGCCCATGCCCAGCTCGGCGGCTCCTGGCTGCCACCGACGCTGGCGTCGATGTCGGGCAGCCCTCCGGCATAGCCGACCAGCGCCACGCCCACGTAGAGCAGCAGGATCAACAGGCATACCCGTGAAGCGCGGCGCCGCCACAGCGATTGCAGCACCATCCTGGCGGTGTTCATCCGAGCCTCACCCGCGGGTCGGCCCAGGCGTACAGCAGGTCGCTGAGCAGGTTGAACACCACCAGCGCCAGGGCGATCAGCACGGTCACGGCCTTCAGGATGGGCAGGTCGCCGCGGGACAGGGCGTCGATCGTCAGGCTGCCGATGCCGGGGATGGAGAAGAAGCGTTCCATCAGGAACGAACCCAGGATCAGGAAGGGGATGCTGATCACGGTGTTTGTGATGATGGGCACCCAGGCGTTGGGCAGCACGTGGCGCAGCAGCACGCGGCCCTCCGTGGCGCCCTTGGCCCGCGCCGTGCGCACGTAGTCGGCGCCGGTCTCGTCCAGGAAGAGGGTGCGGTACAGGCGGATGTCGGGGCCCATGGCCAGGAGCATCAGGATCAGCCACGGCAGGCCGAGGTAGGCCACCGCGCCCGGTCCGCGTACGTAGCCCGAGATGGGGAACCAGCCGAGCTTGAAGGCCAGCAGATACTGCAGCACCAGCACGTACACCAGGCCGGAGACGCTCATGGCGGCGATGAACATGACGCGGGCCGCGCGGTCGACCAGGCCTTCGCGGTGCCGGGCGATGAACAGTGCCAGGCCGATGTTCACGGCGCTGCCCACCAGGAAGGGCGGGGCGGTGACCGACAGGCTTACCAGCGCGCCGGCCTTCAACTGCGTGGCCAGGTCTTCGCCGGTGACGAACGACACGCCGTAGTCGAAGGTGACGATCTGCCGCAGGAAGGCCAGGAACTGCATCACCAGCGACTGGTCCAGCCCCCATTGACGGCGCAGGTTGGCGATGGCTTCGGGGGTGGCGTGCTGGCCGAGCGCCACACGCACGGGATCGGGACCGAAGGCGTTGAAGAGCAAGAAGGTGATCAGCGCCACGCCCAGCACCGTGGGCACCGCCTGCAGCAGCCGTCGCAGCGCGTAGGCCCCCATCAGGGCCCCTTCTTCTTGCGCACCATGTCCACGTCGACGAAGGCGTACTCCGGCGTGAGCAGGTTGCGCTTGAAGTTGGTCATCCACTTCTGCGTGATCCCGAAGCGCAGGGCGTTGTAGTTGACGATGATCGGCACCTCTTCCTTGATGATCTGGTTCATGACCTTGAAGTACTTGAGGCGCTCGGGCCCGTTGGGCATGTAGCGCGAGGCCTCGTAGGCCTTGTCGTACTCGGCGTTGGCGAACGCCCCGGAATTGGGGCCCGGCGCCACGTTCTTGCTGTAGAGCAACTGGTAGAAGTCTTCGGCGTCGGGATAGTCGGCCTGCCAACCGTAGTCGAACATCTGGAAGTTGCCGCTATCGATGCGGCGCACGAACGTGGGCGTGTCCAGGAACTCTGCCTTCAAGGGCACCCCGACCGCCGCCATGCGGCTCTTCAGGAAGTCGAAGCCCTGGCGGGCCTCGGCACTGTTGGCCGGTATCAGCACCGTGATGGGCGCCAGCGCCCGCCCGCCCGGATAGCCGGCCTGGGCCAGCAAGGCCTTGGCCGCAGCGGGGTCGTAGGTGCGCGGCGTGGCCCCGGTCTCGCGCTCACTGCCGGGCAGTTCGCTGGGCACCACGCTGGCCAGTACGTGGCCGCGGCCATTGAGCAGCACGTCGATCTGGCCCTGGGCGTCCACGCTGTGGGCCAGGGCCTGGCGCAGGGCCTTGTTCGTGCCGATCAGCGGGTCCTTCATGTTCAGCCCGTAGTACGCGATGCCCAGGCCCTGGGTCCAGTAGATGTCGAACTTGCCGGCGTAGGCATCGGTCAGCCTGAAGGTATTGCCCGGCCCGCGTACCACGAGCTTGGTGAAGTTGGCCCGGTCCAGGCCGCGCCAGTCGAGCTCGCCGGCCAGGAACTTGAGGGCGGCCGGCTGCGATTCCTCGATCAGTGGCATCTCCACCACGTCCACGAGCGGCAACCGCTTTCCGGCGTCCTTGAGCAGGCCCTTCTCAGCGTCGCCGGGTGCGCCGGTGCTCGGGTAGACCCCGAAATAGGCCGGGTTCTTGAGCAGGCGCAGCGTGCCCTTGCGTTCGACGTCCTTGAGGATGAAGGGGCCGGTGCCCACCGGGTGGGTGTCGAAGCGATCCTTGTAGAACTGCACCGCCTCCATCGGCACGACCACCGTGGCGCTCATCGTCAGTGCAAACAGGAACAGCGGGTTCTCGTGCGTGAGCTTGATGGCAAAGCGCTGCGCATCGAGCTTCTTGAAGCCCACCACCTCCAGCTTGCCGTAGTCGGTCGTGGCCCCGGGCTTGAGCGTCTCGGCGCGAAAGGCGTCCAACCCCGCCACCGCGCCTTCCATCGCAAACCAGCTCTTGTTGTTCAGCCGTCCGTCGGCGTAACGCTTGAGCGAGTAGAGCACGTCGTCCGTGGTCACCTCGCGGCCCTTGCCGCCCGGGAAGCATGGGTCGTCGTGGAAGCGCACGCCCTTGCGGAGCTCGAAGGTGTAGGTCAGCTTGTCGGCGCTGAGCTCCGGCAGGGCCACCACCAGCCGCGGCGCGAGCTTGTAGGGCCGCTCGAGGTAGCTGTAGGTCAGCAGCGAGTCATAGACCATCAGCAGGATGTCGCTGCCGTAGACCTCGAAACCCTTGACCGGGTCCAGCGTGTCGAACTGCCCCGTCCTCGGGATGTGCAGCACCTTCGGTTCGGCCGCCGGAGCCTGCGCGCCCGCAGCGCCGGCCAGCAGGGCCAGCGCCAGGGCAGCCGCCCGCCAGGGGCCGCGACGCGACCATGGCACGACCAGTTTCGGGTGGTTCATGGCAGCCCCTGCTTCTGACGTGCCAGGTCGATGTCCAGGAACGGCAACTCGGCCACCATCAGGTTGCGCTTGAAGTTGAGCAGCCACTTCTGGGTGATGCCGAAGCGCAGCGGGCTGGTGTCCAGGATCACGGGCACTTCGTCGCGGACGATGTCGTTCATGGTCTTGAAGAGGGCGTAGCGCTCGGGGCCGTTGGCCATCGTGCGCGACGCCTCGTAGGCCTTGTCGTAGGCCGCGTTGACGAAGGAAGCGCGGTTGGGGCCGGGCGCCAGGTTCTTGCCATAGAGCAGTTGGTAGAAGTTCTCGGCATCCGGGTAGTCGGCCGCCCAGCCCGAAGCGTAGATCTGCGTGTTGCCCCGTTCCAGGTTTCTCAGGAATGTCGGGAAATCGGTGAAGTCGCCCTTGAGCTGGACCCCGGCGGCCGCGAATTTGGCCTTCATGAAGTCGAAGGACGTGCGGGTGTCGGCGGTGGTGCCGCCGTAACTCATGGTCAGGGCCGGCAATCCCTTGCCGTCCGGGTAGCCGGCCTGCGCCAGCAGCTTCTTCGCCGCAGCCACGTCGTACTCGCGCCCGATGGCGCCGGTGTCGCGTTCCGAGCCCGGCAGGTCGTAGGGCACCATGCTGTTGAGCTTGCGGCCGCGCCCGTTGGACAGCACCTCGATGGAGCCGCGCACGTCCACCAGGTGCGCCAGGGCCTGCCGCAGGAGCTTGTTGCCGCCCAGCAGCGTGTCCTTCTGGTTGATGCCGTAGAAGCTGCTGTCCAGGCCGGGCACCCAGTAGATGTCGAAACGCGAGGCGTACTCGTCGGCCACCGCGAACTGGCCTTCGCCCTTGCGGACCACCAGCTTGGTGAAGTTGGCGCGATCCAGCCCGCGCCAGTCGAGTTCGCCCTTGAGGAACTTCAGCGCCGCGGGCTGCGCTTCCTCGATCAGCGGCATCTCCACCACGTCCACCAGGGGCAGTCGCTTGCCGGCGTCCTTCAGCAAGCCCTTCTCGGCATCGCCGGGCGCCCCGCGGCTGGGGTACACCCCGAAGTAGCGGGGGTTCCTGATCAGCCGCAGGGTGCCCTTGCGGTCGACGTCCTTGAGCGTGAAGGGCCCGGTGCCCACCGGGTTGACGCTGAACTGGTCCTTGTAGCGCTGCACCGCCTCGATGGGCACGATGCCGCTGGCCGCGGAAGCAAAGGCGTAGAGCAGCAGCGGGTTCGGGTGCGTGAGCCGCAGGCTGAAGCTGTGGCTATCGATCTTCTTCAGGCCCGCGATGGGCAAGG
>CAIJPE010000066.1 GCA_903822435.1 uncultured beta proteobacterium | reverse complement strand
CGGTGAGATCAGTCCCCGCGTGGGATGCGACCACCGGATCAGCGCCTCCACCGACTGGACGCAGCCGGTGGCCACGTCCACTTGGGGCTGGTAGAGCAGCTGGAACTCCCGGCGGTCGAGCGCCGCGCGCAGGCTCGCGTCGAGCTCCATGCGCTGCAGGATCTCCTGGGTCAAGGATGCGCTGTAGATCTGCGCGTTGTCCCGGCCGTGGTTCTTGGCGTGGTACATCGCGGTGTCTGCGTGCTTGAGCAGCGTGGCGCCATCGCGACCGTCCCCCGGGTACAGCGCGATGCCGATGCTCGTGGACAGGCTGACTTCCCGGCCGTCGATCTCGAAGGGCATGCGCATCAGCTTGCCGATGCGCTGCGCCACGGCCAGCGCGTCCAGCGGATGCCCGATGTTCAGCAGCAGGGCCGTGAACTCGTCGCCGCCCAGCCGCGCCAGCTTGTGGTCGACATCCAGGTCTTCTCCGCACGCGCTGGGGCGCGATACGAGGTCGGCCGGACGCAGCCCGTCGCGCAGCCGCTCGGCCGCCCGCTGGAGAACCAGGTCGCCCGCGGCGTGGCCCAGGCTGTCGTTCACATTCTTGAACCCGTCCAGGTCCATGAACAGCACGGCGATGGATTCGTCCTGCCGGCTGGCGCGGTGGATCTCGCGGTCGACCCGGTCGAGGAAGGACTGCCGGTTGGGCAAGCCCGTGAGACTGTCGAAATAGGCCAGCCGGGCGATGCGGGCCTCGGCCACCTTGCGTTCGGTGATGTCGCGCGACAACACGATGAAGTGCGGCTTGTCGTCACCCGACACGGCCTTGCGCGAGACCGACAGCTCGAACCACGTGCTGCCGCCTTCCAGTTGCAGCTCGATCTGGGCCCCGTTGGCGTGGCCATGCTCGTACGCCTCGTGCAGCGCCGCCATGCAGATGCCGGCCGCGGACGGCGGCAGCACCTCGGCCATGGTGCGGCCGATCAGCGAATCGGCGGGCGCAGCGAGCAACTCGGCCCTCGGCGCGCGGTAGTCGATGTAGCGGCCGTCGATGTCCACCTCGAACAGCAGGTCGGGAATCGCATTGAGCACCGCCGCATTGCGGGCCTCGGCCGCCTGAAGGTCCAGCATCCCCTGATGGCTGCGGAAGAGGTAGCGCACGCGGTGCCCGATCAGACCCCAATGCACGGGCTTGGCGATGAAATCGGTGGCACCCTTCTGGTAGGCGGCTTCCACCGATGCCACGTCGTCCATGCCCGTGACCATCACGATGGGCAGCATGGGGCCGGCTTCGGCGCGCAGGATGGCGCAGACCTCGTGCCCGTCGAGGTCGGGCATCTCGACGTCCAGCATCACCAGGTCGCAAGGCGCCTGGCGGAACTGGTCCAGCGCATCCTGGCCCCCTTCGGCCATGCGCACGTCGAAGCCCGCCTTGCGCAGGGCCGCCCGCATGACCAGCCGCGCATCGGCGTCGTCGTCGACCACCAGGATCGTGAAGCGGCGGTCGCTCACGGGACCACCCGGCGTGCTGCGCATGCCGGGATGTACGCCTGGGAGCGGCCCGGCGTGCCTCATGCCGGCTCCGCCAGCAGCTCGCGCAACTCGGCCAGCGCCCGCTGCTGCTCGCGCCGCGTGGCGGCCAGCAGCTGCCGGGCATCTTCGGTGCGGCCTTCGCGGCCGCACTTCTCCAGGTCTCGATAGCAAGCCGCCAGCGCGACCGCACCCAGGTTGGCGGCGCTGGATTTCAGCGAATGCGCTGCCTGGGTCCAGGCCTTGGCGTTGCCGGCCTCGACAGCGGCCACCACGCGCGCCAGATTGCCATCGGCCGACTTGAGGAAGGAGCCGACCAGCTGATGGACCAACTCGTTGCTGCCGGGTTCGTCCAGGTCGCGCAGGGCGGCGATGGCGCCGGGGTTGATGGCAGGCCCGGCGGAGGCGCTGACCGGCTCGGGCGCGGGCTCGGCTCGCGCCGGCACCAGCCGCACTTCGGCCGGAGCCGGAGCCTGCGCCGTTGCGGGTCCGCCCTGCAGCCAGGCTGCCATCGTGGCGTGCAGCGCCGCCAGGGTGTAGGGCTTGGCCAGGAAACCGTTCATCCCCGCGTCCAGGCACACGCGCTCGTCGCCCTGCATGGCATTGGCCGTCAGCGCCACGATGGGCAGCTTGCGGCCTCGCCCGTCGGGCAAGGCACGGATGGCGGCCGTGGCCTGGTAACCGTCCATCACCGGCATCTGGCAGTCCATCAGCACGAGATCGAAGTCGCTCTCGCGCACCCGGTCCACCGCCTCGGCGCCGTCGTTGGCCAGTTGCCACCGCAGGCCGAGCTTGTCCAGCATGGCCTTGGCCACACCCTGGTTGATCGGGTTGTCCTCGACCAGCAGCACGCGTCCCTGCAGCTTGCGCACCGAGGTCTGCCATTGCGGCCGCGGCGCCGAATCGGCCTGCCCCGCACCCAGGATGCCGGCCACGGCGCGCTGCAGGTCAGCGCGCCGGATCGGCTTGTTCAGGTAGCGCAGGATGCCGGCCCGCGCCCGGGTCTGTTCATCGGCATTGGCATAGGTCGAGCTCAACATCATCAGCGGGGTGCACGCCAGGGCCGGCTCACCCTGGATGCGCTGGGCCAGCTGCAACCCGTCCATGCCCGGCATGTGCATGTCCAGGATGGCCAGGTGGAAGGGGTTGCCTTCCGCGACGGCCTGCGCCATCACCTGCAGCGCCGCCGCACCGCCTTCCACGCACGTGGGCGCCATGTGCCAACCCTGGAGCTGCTGCTCGAGGATGCTGCGGTTCGTCTGGTTGTCGTCCACTACCAGCACGCGCCGCCCGCGCAGGCCGGCCACGTCGGTGGACGGCGGCAGCACCGCCACCGAAGCCGGCAGCTGCAGGTCGATGATGAAGCGCGAGCCGCGGCCCGGCTGGCTTTCCACGCGGATCTGCCCGCCCATCAGTCCCAGCAGGCGGCGACAGATCGCCAGCCCCAGGCCGGTGCCACCGTATTGCCGCGTGGTGGAGCCATCGGCCTGCGAGAAGTGCCCGAAGATCTTCTCGCACGCCTCGGGCGGAATGCCGATCCCGGTGTCTTCCACCGTGATGCGCACGCCCGCCGGCGCGCCGTCGGCCGCCGGGGCCTGCGTCTGGACGACGCGCACCACCACCTCGCCCTCACTGGTGAACTTGATCGCGTTGCCCACGAGATTCGACATGACCTGGCGCAGCCGGAAGGGGTCGCCCCGGAGCAACATCGGCGCGTCGTTCGGCGTGAACTGCACTGCCAGCTCGAGGCCCTTGACCTCGGCCTGTTGCGCGAACATGCCGACGGCTTCCTCCACCGTGTCCACCAGGCAGAAGTCCACCGCTTCCAGCTCCAGGTGGCCGGACTCGATCTTGGAGAAATCCAGGATGTCGTTGATGACCCCCAGCAGATGACGGCCCGAGGCCTGCACCGCTTCGGCCCAGGTGCGCTGCCGGGGCTGGAGGTCGCTGTCGATCAGCAGCTCGTTCATGCCCAGCACGCCGTTCATGGGCGTGCGGATCTCGTGGCTCATGGTGGCCAGGAATTCGCTCTTGGCCTGGCTGGCGGCCTCGGCCGCGTCGCGTGCCTTCAGGAATTCCGCCGTTCGGGCGGCGACTTCTTCTTCCAGGAGGTCGCGATGGGCTGCCAGCCGCGCATCGCGCTCGTGGATGTGTTCCAGCATGGCATTGAAGCCCTTGCCCAGCGTATGGAGCTCGGCAATCCGGCTGGGATGGGCGCGAACGGCAAAGTCGGCCTGGTCGGACACCCGCGCCATCAGCGAGCTCAAGCCATCCAGGGGCCGCAGCACCCGCGCATTCAGGCGCTGCAGCAGCACGCGGCTGGCCAGCATGGCCACGAGGGCCGCAGCCGCGGTGGCCACCACCTGCCAGGCCGTTTGGCGATACAGGCCGTCCAGGTCGACCTTCAGCATCAGGCGCCCGGTCACGCCCGGCGCGGCCATCACGGTCTGCCCCACCACGATGAACCGTGGCTTCCACTGCAGGCTGGCCGGGTCGCCCGCGGGCGTCTCGGCCAGCGCATTGGCGTCGCGCTGGTAGTCTGCGAAGAGGCTGCCGTCGCCGGCATACAGGCCCGCCGAGCGGATGTCCGGTGCGTTGTGCAGGGACTGCAGCAGTTCGGAGGCCGCCTTCGTGTCGCCGAAGGCCAGCGCGGCCGAGGCGTTGTCCGACAGCACCCGCGCCTGCACGCTCGAGGCCTCGGCCAGGCCCCACAGTCCGAGGCTGAAGCTGCTGAGGACCACGATCAGCGCCACGATGCCCAGTGCCGCGCCCAAGGCGATGGCGTTGATGCGGCGCAGCACCACGCCCAGGGGAATCAACGGCTTCATTGCCGCACCTCGGTGGCCAGGCGCATCAGCTTGGAGCTGAGATTCAGGCCGGCCGCGCGGGCCGCCTGCAGATTGGCCTCGAAGCTGACGCGGCCCTGCGCCAGGGCCATGTTCAGCGCCACACCCCTGTGCATCGCGCCCGGGCTGTCGGCCAGCGTGAGCACGGGCTGGCCGCGCAGGCTCTCCAGCAAGCGCGGCAGGCTCTCCATGGCCGACGGCCCGATGTACACCGCCTGGCACTGCCTGATCGCATCGACCGGCTCGTTGCGGCGCACCACGATGCTGCGGCCGCCGGCCACCTTGCCCTGCAGGCCATCGATCTCGGCGCCGAAAGGGTCCTTGCCGAGGATGCACAGGCTCAGGCTCGAACCGCCGCCCGAGGGCCACTCGGTGTAGATCAGGAAGTTGTAGATGAAGGCCGCCTTCAAACGGTACTCAGGCATTTCTTCGGCCAGGGCCGCGCGGTCGATGCCCGCCAGCGCCACGCAGCCCAGCACCAGCGCAGCCGAGAGCGACCGCACGACCGGCCGCAGGGCACACAACCCGTCGACGAGGTGCCCCGGCACGTCAGAACCTGCAACCCAGCGTGGCACTGACACTGCGGCCGTCCTGCGGCAGCGTGCTTTGCCAGTTGGTGCGCGATCCGGGCTGCTCATATTGCCTGTCGAACAAGTTGGCCACCCGCAGGCTGGCCTCCAGGCCCGCGGGCAAGGCATCGGTCCCCAGGTTGAGGCTGGACACGGCGGTCCCGCCCAGACGCGATCCGTCCATCGTCTGGCGGGGGCTGTCGAAGCGCCACTCGTAGCCCGCACGCAGGCCGAACCACGGCAGCGGGCCCGAGGCGGCAAGCTTGGCCAGCACGCGCGGCGAGTTCGGCAAGCCCGCGCCAGCGGGATAGGCCGCACCCTGCATCGACACGCTGCCGCGCACCCGGGTGCCGTTGGCCCAGGCCTTGTCGGCCGACAGTTCCAGGCCGCGGGCTTCGACCCGGGGGCCGGATTGGTACTGGGTCAGGCCGCTGACGGGGTCCAACCCCAGCGTGATGATGTCGTGCATCGTCCAGCGATAGACCGAGGCGCGCAACGCCAGGGTGGGGCTCACGCGTTGGTCGACCAGCCATTCCAGGGTGTCGATGCGCTCACCCTTGAGCGCCGGATTGGCGATCTGCGACTTGCCGTCGTCGAAGTCGCGCTCGAAGGCATTCGGCGCCCGCCGCGCACGGCCGTAAAGCACCTTGACCGTGGTCGCCTCCGCGGCCTGCCAGATCAGCGCAGCGCGCGGGCTGGCACTGGTGTTCATGCCCTTGCTGCGGTCCAGGCGCAAACCCAGGGTGGCGCTGAGCGAGGGGACGATGCGCCACTCATCCTGACCATACAAGCCGATGCGATAGCCCGATCCCTGCACGCGCACGTCGTTGGCCGGATCGCTCGGGTCCAGGGCCCCGAGCAAGGTGCGCGGGGTGTCCTGGATTTCCAGGCCGGCCATCAGCTTGTGGTCGCTCAAGGCCGTGGACAGCAACCGCAGCTCGCCGCCACGCCAGTCGCCCTCGGTGGGCAGCAGCTGCAGCCCACCGCCATAGCTCAGCTGGCTGTGGTAACGGTAGCGCCCCGCAAACAGGCGGGCCGACAGCTGCAGGGTGTTGTCGGCCATGCTGCGGCCGAATTGCACCTGGCCCAGTGCGTAGGAGTCGCGCACGAACTGGTTGGGCACCAGGGGGTCGCTGAAGAAGGCGGCGGTCGGATCGTCCTTGCGACGGTCCCCCACCACCAGGTCGGCGCTCCAGCCAT
>CAIJPE010000065.1 GCA_903822435.1 uncultured beta proteobacterium | reverse complement strand
TACGGCTCGTAGGTGGCCACGGGCGCCTGGGTCATGCCCGTGTTCTCAGGGGAATACGGGAACTTGGCATCGGCCTTCTGCCACACCGTGATGTACAGCGACTGTTGCAGTTGGTGGTCCGTCTTGCGCATTTCGACTTCGCCACCGAAGGCGCTCTTGACCTTCAGTCCTTCCATCGCGAAGGCGACCTTCACCGGGTCGGTCGACTTGGCCTTGGCCATCGCAGCACCCAGGACCTCGAACTGGCGGATGACCGCACCCGTGTAGAGGTCGTCGTTGAACTTGGTCTTGAAGTCCTTCATGTAGACGTCCATCGCGCCGCCCATGTTGTAGTGGCCATACGCCACCGTGTAGACCTTGCCCGCGCCGTTGGTGCCCAGCGCGGCGGGCGTGCCGGTCACGGCCGCGTAGTAGGTGAAGAACTTGCCGGTGTAGCCACCTTCGATGGCCGCCTTGATCAGCAGCGAAAGGTCGGAGCCCCAGTTGCCCGTGATGACCGTGTCGGCACCGGACGCCTTGATCTTGGCGATGTACGGCGCGAAGTCACGCACCTGGGCCAGGGGGTGCAGGTCTTCACCCACGATCTGGATGTCGGGGCGCTTGCGGGCCAGGTCTTCCTTGGCGTAGCGCGCCACCTGCTGGCCGTGCGAGTAGTTCTGGCCCAGGATGTAGACCTTCTTGATGTCCTTCTGGTCCTTGATGAAGGTGGTCATGGCCTCCATCTTCATCGTGGTATCGGCGTCGAAGCGGAAGTGCCAGAAGCTGCACTTGCTGTTGGTGAGGTCGGGGTCCACCGCGGCTTCGTTCAGGAAGACGATCTCCTTGCCGGGATTGCGCTCGTTGTGCTTGTTGATGGCGTCGATCAGGGGAATGGCCACGGAGGAGCCGTTGCCCTGGATCACGTAGCGGATGCCCTGGTCGATGGCCGACTTCAGGGCGTTCAGGCTCTCGGTGGGGCTGAGCTTGTTGTCCACGCCGATGACCTCGAACTTCACGCCAGCCGGGTTGGTGGCGCTGAAGCGCTCGGCCAGGAACTGCTGGGTCTTGAGCTGGTTGGTGCCCACGGGGCCCATCAGGCCGGTGAGGGGGTCGATCCACATCAGCTTGACGGTCTGGCCGGCGAGCGGCTTGGCCTGGGCCAGCACGCTGCCGGCGGAAACGGCGAGGGCGGCGCCCACGGACAGCGACAGGATGTGGCGTGACAGCACGCGATGGTCGATTTTCAAAGAGGTCTCCAGGAGGAACGCAAAATCACCCCGGAAGGTATCGGAAGAGTCCTGGTAGGGGCAACAGGGACTACCCCGAAGACCTGTCGTGTGGGCGACACCGGCGGCCGCTCGGTAGACTCACGCAATCGACCCCGCGCCCCGGCTTGCGGGAACTTTTCGCCCCGTGCAACGCCCGAAAGGGCCCATCGGCAAGAGGCCTGCCCGACATGACCACACCCAAGACGCCCCACGCCCACGACGACCCCCGCTATCCGGTGCGAAAGACCGAGGCCGAGTGGCGGGCCGAGCTCGACCCCATGCAGTTCGAGGTGGCGCGCAAGGCCGCCACCGAGCGGCCGTTCACCGGCGCCTACTGGGACCACTTCGACGAGGGCAAGTACCTGTGCGTGGGCTGCGGCACGCCGCTGTTCGAATCACGCACCAAGTTCGACGCCGGCTGCGGCTGGCCCAGCTATTGGAAGCCCGTGAACAGCGAAGTGGTCGAGCGCGTGCGCGACACCAGCCACGGCATGGTCCGGGTGGAGGTGCGCTGCAACAAGTGCGGCACGCACCTGGGCCACGTCTTCGAGGACGGCCCCGAGCCCACGGGCGAGCGCTTCTGCATCAACTCGGCGTCCATCGCCTTCAAGCCGGCGGGCGAATGACCGCCGACGAACTGCGCGCCCGCCTGCAAGGCACCCTGTCGCCTGCCACCGTGATGGTGGAGGACGACAGCCACCTGCACGCCGGCCACGCCGGCGCGCAGGAAGGTCGGCATTTCACGGTGCACCTGACCAGTGCGCGCTTTGCCGGGCTGAGCCGGGTGGCGCGGCATCGCCTTGTGTATGATTCCCTGGGTTCCTTGTCCGCCCTGGGCGTGCATGCCCTGGCCATCGTGGCCAAGGCGCCGGACGAGGCCTGACCCGGTCGCTGCCACCCAGAGCCCCACGCAGCGCCGATCCCCCGAGCCGCCCAGCGTGGTGGCTCCTACACCCCCTGAAAGCCTGCTGCCCATGAAGCTGAAGACCCTTGCCGCGCGCGCGGCCCTGGTGCCGACCGTGTTCGCCCTCGCCCTGCCCGCGGCTGCCTTGCTGCCCACGGCCGCCTTGGCCCAGAACATTGCCATCGTCAACGGCAAGCCGGTGCCCAAGTCGCGCCTGGACGTGCTGTTGCAGCAGGCCAAGCGGTCGGGCCAGCCGGTGACCCCGGAGATGGAAGGCCAGGCCAAGGACCAGGTGGTGCTGCGCGAAATCTTCGCGCAGGAAGCCAGCAAGCGCGGCCTGGGCGCCAGCCCCGACTTCGCCGCCCAGATGGAACTGGCCAAGCAGAGCATCCTGATCCGCGAGCTGTTCGAGGACTATCGCAAGAAGAACCCGGTCACCGACGCCGAAGCGCAGCTCGAGTACGACAAGTTCAAGGGCCAGGCCACCGGCACCGAGTACCGCGCCCGCCACATCCTGGTCGAAAAGGAAGAAGACGCCAAGGCCTTGATCGCCCAGATCAAGGGCGGCGCCAAGTTCGAGGACCTCGCCAAGGCCAAGTCCAAGGACACCGGCTCAGCCGAGAACGGTGGCGACCTGGACTTCGCCAAGCCCGAGTCTTACGTGCCCGAGTTCGGCGCCGCGCTGACCAAGCTGAAGAAGGGCGAAATGACCGAAGAACCGGTGAAGAGCCAGTTCGGCTGGCACATCATCCGCCTGGACGACACGCGGGCCGCGTCATTCCCCGGCTTCGAAGAGGTCAAGGGCCAACTCAAGCAGCGCATGGAACAGGTCAAGATGCAGACGTTCCAGGAAGAACTGCGGGCCAAGGCAAAGACCGACTATAAGTTCAGCCCTCCCGCTGGAAAGTGAGCCCCCAAGCTCGCTAGCGCTCGCCACCCCCCGAGGGGGCCGTCCGCCGCAGGACCGGCAGAGCCGGATCCTCGGCGGGGAGCTTGATCCAAGACGCCCCCTGCACAGCTGTCTCGCGGCTTCGGGGACGTCCGCATTTCAATTGTCCGGGGCGCTGGCGGACGGCCTCCTTCGGGGGTAGCGATCGCCAGCGAGCTTCGGGGCCGCATGTCACGGGATCAGGATCGTGCAGCCGGTGGTCTTGCGGGCTTCGAGGTCGCGATGGGCCTGGGCGACGTCGGCGAGTTCGTAGCGCTGGTCGATGCGGATCTTCACAGCGCCGCTGAGCACCACGCCGAAAAGCTCGTCGGCCATGGCCTGGTTGGCTTCGCGGGTGGCAATGTGGGTGAACAGGGTCTGTCGCGTGACGTACAGCGAGCCCTTCGGGCCGAGCATGCCGGGCGAGAACGGCGCCACCGGGCCGCTGGCATTGCCGAAACTGGCCATCAGGCCGAAGGGCCGCAGGCAGTTCAGGCTGCCGTCCCAGGTGTCCTTGCCCACCGAGTCGTACACCACCTTGACGCCCTTGCCGCCGGTGATGTCCTTGACGCGGGCGACAAAGTCTTCCTTGGAGTAGTCGATGGCATGCGCCGCGCCGTGTTCCAGTGACAGCGCGCACTTGGCGGCGCTGCCGGCCGTGCCGATGAGCTGCAGGCCCAGCGCCTTGGCCCACTGGCAGGCGATCAGGCCGACGCCACCGGCGGCCGCATGGAACAGCACGAAATCGCCCGGGTGCAGGCCTTCCACCGGCAGCGTGCGGCGCAGCAGGTACTGCGCCGTCAGGCCCTTGAGCATCATGGCCGCGCCGGTTTCGAAGCTGATGCCCTCGGGCAGCTTGCACACGTTGCGGGCCGGCATCACGCGCACTTCGCTGTAGCTGCCGGGCGGGTTGCTGGCGTAGGCCGCGCGGTCACCCACGGCCAGGTGCGTCACGCCCGCGCCCACGGCCTCGACGATGCCTGCGCCTTCCATGCCCAGCAGCAGCGGCAGGGGGTTGGCGTACAGGCCCGTACGCTGGTAGACGTCGATGAAGTTCAGGCCGCAGGCGTGGTGCCGGATGCGGATCTCGCCCGGGCCGGGCTCACCGACGGCGACGTCCACGAGTGCGAGTTGTTCGGGGCCGCCGTAGGCGGTGATCTGGATGGCGCGGGGCATGGCAGTTCCTTGTTGTGGACGGGCAGTCCGCAAGGTTAATGGATCCGGGCGTCCCTTCGCATCGGCTGTCCTCCCCGCGACCCGAAAGACTGCCGCGACGTGGCACCATCGGGCGACCGATGAAGCGACTCCTGCAGGCCCCCAATCTTGCCCTGGCCACGCTGTGGTGCGACCAGCTCATGCACGCCGGCATCGATTCCAGCGTGCAGCGCGCCTACGCCAGCGGCATTGCGGGTGAAATCCCGCCCGATCAGGCGCTGCCCGAGGTCTGGGTGCACGAAGACGCCGAGCACGAGCGCGCCCGCGCCCTGCTGCACGAACTCAGCCACCGTCCGCACCGCCACTGGCTGTGCCACGGCTGCGGCGAGAGCGTGGACGGGCCCTTCGAGCAATGCTGGAACTGCGGCGCCCTGTGCCGCCCCGCGAGCCCGCCTGACGCATGACGCATGGCCTGCGACTGGGTCCGCGGCTCCTGCTGCTGCTGACGCTGCCACCGCTGCTGTGGGCCGGCAACGCGGTGGTGGGGCGGCTCATGGCCGGTCAGGTGCCACCCCTCACGCTGAACTTCCTGCGCTGGAGCCTGACCGCCCTGCTCCTGCTGCCCATCGCCTGGCGGGCGCTGGTGCCCTGGCGGCGCGTCGCATTGCGCTGGCCGTACCTGTTCGCGCTGGGCCTGTTCGGCGTGGGCAGCTACAACTCGCTGCAATACCTGGCGCTGGTCAGCTCCACACCGCTGAACGTGACGCTGGTGGGGTCCAGCATCCCCGTGTGGATGCTGCTGGTGGGCGCCTTGTTCTTCGGCGAACGGCCACGCATGGCGCAAATGGTGGGCGCCGCGCTGAGCCTGGCGGGGGTGGCGGTGGTGCTGGGGCGCGGCTCGCTGGCGGTGCTGCTGGGCGTGCAGCTGGTGCCGGGCGACCTCTACGTGCTGGCCGCGGTCATCGGCTGGGCCTTCTACAGCTGGCTGCTGGCCCGGCCGCCGGCGCTCATGCGGGGCGCCGAGCGCCCCACGGCCGAGGAAGGCTGGGACTGGGCCGGGCTGCTGCTGGTGCAGACGCTGTTCGGCCTGCTGGCGGCCGGCACCTTCACGGCCGGCGAGCAGGCCCTGGGCGCCGCACCGATCCACTGGAGCCTGGGCGTGGGCCTGGCCCTGCTCTACACCGCGCTGGGCGCGTCGATCGCCGCCTACCGTTGCTGGGGGCTGGGCGTGGCCGAGGGGGGTCCTGCGTTGGCGGCCATCTTCGTCAACCTCACGCCGCTCTTCGCGGCGCTGCTGTCGGCCCTGCTGCTGGGTGAGTGGCCGCAGCCCTACCACGCGGTAGCGTTCGCTCTCATCGTCGGCGGGATCGCGGCCAGCGTGGTGCTGGGCCGTCGTCAGAATGTGCCCGGGTAGGCGCCGCCGTCGATCAGCAGGTTCTGCCCGTTGATGTAGCCCGCGTGAACGCTGCACACGAAGGCGCACAGCGCCCCGAACTCCTCGGGCGTGCCGAAGCGCCCGGCCGGGACGGTCTTGCGACGCGCGGTCATCACCGCCTCCAGGGGCTGGCCCGACTTCTGGGCCACGCTGGCAAAGCCTGAGCGCAGGCGGTCGGTGTCGAAGGTGCCGGGCAGGATGTTGTTGATGGTCACGCCTGCGGCGGCCAGGCGGCCCTGCCGCGCGGTGCCGGCCACGAAGCCGGTCAGGCCCGATCGGGCTCCGTTGGACAACCCCAGGAAGTCGATCGGCGCCTTCACCGAAGACGATGTGATGTTCACCACCCGCCCGAAGCCGCGGCTGGCCATGCCGTCCACGGTGGCCTTCATCAGCTCGATCGGCGTGAACATGTTGGCCTCCACGGCCGCCAGCCAGGCCTCGCGGCCCCAGTCCCGGAAATCGCCCGGAGGCGGGCCGCCCGCGTTGTTGACCAGGATGTCGACCTGCGGGCAGGCCGCCAGCGCCGCGGCGCGGCCCTCGGGGGTGGTGATGTCGCCCGCCACCGCCAGCACCTGCACGCCGGGTGCGGCCTGGCGCAACTCGGCCGCCGTGGCCTGCAGCGCTGCGTCGCCGCGCGCGGTGATGACCACATTCACGCCTTCACGGGCCAGCGCCACCGCGCAGCCCTTGCCCAGCCCCTTGCTGGCCGCGCAGACCAGCGCCCACTTGCCTTGCAAACCGAGATCCATGCGACGTGCTCCGAGTTCAGGGGTTGGAAGGCTGCTGGCGGGCTTTCGCCAGCAGCCAGATGCCGCTCAGCACCAGCACCGTGCCGGCGCCGATCCAGGCGTTCAGGGGCTCGCCCAGGATGAGCACCCCCATCAGGATGGTGGCCACTGGCCCGATCATGCCCGTCTGCGCCGTGACCGTGGCGCCCACGCGCTCGATGGCCAGCATGACCATGATGACCGGGGCGAAGGTGCACAGCGTGGCATTCAGCAGCGACAGCGTGATCACCTCGGGTGCCACGGCTGCCGCCGAGAGCGGCCGCAGCAGCAGGAACTGCACGATGCAGCACACGCAGGCGGCCGAGGAAGCCCACCCCGTCAGGCGCAGCGCACCCAGCTTGCGCACTTCGCGCCCGCTGTAGAACAAGTAGGTGGCATAGCTGATGGCGCTCGCGAAGACCAGCGCGGCGCCCAGCGCCGCATGGTCGCCCGAGAAGCTCATTTCATGGCCGAAGACCAGCACCACCCCCGAATAGCTCACCGCCAGCGCCAGCAGTTCACGTGGCCGCACCCGCTGCCGGTGCAGCACCACGCCCAGGAAGAGCACCAGGGTCGGGTTGAGATAGAGGATGAGCCGCTCGAGGCTGGCGCTGATGTGCTGCAGCCCGGCAAAGTCGAGAAAGCTGGCCAGGTAGTAGCCGGTGAAGCCGAGAGCCGCCACGACGCCCAGGTCGCGCCGGGACAGCGGCGGCTTCCCACGGCCGGCCCACCACGCCAGTGCAACGAACAGCGGCAGCGCGAAAAGCATGCGGTACATGATCAAGGTCACCGCGTCCACGCCGTGGCGGTAGGCCAGCTTGACGATGATGGCCTTGCCCGAAAAGGCCATCGATCCGGCCGCCGCAAGCGCGAGGCCCCAGCCGGGCCGGGGCACCGGCCCGGCGGCCACGACTGCGCTCACTCAGTATCCCGCGGCTTGCCCGTCGCGGCGCGGATCGCTGGCCGCAGCGTAGCCTTCCACGGCCGGGTCGCCCAGGCTCCAGATGAACTGGCCGGCGCCGTAGTCCTGATAGCTGTCGGCGAAGCTCTCCACCGCGTGGCCCAGGCCGCGAAGGCCCGCCACCGTGGCCTCGGGCATGCCTTCCTCGGTGTTCAGGATGCCGCCGTTCCAGCGCCAGCGCGGCGCATCGCAGGCCGCCTGCGGCTGCTGCTTGTAGTCCAGCATGCGCACCACCGTCTGCAGGTGGCCCTGCGGCTGCATGTCGCCGCCCATCACGCCGAAGCTCATCACGGGCCGGCCGTTCTTGGTGAGGAACGCGGGGATGATGGTGTGGAAGGGCCGCTTGCCAGGGCCGACCAGGTTGTCACTGCCGGGCTTCAGGCTGAAGCCGTGGCCGCGGTTCTGCAGGCTCAGGCCGTAGCCCGGCACCACGATGCCCGAGCCGAAGCCCATGTAGTTGCTCTGGATGAAGCTGACCATCATGCCGCGCTCGTCGGCGGCGGTGAGGTAGATCGTGCCGCCCTGCGGGCCATGCCCGGGGCCGAAATCTTGGGCGCGCTTCGGGTCGATGAGCTTGGCGCGGCTGGCCAGGTAGCCGTCGTCCAGCATCTGCTCGGGCTTCATCCGCATGCTGCGCGGCTCGGCCACGTAGGCATAGACATCGGCGAAGGCCAGCTTCATCGCCTCGATCTGCAGGTGCTGCGAAGCGGTGCCGTCCACCGGCAGCGAGGCCAGGTCGAACTTGTCCAGGATGCCCAGCGCGATGAGCGCGGCGATGCCCTGCCCGTTCGGGGGGATCTCGTGCAGGGTGTGGCCGCGGTAGTCGCGGGCCAGGGGCTTGACCCACTCGGGCCGGTAGTTGGCGAAGTCGCTGGCCTTCATCACGCCGCCGTGTTCGCGGGCGTGGGCTTCGGCGGCTGCGGCCACCTCGCCGCAGTAGAAGGCCTCGCCGGTGGTCAGCGCGATCAGGCGCAGTGTGCGGGCGGCGTCGGGGAAGGTAAAGCGCTCGCCCACGTTGGGCGCGCGGCCGTGCGGCATGAAGGTCTGCGACCAGCCCGGCTGCGACGTCATCTCGGGCAGGCTGGCGGCGTTGGCCCACTTCTGCTGCACGATGACCGGCACGGCATAGCCGCGCTCGGCGATCTCGATGGCAGGTTGCATCAGGTCGGCAAAGGGCAGGCGGCCGAAGCGCTCGTGCAGGGCCACCCAGCCAGCGACGGCGCCGGGCACGGTGACGGTGTCCCAGCCGCGCTTGGGCAGCTTGGCGGCACCGGGGTACTTGGCCGCGAAGTACTCGGGCGTCCAGCCCTGCGGGGCACAGCCCGAGGCATTCAGGCCGTGCAGTTCCTTGCCGTCCCACAGGATGCAGAAGGCGTCGGAGCCCAGGCCGTTGCTGCAGGGCTCGACGATGGTCATGCAGGCGGCGGTGGCGATGGCGGCATCCACCGCGTTGCCACCCTGCTGCATGATGCGCAGGCCCGCCTGTGCGGCCAGCGGGTGCGAGGTGGAAACGACGTTGCGGGCGAAGACCGGCGAGCGGCGGCTGGCGTATCCGGTGGACCAGTCAAAGGGGTGCGTCATGGGTGGGCAATGCGAGTACTGAACGGAGACCCCGAGTATCGCAGCGCCGGAGCTCTCAGATGAGCGAACCGGCGGGTGGCGCCGCGCTATCGGCCACGTAACGCCTCAGGACGGGGGGGGCTGCGCCCAGGTGAAAAGCCAGCCGCTCGTCGCGCAGGCCAGCGTCGAAGGCCGTGAAGCGCTCCAGCCGGCGCTGATGCTCGACCCAGTTTTCGTCGACGAAGTATTCGATGTATCGCCCGGGCACGGCCACGTCGCGGAACAGCCCCCACGACAAGGCGCCCTGCCGCAGCCGGGCGCGGCGGGTACGCTGCATCACCATGGCGAAGTCGCCCGCCCGCGCGGGGTCGATCTGGTACTCCAGCGTCACCATCACCGGCCCTTCCTCGGCACCCACCTCGTAGGCGGGCTCGGGTGCGGACCTGGCGCTGGCCGGCGAGAAATCGATATCGGTGCCGCCTTCCACGGTCCAGCGCCGGGTGATCAGCAGCACCAGCGCGCCAAAGGCCGCCGCAGCCAGCACGGCATCGCGCACGCCCAGGTGTTCGGCCACCTGGCCCCAGAGCACCGAGCCCGCGGCCGCGCCGCCCATCAGCCCCATCTGGTAGATGGACATCCCGCGCGCCCGCACCCAGTTGGGCATGGCCACCTGGGCCGCCACGGTCAGCGAGTTGGCCACCGAGATCCACGCCATGCCGATGACGACCATGGCCGGCAGCGCGATCCAGATCTCGGGCACCAGCACGATCAGGCACGACAGCGTGCCGTGCACCGCCGTGCCCGCGAACACGAACTGGTCCCGGTTGAAGCGCGTTCGCCAGCGCGGGAAATACAGCGCCGCCACGATGGCTCCGGCTCCCAGGCACGACAACATCACGGTGAACGTGCCCGCGCCCCCGCCGTGCAGGGTGCGGGCCACCAGCGGCAGCAACGCCATGAGCGCCGTGGACTGCAGGAAGAACAGGAAGATGCGCAGCAGGATGATGCGCAGTCGCGGCGATTGCAACGCGTAGTTCAGGCCCGCCCGCATGGCGCCGAAGAAGCGTTCCCCGGGCAGCGTGCTGGTGCGGGGGACGCTCTTCCAGCGCAGGATGAGCCCGAATGCGACACCCGCCAGCACGGTGTTGACCACGAACACCGCCGCCGGGCTCCAGGCGGCCAGCAGCGTGCCGGCCAGCACCGGCCCGATGACCCGCGACAGGTTCATGGCGATGCCGTTGAGCGCAAGCGCGGCCGGCAGTTCGGTGCGCCCGACCACCTGCGGCACGATGGCGGCAAACACCGGCCAACGCATGGCCAGGCCGATGCCGTTGCTGAAGGTCAGCAGCAGCAGCACGGGCGCGCTGAGCAGGCCGGCCAGCGACAGGCCGGCCAGCAGCAGGGCGTTGACCGACACCCACAGTTGCGTGGCCGCGAAGTAGCGCCGGCGGTCGAGGATGTCGGCCATCGCGCCGCTGGGCAGGCCCAGCAGGAACACGGGCAGGGTCGACGCGGTCTGCACCAGGGCCACCAACACCGGGCTGGTGGTGAGCGTGGTCATCAGCCAGGCGGCCGCCACGTCGTTCATCCACATGGTCATGTTGGCCGCCAGCCACGCAAACCAAAGCCCGCGGAAGACGGGCTCTTTGAGGGGTGCGAGGGCGGCGGGTGCGGTCATGCAGGCGCGAGGCTAACGCATCGCGCCGGGCCCCGCGGTCAGTCGTCGACGAACGCCACCTCGCGTTTGGACCGGATGGACGGCAGCATCACCACCACCACCATCAGGAAGGCCGCGGCCAGCAGGCCGGCCGACAACGGCTTGCTGACGAAGGTGGCCCAGTCGCCTCGGGACAGCAGCAGCGCGCGCCGCAGGTTCTCTTCCATCAGCGGCCCGAGGATGAAGCCCAGCAGCAGGGGCGCCGGTTCGCAACCGAGCTTGTAGAACAGGTAGCCGACGAGCGCGAAGAAGGCCCCGATGACCACGTCGAAGCTGGAATTGTTCAGCGTATACAGGCCGATGCAGCAGAACACCATGATGGCCGGGAACAGGAAGCGGTAGGGCACCGTCAGCAGCTTGATCCAGATGCCGATCAAGGGCAGGTTGAGGATGACGAGCATCAGGTTGCCCACCCACATCGAGGCGATCAGGCCCCAGAAGAGCTGCGGGTTGCTGGTCATCACCTGCGGCCCGGGCTGGATGCCCTTGATGGTCATGGCACCCACCATGAGGGCCATCACGGCGTTGGGCGGGATGCCCAGCGTCAGCATGGGAATGAACGAGGTCTGCGCACCGGCGTTGTTGGCGCTCTCGGGGCCCGCCACGCCGCGGATGTTGCCCTGGCCGAAGGCAACCTCGCCCTGCTTCGTCGGCACCTTCTTCTCGACCGTGTAGGCCGCGAAGGAGGCCAGCAGCGCACCGCCGCCGGGCAGCACGCCCAGGATGGAGCCGAGCGCCGTGCCGCGGATGACCGCCGGCCAGGCCTGCTCGAAGTCCTGGAGCGTGGGCCACAAGCCCTTGACGTCCTTGGTGAAGACCTCACGGCTCTCCTCGGGCTGGCCCAGGTTGGCGATGATCTCGCCGAAGCCGAACACGCCCATGGCAATGCCCACGAAGCCGATGCCGTCGGTGAGTTCGGGCACGTCGAACGAGAAGCGCGGCACGCCCGAGATCACGTCGGTGTTGACCTGCCCGAGCAGCAGGCCCAGCAGGATCATCGCGATGGCCTTGACCAGCGAACCCGAGGCCAGC
>CAIJPE010000064.1 GCA_903822435.1 uncultured beta proteobacterium | reverse complement strand
TTAGCCCTTTCACGCCCCAGGGTTCGCCCCTCCGGCCCTGAGGCTTTCGCGGGCTGGCTCCGTCGGCCCGCTTTCTTTATCTCACGGTGATCGCCGCCCGACCCCTGTTCAGGCCCGAGGCCCTGGAGGCCCAGCGTCAGCAATGGCTGGGTCGGGTGCAACTGGTGCGGCCTTTGTCGCTGACCTGGATCACCGTGGGCGTGGTCGGGGCGCTGGTGGCCGTGCTGTGTTTCCTGAGCTTCGCACACTACACCCGCAAGGCCACGGCCGGCGGCGTGTTGGCGCCCGACCGCGGGCTCATTCGTGTGGTGGCCGCCGCAATGGGCAGCGTGGTCGAACGCCGGGTGAGCGAAGGGCAGGCCGTGCAGGCCGGCGACGTGATGTTCGTGGTGGCGCTCGATCGGGCCCTGCTGTCGGCGCCGGCGCAGGCCCGGGTTCGGCAAAGCCTGGACGAGCGTCGGCGCAGCCTGGCCGAGGCCACGCGCTCGCAGCGCCAGTTGGCGCAGACCCGGGCCGTGGCGCTGGAGCGCCGTCTCGCGGCGCTGGATGGCGAGCTGGGCCAGCTCGATGGCCAGATGGCTTTGCAAGAGCAGCGCCTGGTGTTGTCCGAGCAGTCCCTGACCCGCTTGCAGGCCTTGCAGGCCGAGCAGTTCATCTCGGCCGCACAGGTGCAGAGCAAGTCCGAAGAAGTGTTTGCGCTGCGCGCGGCCGCCCAGGCGCTGTCGCGGCAGCGGGCGGCGCTGCTGCGTGACCGCGCAGAGCTGGAAGGCGAACGCCAGGCACTTCCCCTGACAACCGACACAGCCGTCGGCGGCCTGGAGCGCGACCTCGCACAGGCCGAGCGCGATGCGGCCGAGCAGGATGGCGAGCAACGCCTGGTCGTGCGCGCCCCGTCCGCGGGCACCGTGAGCACCCTGCTGGCCGAGCCGGGCCAGAGCGTCTCGCCCGCCTCGGCACTGGCGACGATCCTGCCCGCCGGGGCCCGTCTGCAGGCTCAACTCTACGCACCGTCCAGCGCCATCGGATTCGTCCAGCCCGGCCAGGCGGTGCGCTTGCGATACGAAGCTTTTCCGTACCAGAAGTACGGGCAGCAGCCCGGGCACGTGCTGCAGGTGTCCCGCACGCCCCTGGCACCCAGTGAGCTGGCCGCGCTGGCCTTGCCTGCGCTGGCTGCCGGTGCCGCGGGGGGCGAACCGCTGTTTCGCATCACCGTGGCGCTGGACGGCACGGAGTCGGCCATGCCGCTGGCGCCGGGCATGCGGCTGCAGGCCGATGTGCTTCTCGAGCGCCGCCGGCTGATCGAGTGGCTGTTCGAGCCCATCCTCGGGCTCAGGAGCCGGCTGTGAATCGCACCGGCGGCTTCTGGCCTGGTGGCGCCCGGCGCGGTGCCACACCCATCATCCTGCAGACCGAGGCCGCCGAATGCGGCCTGGCCTGCCTGGCCATGGTGGCTGGGGCCCACGGGCTGGAGACCGACCTGCCGACCCTGCGCCAGCGGTTCTCGTTGTCGCTCAAGGGCGTCACGCTGGCCGACATGGTGCGCATGGCCGAAGCCATGCAGCTGAACTCGCGCGCCTTGCGGGCCGAACTCGATGAGCTTCCGCAGGTCCAGCTGCCCTGCGTCCTCCACTGGGACCTGAACCACTTCGTGGTGCTGGTGTCGCTGCGCGGCGGGACGGCGGTGATCCACGATCCGGGGCGCGGGATGCGGCGCATCCGCATGGAGGAGTTCTCGCGCCATTTCACCGGCGTGGTGCTCGAGCTCTCGCCAGCGCCGGGCTTCGTGGTGGCCGAAGAGCGACGCCGGTTCTCGCTACGGCAGCTGCTCGGGCCCGTCAGCGGCCTCAAGCGGGCGGTCGTACAGATTTTGATGTTGGCGCTCGCTCTTGAGATATTTGTTCTCCTGAGCCCCTTCTTCATGCAGTGGGTGGTGGACGGCGTGATGCCCGGCGCCGACCGGGACCTGTTGGTCACCCTCGGCGTGGGCTTCGCCCTGCTGGTGCTGATCCAGGTGGCCACGGCAGCCGCGCGATCCTGGGCCGTGCTGGTGCTGTCGGCGTCGCTCAACCTGCAGTGGATGGTGAACGTCTTTGCGCACCTGCTGCGGCTGCCCGTGTCGTGGTTCGAGAAGCGCCACGCCGGCGACATCTGGTCGCGCTTCGGTGCGGTGCAGCAGATCCAGAAGACCCTGACCACGAGCTTCATCGAGGTGGTCCTCGACGGCCTGCTGGTGGTGTTGACCCTGGCGATGATGGCCATCTACAGCGGCACCCTCACGTCCCTGGCGCTGGGGGCGGTGGCGCTGTACGCGTTGCAGCGCTGGGCTTTCTACCGCCCGCTGGCGGCCGCGACCGAGGAAGCCCTGGTGTTCGAGGCGCGCCAGTCGAGCCACTTCCTGGAATCGCTGCACGGTGTGCAGGCCATCAAGCTCTTCAATGCCGTGGGCGATCGCCAGTCGCGCTTTGCGAGCCTGGTGGTCGACACCATGAACGCGCAGGTGGCCGCCCGGCGGCTGGACCTGATGTCCAGTGTGATGCAGCGGCTGGTCTTCGGGCTCGAGCGTGTGCTGGTGATCTGGATCGGCGCCGGGCTGGTGCTCGACGGCCGCCTGTCCGTGGGTATGCTGTTCGCGTTTTTCGCCTACCAGGAGACCTTTGCCACCCGGGTCAGCGGCTTGATCGACAAGGCGGTGGAGATCAAGATGTTGCGCCTGCAGGGTGAGCGCCTGGCCGACATCGTGCTGACCGCGCCCGAGGCCGACACGGAGCGGCCATCGCAGGACATCCATGCCGGGATCGAACTGCGTGACGTCAGCTTCGCCTATGCCGACGGCGAGCCCGAGGTGCTTCAGCGCATCAGCCTGAAGATCGAGCCGGGCGAGTCGGTGGCCATCGTCGGCCCGTCGGGCTGCGGCAAGACCACGCTGCTCAAGGTGATCCTGGGCATCCACGCGCCGACCGGGGGCGAGGTGCTGTGCGGCGGTGTGCCGATGGGCCGGCTCGGCCTGCGCGCCTGGCGCGAACAGGTGGGCGTGGTGATGCAGGACGAGGCGCTGTTCTCGGGCTCGATCATCGACAACATCAGCTTCTTCAGCCCGCAGGCCGACATGGCCTGGGTGGAGCAGTGCGCCCGGGTGGCCGCGGTGCACGACGAGATCGAAGCCATGCCCATGGGCTACCACACGCTGATCGGCGACATGGGTGCGGCGTTGTCCGGCGGCCAGAAGCAGCGCATCCTGCTGGCGCGGGCCTTGTACAAACGGCCCCGGGTGCTCTTGCTCGATGAAGCCACCAGTTCGCTGGACGTGGATCGGGAGCGCACGGTCAACCACGCCGTCAAGCAACTGGCGCTCACGCGGGTGATCGTGGCCCACCGGCCCGAGACCATCGCCTCGGCCAACCGGGTGATCGCACTGTATGAAGGCCGCGTGGCGCAGGACCTGCGCGCGGTTCAGAGCACGGCGCCGATGCAGTAGCGGGCGGGCCTGCACCAGGCCGCCGCAGCAACGTCTCGGCACCTGCGCGCTGCACTAAGGGGCCGTCAAACGCTCCAGGCGACCCAGCCAGTGCATGGCTTGGGTGCGGTCCACGCCACACATCTCCAGCGTGGGCCGCAGCGACGCGCAGACCGCCGGGCGCTCGGGCCGGCCGAAGAGCCGGCACAGCGCGTGGTCGTCGAGCTGGATGCATGGCACGCCGGCGGGCTTGCCGCCCGGCATGCCCGGGATGGGCGTGGTGATCGAAGGCGCGGTGCAACAGGCACCGCACTGTGGGCGGCAATGCATGCGCCCGATCCTAGCCGTCGGGCACCGGGCCGGCACGGCAGACGCCTGCCTCGTAAAATTCGGGGGATGCAACACCCCCAAAGTTTCGATGTGATCGTGGTCGGCGGCGGCCATGCGGGCTCCGAGGCTGCGCTGGCAGCAGCGCGCATGGGCTGCACCACGCTGCTGCTGACCCACAACATC
>CAIJPE010000063.1 GCA_903822435.1 uncultured beta proteobacterium | reverse complement strand
GCCAATCGGGCTCGCCGTGGCGTTGTGCCTTGCAGTTGCCGCCGGAGCCTTGCTGTATTTCTGCGTGGAGCGTCCATTCCTCGTGCTGCGCGAGCGCATCGCCAATGGCAACGCGCTGGGTTCACACACCCCAAAGGTCGCTCGCTTCGGCTGAACGCTGCGGCGCGAAACCGTCGCACACAGCGATAGTCACCACGCGTTCCGGATCCTGCCGGTCGCAGCGGAGTCGCGCGGCATCGGGCCCCCGGACGGCGGCCGCAATCTTCCCCGTCGGCGCGCGCGCCTTGCGTGGCTCGATCAACCACGTGCGCGGCGTTTGCCGACAGGTTCGCCTGGTCGTCGCGCCTGCGCGTCTCCATTACTGAACCGATGCGTTCATTTTTGCTTGACAGCTGCTGCCGGGTATTACCATACTGTACCGTACCGTACTGTTAAAAGACCGCAGGATTCCCCATGCACAAACTCTTCACAATCATCCGCCGCATGTCGTGGGTCAGCGTCGCAGTTCTGCTGGGCGCATGCGGCAAGCCGCCAATGGGCGGGCCGCCGCCGGTGTTGGCCGTCGCCCAGGTCAGCGTGATCACCTTGCAGCCGCAGCGCGTGCCCATCACGACCGAGCTGCCAGGGCGCACCTCACCCGTACTCATCGCCGACGTCCGGCCGCAGATCACCGGTCTGGTGAAGGTGCGCCGCTTCACCGAGGGCAGCGAGGTCAAGGCGGGCGACCTGCTTTACCAGATCGACCCGGCGAGCTACCGGGCCACCGTCGACAGCGCCCAGGCTGCCCTCGCGAAGGCCAACGCCAACCTGCACTCAACCAAGCTGAAAGCCGCGCGCTACCAGGAACTGGCCGCGATCAACGCCGTCAGCCAGCAGGACAATGACGATGCAGCGGCGGCGTTGGAGCAGGCGGAGGCTGACGTTGCCTCGGCGCAGGCCACACTTCAGTCGGCCCTCATCAACCTCGACTACACCCGCATCACCTCGCCAATCGGAGGACGTATCGGCAAGTCATCGGTGACGCCGGGCGCACTGGTGACGGCCAACCAGACTACGGCACTGGCCACTGTGCAACAGCTCGATCCGATCTTCGTGGACGTCACGCAGTCCAGTACCACCTTGCTGCGCCTGAAGCGTGAGCTGGCATCCGGCCAGCTCAGAGGCGGCACGGCCAAGGTCAGGTTGCTGCTGGAAGACGGCAGTACTTACCCCCTGCAAGGCAAGCTCAAGTTCTCTGACGTCACGGTCGACCCCGCACCGGCGCGATCACACTGCGCGCCGAGTTCCCCAACCCGAAGGGAGAACTCTTGCCCGGCATGTACGTCCGGGCGGTGCTCGACGAAGGCGTGATGGATCGGGCGCTGCTCGCGCCGCAACTGTCCATCAGTCGTGATGCGGCAGGGCAACCGATGGCCTACGTGGTTGATGCCGCCGGCAGGCTCGAACAACGCTCGCTGGTCACGCCCAGCGCCATAGGAGACCAATGGCTGGTGACGAGCGGGCTGAAGGCGGGCGACCGTCTGGTCGTTTCGGGCCAGCAGAAGGCCAGGCCTGGTGCGCAAGTGCAGATCGTGATGGGGACCTACGGCACCGCCGCTGCCGTTCCGGCCGCGACGGGCGAGACGCCTACGAATCCGGCCAGGTCCGCCAGGGAACTGGCCGCGGCCGACGCGGCAAACGCCAAGCACTGACCCCGACGGAGAACCAACACCATGTCCCGATTCTTCATCGACCGCCCGATTTTTGCGTGGGTGCTCGCCATCATCGTCATGCTGGCTGGCGTGCTGGCGATCCGCATCCTGCCGATCGCGCAGTACCCCAGCATCGCGCCACCGGCAATCGCGATCGCCGCCACCTACCCCGGGGCCTCATCCAGGACGCTTGAAGATACGGTCACCCAGGTCATCGAGCAGAAGATGCGAGGGCTGGACCGGCTGGCTTACATTGCCAGCACCAGCGAATCGACCGGCAGCCTGACCATCACGCTGACCTTCGAAAACGGTACCGACCCGGACACCGCGCAGGTGCAGGTGCAGAACAAGCTGGCCCTGGCGACACCCTTGCTGCCGCAAGAGGTACAGCAACAGGGCCTCCAGGTCACCAAGTCGGCCACCAACTTTTTGAACGTGCTGGCGTTCGTGTCCGAAGACGGCAAGATGAGTGGTGCCGACCTGTCCGACTATGTGGCGGCCAACGTACAAGACCCAATCAGTCGCGTCGAAGGCGTGGGCGACGTCACCTTGTTCGGTTCGCAGTATGCGATGCGCGTCTGGCTCGACCCAAGCAAGCTGAACAACTTCAAGCTGACGCCGCTGGATGTGAAGACCGCTATCACGGCGCAGAACGCACAGGTGTCGGCAGGCCAACTTGGCGCGCTGCCGTCCGTGGCCGGCCAGGAGTTGAACGCCACCATCACCGCGCAGACACGCCTGAAGACCGCCGAACAATTCGAGGCCATTCTTCTGCGTACCCAGACCGATGGCTCGGAGGTGAGACTGCGCGACGTGGCCCGCCTAGAGCGCGGCAGCGAAAGCTATGCCACTGTCAGCCGCTTGAACGGAAAACCGGCCACGGGTCTGGCCATCAAGCTGGCCTCGGGGGCCAATGCGCTCGATACCGTGCGGGGCATCGATGCCAAGCTCGAGGAACTGAGCAAGTTCTTCCCGGCGGGCATGAAAGTGGTGAAGCCCTATGACACGACGCCATTCGTGCGTATCTCGATCGAGGAAGTGGTCAAGACGCTGGTCGAGGCTGTCGTGCTGGTGTTCCTGGTCATGTACCTGTTCCTGCAGAACTTCCGGGCTACGCTGATTCCGACCATCGCCGTGCCGGTGGTCCTGCTCGGCACCTTCGGAGTACTCGCGGTATTCGGCTATTCGCTCAATACCCTGACGATGCTGGCGATGGTGCTGGCCATCGGTCTGCTGGTCGATGACGCGATCGTCGTGGTGGAGAACGTCGAACGTGTGATGAGCGAAGATGGCCTCTCGCCACTGGAGGCCACGCGAAAATCCATGGGGCAGATCACCGGCGCACTGGTTGGCGTAGCGCTCGTGCTGGCGGCAGTGTTCGTGCCGATGGCCTTCTTCGGTGGCTCAACCGGCGTGATCTATCGCCAGTTCACG
>CAIJPE010000062.1 GCA_903822435.1 uncultured beta proteobacterium | reverse complement strand
GCCAGGTCCTTCTGCTTGTACTGCGCCTTCAGACCAGTGCCCGCCAACCACGCGACGTGGTCATGCCGCGGATCGGACTTCTGAGGATCCGCCGCTTGCGGCAGCGTCACCCCATTGGCCCCCGGAAACATCCCGAAGTAGTTGTCAAAGGTATGGTTCTCCTTGACGATGATGACAACGTGTTGAATCGGGTTCGTCAATTGGAACTCCTCATTGCATCTATCGAAGGATCGAATTCAGCGCCGGCTCAACGGGCTGATTCGCGGAGTTTATAGATCAAGGGAGCATTGATCCATGTGCGGACGCCTTCCTAACCAACATTCAGTTCAATCAACTCGCTGGCAAACCCATCCATAGTCCGTTTCGATGGCTGACCGCCCCGCCAGACGCGGCGGGGGGCTGAGTCCGAGCCTCCTGGCTGCGGACGTGTATTCGGCTTCGGCTGTAGCCTCAGCTGCTGCGGCGACGGCCGCGGACGCGTGATGCGGCGAACAACAAGCCTGCGGCCAGCAGCACGGCGCTGCCGGGTTCGGGCACTGCCGTGACATAGGTCTTGAAGACGGCATCGAAATTCGTCGGGTACGTGCCCGAAGGGTCGTCGATGCCCAGGATACCGCCGCTGTACAGATTCCCGGAGGCCAGCGCAACGCCGTAGGGGTCGGGCAGGTTTGCCGCGTTCGGCGTGATTTGGAAGGTGTACTGAGCTCCGGTCGTGACCGGCACAGAAACTGCCCAGGCATCCCAGGTCAACGCGTTGGCGGACGTTACGGCAATCGTCTGGGTCTGAAGAACTGCGCCCTGCGTCCCAGCGCCAGAGCGGACCTGCATCAAGGCGGTGCCCGACATGGCCGTGAAGAAGGCCATGTCGATCTCCGTCAGGGTACCGGATAGCCCGGCGGTAAAAGACTGCCAGGTGGAATAGCCGGCGAGCGTGCGCGCGCTCATGCCGCCGTTATAGACCAACTGCTGCTGGTCAAGCGTGCCGGTGGCGCCGGCTTGGGCCACTGCGCTCATGAGGCAGATGCTTGCCAGAAGGGGACGGGGTGATAACTTCATGATGTACTCACGGATAGGGATTGCAGCCTGCGATTCGTTCGCGCGAAATGGCGCTGAAGCGTCGAATCGCGAACTGACTGTAAAAGTGCGGCCTGCCGGCTTCCTGACAGTCCGCGAGAATCTTGTCAACAGATGCAAGCGAAGGCGACGGGCTGCAGGTCTCCATGGATACCCTGCGGCCCGACTTCATCAGAACGATAGATTGGCACCGACCTGGTAGGTCTGGCGATAGAACTCACGCTGGATCACTCGCTGTGATTGACCTTCAGCGAACGTCAGCGGCGTGTTGCTCAGGTTTTTGGCGTTGAAGTACACCGAGACCTGCTTGTTCACCTCATAGCTGGATCCAAAGTCGACCGACAGCCGCGGTTCAGAGAACACGTCGGTGTTGGCATCCCCGCCCACAGCCCACAGGTTGCGCGACAGGTAATAGGCCCCAAGGCGCAAGTTCCAGCCGTGGTTCTCGTAGTACACGGAAGCGTTGACGGTGTGCTTGGAAGTCGACGGCAAGGTCGACTTCTCACCCGGGCGGATCGCGAAATTGGAATCTACATAGGTGTAGTTCAGTCCCAGGCCCAGGCCGTCCAGCGACTCGGGCACCGACCGCAGCTTCTGGTCGTAGCTGAACTCGACACCACGCGCGTAGGCCTGATCCGTGTTGCTGAACGAGACGACGTGCGCCACACCGACGAAGCCTGCGAACAAGCCATTGTTGGGGAATGTCTGGCTGGTCTGACTGTTCACGATGTAGTTCTTGAACTCCTTGTCGAACACGCCGAAGGACAGGATGCCGGCTTGAGGCAGGTACTGCTCGATCGAGAAGTCGAAGGCATTCGACGTGATCGGCTTCAAGTCCGGATTGCCCTGAGTCACCAGGTTCGCCGACGGGTTGATGACAAGCGACGGCGTAACCTGGTTGAATCCCGGGCGGGCGATGGTGGTCGAGTAGGCCGCACGCGCGATCAGTGTCGGTTCGATCTCGTAGCGGGCTTGCACTCCGGGGAAGAAGTTGCTGTAGCTGCGGCTGGCCTGGATGGGGCTGACGAAGGGATTGCCTGACGCATCGACGCCCTTGGCAGAAGCAGAGTAGGTCGCCTTGGTGGATTCCACTCGCGCCCCGCCAGTCAGGGCCAACGGACCCAGGTCCGCATGGTATTGGCCGTAGGCCGCCAGCACATCTTCCTTGTCGGACTGAGTCTGCAGCGCGGCGTTGATGGCATCGTTCGCGCTGATCGACTGCAGGCCTGCCAGTGTGCTCTGCAGCAGACCGGGCGTCATCTGCGGGCCGTTGTCGTAGGCCCCGCCGTAGAAATTCACGTTGCCGCCCGATGAGGCATTCGTCAGGCTCAACGCCGGCACACCCGGGTACGAGTAGGGCTGGCCAGTCGCCGTGCGCTGGCGCCAGCGGCCGTTCAAGCCAACCTTGAAGCTGGCAGTGTCGATGCCTCCCCAGGAAACCGGCAGCTTCAGGTTGACCGCGAGCGACGACTCGTGATCCTTGATGTTCTGCGTCGAATTCTGAAACTTGACCAGGGTGTAGTTGGCCGGGTTGAGGTAGTCCACGCCGGTGATGCTGAAACGAGGGGTGTGTCCCGCGCCGGTGTTGTCGTAGCTGATCGTGCCGCTGGCCGGTGTGTAGTTGAAGTCCGAGTTGTAGTCGTAGAGCTTGTCGTAAGAGCCTTGCGTGTAGCCCAGGCGGTAGTCCAGGACCTTGCCGTCGATAAGGTGCTTGCCGCCGACGGCGGCCACCTTGTTGTCGATGCGCTCCTTCTCGTCGCGCAGGGTCTTGTCGAAGCCGTTGGCCGTCAGCCCGTCGGTGAAGACACCATTTTGGAGGGTCGGGCTGCCGTCTGGGGTAATGGTCAGGCGGTTGCGCAGCACAGTTTCGGTGTATCCGGCATCGAAGAATCGGGCGTAGAAGCTATTGTTACGGTCAGCCTCGTAACCGAGGTCGACGCCCACGCCATGGCGCTGGCGGTGGTACTGGTAGTGACGTTGGTCCCAGCCTGCATAGGCCAGTGACGGGGCGTCGAAAGGTGCGGAGTCGATGAAGCTGGGTTCGACGTCATCGATGCCACGCTTGTCCTCGTAGTAGGACGCGGTCAGCACCAGCGAGAACGGGCGGTCGGACACGCCTTCGATCTGCCCCTGGACTGGCGTGCCGGCACCAAAGCGGCCACCTGCGGAAATCGACAAGTCGGCGATGCCCGTGCGACGCAACGGCTCGTAGCCCGTGCCCAACCGTGCATCCAGGAAACTGGCCCCGTTGCGCGGGGCGGTCTTGGGCGTGATCTCGATGGTGCCACCCAGGGCTTCGGCATCCTGTTCCGGCAGGTTGGTCTTGGTTACGGTGATGGCACCGACCAGACCTGTTGGGATGGCATCCAACGCCACGGCTCGGCCACCACCGAACGGCGATGCATTGTTCGAGGGGGGCAGGCGCAGGCCGCCGAAAGTGGTGCTGTTCAAGTCGGCGTCGATGCCGCGGATGTTGATGAAGCGTCCTTCGCCAGTGTCGGTTTCCAGCGAGATGCCCGGCACGCGGCGCACCGACTCGGCGATGTTCACGTCTGGCAGCTTGCGCATCTCCTCCACCGTCATCAGGTTCACCAGATTCGGTGCCTCCTTCTGGGCCTGGCGCGCCAGCGATCCGGGTGTGCGCTGTGCGCTGATCACCACCTGCTCCATCGCGGAACTCGCCGGCTGACTGGCGGCTGCCTTCGGATCGGCGAGGGGTGTGTCCGCAGCTTGCTGGGACCAAGCGGTGGCGGTGTAGAGGTGAAGGATGGCGACAGAAACGATGGTGCGCTGGAATGGGAAGTTCATGTGGGGTCTGCGGGCCGGTTGGTTCTTGAATTCGCTGCACGATGAGACCCTGGGATGACCGCGCTGTGTCGGTGAGGCCAGGCCGCACGCGGCTGTCGGAATGGCGCCACGTACACTCAAGCCATCGGCTGAGCCTGATGCCAAGAGCGGGCCTTTTCAACGCCAACCGCAGGCCTGTCACGGCCCGGTCATGGCACCCGGCCAAGGTCCTTCGACATCCACCTCAACCACACGAACATCACATGGCAGTTCTTCGGAATCGGTTCTTCATCGCCGCACTTCTCGTCTCCGGCGCCGCCGCGGCGGCCGAGCCTGCTATCTACGCCATCACGGCGCGACAAGCCATGGCGGGCGAAGGGGGCTGGGACTACCTCAGCCACGACACGGGCCGCAACCGACTGTACGTGTCCCGTGCCACGAGGATGCAGGTGGTGGACACGTTGACGGGCAACCTCGTCGGCGAGATCGCTGACACCCCTGGTGTACACGGCATTGCGCTGGCCACCGATCTGAACAAGGGCTACATCAGCAGTGGCCGCGCCAACGCGGTCCGGGTGGTCGATCTGCAGTCGATGCAGTCCACTGCTGTCATCGCGACGCCGCAGGGCGAGAACCCCGACTACATCGCCTACGACGCCAGCACCCAGCGGGTCTGGGCCTTCAATGGCCGCAGCAGGAACGCCAGCGTCCTGGATGCACGCACCGACCAGTTGGTCGCAACCGTACCGCTGTCAGGCAAGCCCGAGGCTGCCGTCGTGGACGGGCGCGGCCATGTCTTCGTGGACATCGAAGACCGCAATGAGGTCGCAGTACTTGACGCTGGGGGCGAGCGCGTGACGGGGCACTTTGCATTGCCCGGCTGCGATGAGCCGGCAGGTTTGGCCATCGACGTTGCAGCGCACCGGCTTTTCGTGGGTTGTCACAATAAATTGCTGCTGGTTCTGAACAGCGACAGCGGTGGTGTCGTCGCCAAGCTGCCCATTGGCGAAGGGGTCGATGCAACGCTGTTCGATGCCGAGCGGCATCTCGTGTTCAGTTCGCAGGCCGACGGCAGCTTGACCATCATTAAGGCCCTGACGCCCGACCAGTACAAGGTCATCCAGACGCTATCGACACCTCTGGGTGCGCGAACCATGGCCTTGAACGCCAAGACCCATGAGATCTACCTGATGGCGGCGGAATATGACGAGCAACCGGCCTCGGCTCCGCAGCAGCGCCCGCAGCGGGTGATGCGTCCTGGCAGTGCTCAGTTGTTGGTGGTGACGCCCCGATAGCGCTTGATGGTGGCGTCGCGGCCACCTCGGTCACGGCATGGCGAAGCGCCACAGGGATCGGGCTCAGCTTTGCCGCGACTGCACCAGCACGATTCCAGGCGCTGAGTTAGTCTGTAGGTCAGGACCTGCACATCGCCGGATCTGGCGGATCAGGGCGAAGTGCACTTCACCGGACCGACGACCCGAGAGATCTGATGACATACTTCCTGGGTGCGCTGGTCTGTGCACTTTCGCTGGCGGGCCTCACCGGTTGTGCCACCTACGTTGCGAGGCCCTTGCCCCAAGCGGGCTGAACAGCTCGAAGCGATGGAAAGGCATCGGCTGCAGCGCCGGTGCGTCCAGGGCCTCGAACGCGCTGCGCAGGCACCCGGGAAGCTTCTTGAAGGGGCGCTCGTTCAAATCCACCAGCAACTCGGCAATCGCCTTGTTCAACTCGGCCAGGCTGAAGAAGCGTCGGTGGCGCAGCCGCGCCAGGATCCAGCGCTCGACCACCAGCATGGCGTTCTCGACCTTGGGCTTGTCGCGCGGGTGCGCCGGGCGGGCGGCCAACAGCGCGCAGCCGTAGTGGGCAGCGAACTCGTCGTACAGGGCGTTGGGCTGAGGGTCGTAGCGGTCACACAACGCCGCTTACCTTGGCTGTACCGCCAGACGCAGCCACCCAAACCGTCAATGGCTATCCGTTAGCCTACAGTGCGCTCGGCACGGGACCTAAGCGTGCGCACCGCGACCACCAACATGGTCAGGGGCCTGCTGTACGAATTTGGCGTTGTGCTGCCTGGTGGCAAGCAGGTCGGCCTGAAGGCGATCGGCGCTAACCGGGCGCAGATCGACGACAAGCTACCGCAGTTGATGAGCCGGTTGGTGGACCAGCAACTCCAGACGCTCCGGGACATCGACCGCAGCATCGAGCAGATCGAAGACGAGATCGCCGAGCAGCAGCGCCAACTCGACAAGGCGCGAGTGCTGCGCGAGGTGCCGGGCATCGGCGTACTCGGCGCGACTGCGCTCGCGGCCACGCTGGGCGATGGCAAGGGCTGGCGATCTGGTCGGGAGTTCGCCGCGAGCCTGGGATTGGTGCCCGCGCACAGCGGCACGGGCGGCAAGACGCAGAACGGTCGTCTCAGCAAACGCGGTGACCCAGACCTGTCGGCGAATCGCAGGTCCCGGCCACAAGCGGCCGGTCATCCAGCGCTTGAAAATTTGACCGCAGCGAGCCCCTGAAGGACAGGTTTCCGGCGCCGAGTTTCGACCTCTCTTCGGCTCGACTCGGCCAGGAGCGGACGCGCGACCCGCGCCCCTGGGTCTGGCCGCGTCATGCCGCTGAAGGACAGCT
>CAIJPE010000061.1 GCA_903822435.1 uncultured beta proteobacterium | reverse complement strand
TGACGGCCTTTTGGGCCTCAGAGTAGTAGATCCTCGGTCGCTGCTTCATAAACACTCCTGGGCCTCTGGTGGCCAGTGTGTTGCATCGACCGGTTGAATCCGCCGTCTGAAGCGGGTGTTCAGTCTGATGCTACCGGGACCGTTTGCGGCAGGCTTGCCTGGCTTCCCGTTCCTCATCATGCTGCGCCACCATGAAATCCACGCTCGATGTTTTGAACGCATTCGAGACTATCCGGCGCGCCCAGCGCGCCGGGCGCTACGCCCCTCACAAGCCTCTGCTCATACTTTTAGCGCTCGGACGTGTGCAGCGTGGTGAACCGCGCCTGGTCGAATACGCCGCGATCGACGAAGCTCTAAAGCTGTTGCTCGCAGAATTCGGGCCTAGCAGCGCCTCTAGCTCGCGGCACTACCCCTTCTGGCACCTTGCCACGGATAGCAACGGTGCGCTTTGGGATCTCAGCGGCCCGCGGGAAATCTTGTCCAGGCCGCCAGCTGCCACTCCGACCTTGGGCGAACTGCGCTCCCAGCACGTCAAAGGCGGCTTCGCCATCCAGGTCGACGATGCCCTGCGGCATAGCCCGGGTCTTCTGGAAGCGGTGGCTTCACGCGCACTGGATGCCTACTTTCCGGCCACCTTGCACGACGACATCGCCACGGCGGTCGGCCTGGACCTGTCTGCGCCTCCGGCCGTTCAAGAGGTCACCCAAGGCGCTGATTCGTTCTCAACGTCGGCGCGCAGAAAGCGCGACCCAGGCTTTCGCGACCGCGTCCTCCTCGCCTACGAATACAGGTGCTGCGTCTGCGGCTTCGACCTGCGCATCGGCCACCTCCCCGCAGGTCTAGAGGCTGCCCACATTCAATGGCACAACGTCGGCGGACCCGACATCGAGCCCAACGGCCTGTCGCTTTGCGCCCTGCATCACAAGCTGTTCGACCTGGGCGTGTTCACCGTCGAGCCCGCCGAGCACCGGGTCGTCTTCAGCCGGCATGCGATCAGCGGCGCACCAGACGGCGAGGGAATCCTGCAGTTTCACGGGCGACCCTTGCGCCTGCCGCAGCAGGCAGACCTGAACCCGGGTGCCGAATTCCTGGCTTGGAATTTCGGGAACGTCTTCAAGAAGCCCTCGCGGCAGGTCTCGCCCCCGAGCCTGGCTAAACCCCCCGCAGCACGCTGAATTCCCTGAACAGCCGCGCCGGGAGTGGTGTCTCGAGCCTCCACACGATGTTCATCGGCCTGTCGCACTCAGCCGATTCCAGGCTCACCCGGCCACACGCCCTGTAGGCTTCGCCCTTGCGTGGCCGCACGAAGAGCTGGAATCGCCAGCTGTTGGTTGCACTCTCCAAATAGCGCCGCCCGCCAGGGGTGTCTGGCCCGGCGCCGTTCTGCGTCTGCCAATGGAAGCGGTCGGCGCTGATGGCGTAGTCGCGGTACGAAATGCGATCGTGGTACCCCTCGCTCTTGTCCAGCGTTACGAACAGCAGCTCGGTCTTTCGGTCGGCCAGCGGCAACACACCGGCTTGGAATGGCGCCCGGCGCGTGGCGGTCAGCCAGCCCACGGCGGTGAGGATCTCGCGTGCACCGTATGCGGCGTGCAGGCACAGCGGCGTCTCTTCAAGCCCCGGCACGGCGTGGTCTATCAGGCTGGTGCGGGCTTGCAGCATCCCGGACAGCTCGAGCAGCTCCGCGGCGATCAACGGGTGGCGGTCCATCCGCTCGGCGAGGGCCTCGGGTCCAGCGGCCTGTTCATGTCGCCCATCGATCTGGTAGGCCAGCATCTGCACGGTCAATTTGGTCTGAGCGTCGAGCAACTGGGGCCGCGGCCCATGCAGAGCAGCGACTCCAGCCATCGTGTCTATCCGGCGCGAATCGTCGATGTGCAAGAGGTCGCCGAACCGGCGGCTGAAGTAGTCCTCTTCCGGACCGGGCTCCGCAGCGATCAGTCCGGCATCCCGTTTCAGTGCCGTCCAGCCGCTGCGTCCCTGTCCGGTGGAAGCGCGGTAGACGTCCTCGAGCTCCAGCGCCTGGTCGTGCAGAAAGTCGGCCAGGCGAACCGCTGTTCGCCCTTTCAGCGCCGCATAGGTTTGAAGCTCCGTCTTCAGACGCCGCCAGTTCTGCGTCGTCAGCGCGCGCAGGCTCTGCAGCACCTGCTCCCGCGTCTGCCGCTGCAGGTGGATGTGGCACCCCGGCGGCAAGCTGCCAAATCCACTCTCGACGCCGTCCACCAGCTCGCGGCGCGACAGGCCCGTCAAGTTCGAGAGCAGGGGATCGAACCGGAAATCGGCACGGTGCTGACCGACGAAGTCCAGCACCAGGCAGCTTTCCTTGCCCGGCGCCAACCGTAGGCCGCGGCCGATCTGTTGCTGGAACAGCACCGGGCTTTGGGTGGGCCGCAGCAACAGCAAGGTGTCGACCATCGGCAGGTCAACGCCTTCGTTGTAGAGATCGACCGTCACCAAGGCGCACAGTTCGCCGCTCATCAACCGTTGAGGCGCGCGCCAGCGCTCTTCGGGTGCCGTGGCGCCCACCACGCACGCCGCAGGGAGCCCGGCCTTGTTCAGCCAGTGGGTCATGAACTCGGCATGCGCGACCGATGCGCAGAAGACGATGGCGCGGGACCTTCCGGCATCGGCTGCCAGTCGGCGCCATTCGTTGACGACGAGCCGGGCCCTAACGTCGTTGCCTGTGATCAGCTTGTCGAGGGCCTCGCGTTCGCCCGGTTTGTCCCAGGGCACACTGGAGAAGTCAGTGGCATCGTCGCAGGCGTAGTACTCGAAGGGCGCCAGCAGCTGAAGATCCAGCGCGTGCCAGAGCCGCAGCTCGACCGCGGGGCTGCCATCGGGGCGCGAGTCGAAGTACTGCGCGATGGGCTGTCCGTCGCTGCGCTCGGGTGTTGCAGTCAGCCCCAACAGGACAGTGGGACGAACCGCCCTGACAAAGGCATCGAAGCGATCCGCGGCCAGGCGGTGGCATTCGTCCACCACCACGGTGTGCCAATGGTCGGCGCCCAGGGTGTTGACCAGATCCCGGCTGGTCAGACTGTCGATGGTGGTGAACAGGTGGCCCCACCGTTCGGGCTGGTGCCCGCCGGTTAGCAGGTCGCCGAACTCAGGATCACGCAGCACCTCGCGATACGTGCGCAGGGCCTGGCGCAAGATCTCTTCTCGGTGGGCCACGAACAGCAGCCGCGGCCGGCCGCCTTCGATGCGGCACGTGTTCCGATAGTCGAACGCGGCAACCACAGTCTTGCCGGTGCCGGTGGCCGCCACCAGCAAGTTCCGATTTCTGCCGTGGGCGCGCTCGGACGCCAGCTGCTCAAGCATCTCCTGCTGATAAGTCTTGGGCTGCAGGTCGAAGAAGCTGATCGTGGCACTCGGCTCGCCGCCGAAAGTCTCGCGCCCCAGCGCCGCCGCCAGAGCTTGCCGATGATCGATGTTGTCAGCGTCGTAGCGCTGGAATTCGTTGTCGGCCCACAGCGTCTCGAAGTGCGCGACAGCTCGGGCAAACAACGCCTCTTGCCCTCGCTGCGTCAGCTTGACGGTCCACTCCAGGCCGCCGGTCAATGCCGCACCCGACAAGTTGGCACTGCCGACGTAGGCCGATCCGAAGCCGGTCTTGCGCTGGAACAGCCAGGCCTTTGCGTGCAAGCGGGTTCGACGGCCGTCGAGCGACACGCGGACTTCGCATCCTGGCAGGCGTGCCAGCTCGTCCAGCGCCCGGGCCTCGGTGGCCCCGGTGTACGTGGTGGTGAGGATGCGGAGGCGCGGGGGCGCGTCCTCAGGCTGATGCCCGCCCTTTGCGGTGATCTGCTGTAGGACGTCCTGCAGCTTGCGGACGCCCGATACCGTGATGAAGCTGACCAGGATGTCCACCTGGTCGCTGGACGCCAGCTCGCGGCGGATTTCCTGGAGCAATGAGGGCGAGCCCTTGCCGGCCGTGAACAGCCAGGGAACGCCCAAGCCGATCTCCGGCGGTAGCTGGAATTGCTGGTTGCGCTGGATGGCCCGGAGCACGCGCATGGGAGACGCCACCAGATCGACAACGTCATCGGCTGCGCTGCGCGGTACCTTGGCTGCGCCGCTATCGAGCCGCTGGCGCAACATCGTCAGCAACCCGTTCACCAGTTCGAGCTGTTGCTTGGCCTTGTCCGCGTCATCGCCGACGACGTCTTCAAGAATCGACGCGAGCTGGCGAGTGAGGGCCTCGGCCAGCAAGTCAGCGGCGCCGCCCTTCAGCGCGAGAACATCGGCGGCGGTTGGGTCGAGAGTGGAGAGAGTTCGGGCGAGCCCTTCGGTCAGCAGGAGGTCGTACAGGCCATCGGGCAGCGACATGGGGTCCTTGAACTCAGTCGATGGGTCGGGTTCCGCGACAGTCAGGATACCCGGTGCAGCCCCAGAACTCCTTGACGGCATTGGCGCCGCGCTTTGCCTCGCGGCGCACCATGGGCTTCGAGCACAGCGGGCAGGTTGGTGGCGTTGTTGCCGGCCCAGCCGAGGCCGCAGCGATTGCCGCCGCGGGACGCTGCGGTGCGCTGGCCATGCCGGTCCTAGCCTGCTGCAACAGGCCGTGAAGTTTGGGTCCGTCAATCAGCTGCACGTTGCGCCCGCTCGCAAAGCTCTTGGCCTCTTCGGTGAACCGACCCGACGTCACCACGAAGCCGCCAGCAGCACCTCGCGCCGCCATCACGCCGTAGAGCTCGCGAACCACGTCCACACCGACCTTGAATGCGCGCCACTGCTTGCACTGGACCAGAAACTTCTCGCTCCCGTTCTTGCCCGGCTTGGTCAAGACTAGGTCGACGCCACCATCGGGACCTCCGCCGCCGGTTTCGGCCACTCGATAGCCCTGGAGGCGTAAGCCTTCGCCCACCAGCATTTCGAACTCGCGCCAGCTCATGCCGTCGAGTCCGTCGGCGGCTTTGCCTTGGGCCACGTCGGAGACCAAATTCTTTTTACGGTTTCGTCCCAAGGCCGACATGGCGGCACCGACCAGGCAGAAGAGCGGCAAGAGGTATTGGCCGATGCCGGCCAACGTTCGCCAGATGGTCTGGACGGCCATCTCGCCGATTTGGCCGGGCTGTGCCGCGGCAGCGACAGGGCGGGAGGCAAAGGCATGGAGCACCAGATAGAAGCTCACAGCCAGTGCGACACCTGCCCACCAAGGGAGCTTCGAAACCACGTCGGTGATGTCGTCCGCGAGACTCGTCTTCTTCCGTCTTGCCATCCTCTGCCGTCTCCTGTCCAGCCCTGCCCTTACGCGCAGGCAAGGCGCCCGCCGCTTTCCCGGAGTGCAGGTCGGCGTTGAGCCCTGTGCGAACCGGCCACCTTGTCATCCTTTGGCTGGCGGCCAGCCTATCCTGCACTCAATCTATTTTTGCCATCATTCGTCAGCCAGGGCCAGTTCAAGAGAATCCCCCCACCAGCTCTCAGCCCTCAGATGGCGGGCTGGTGGACCGAAAGCGGACGACATCCGGTCCAAACGCGGACCGATCGTGGACCGATACCGGCCCGTTGGCGGACTGCTTGCGGCCCGAAAGCGTTCCGCATCCGGACCGTATGCGGACCAGATCCGGATCCAGCGCTAGCTAGCTAGCCAGCGGCTCCCATCTCGAGCGCCCGCGCCGCCGCCAGCAAGCCCCCCAGCACCTTGTCGGCCACGACATCCGAGAACCCCGCAGGCAGCTCACCCCGCACCTGTTTGACCACCGCCGGCGTGCGCTCGATGAGCTCGCGCAACAATGGCTCAGCAGTCTCGCCATAGCCGACCTTGCGGGCCGTGCTGTTGAAGTGCCGCCGCTGAATCGCGTGGAAGTGGTAATGGCGGCTCTTGCCCATCAACGCCATGGCCAGCTTCAGGTCCCGCGCTGCCCACTGGTTGGGTCCCTCACCGATCACCGGGTACGCCGACATCACGTCGTACAACGGCGTGAGGCGGAAGCGTCCAGCCTGGCCCGCAAGCAACTGGATGCTGAAGTTCTTGGCGTGCCCGTCCGGTGCGCGCAGCAGCCAGAACAGCACCTGCGCGGCCATCAACGTGCGCAAGTCTTGCTCAGCGGCGACGGACTGCTGGGACAGGGTGAACAACTGCGTCCAGCCGGGGCCTCCCTCGTTCTCGTACTTCAGCTGTGGCGAGGTGCCGGTAGCTTGGCAGAAGTCTTCCTGCATCAGCCGCAGCAGCCGTGTGCCGTCGCGCGACACGGTGCGGTCGAAGCGCTCGACCACGAGCACGCGCTGGGTGCCGAAGCGGGCGATCTCGGCGCGCGCGGTCGGCAGGCCATAGGCGGACAGCAGGCGCAGGCACAGCCATTCGTTGTCCACCGAGGTGCTGAAATCCGCCCTCCGGCCGCCCACCAAGCCGAGAGGCAGCTTGAAGATGTGCGTGGTCGGCGTGGCGCCGCGCGGCTTAATCCAGCTGCCGCCCCACCAGAGGAAGGCATCCTTCTCCTGCGCGCCTGCCAGCGAGATCCGGAAGTCGTCGTCAGGATCCCGAGTGCCCGGAAAAGCGTCCGGGCCGACGACCTCGAGCAGATGTCGCTCGATGGATTCTTCGTCCAGCGCGACGCCCTCAACGCTGTCGATGCCGGTGGGCTCCGTGCCGTCGCCGAGCAACTGCAGCGCACCGACGCAGTCGCGGCCTATGGCGCCCAGCAGGTCGAAGGCGTCGGTCGATCCCGTCTTGAAGCGCGCGGCGGCACGGCGGCGGATGGCATCGCTGTCCGGCAGCAAGCCTTCGAAGTAGTTGGCGACTGCGTCGCCCTTCAGCGGCTCGTTGTTGAAGTTGAAGGGCAACGACAGGGACAAGGGCCGGCCTGAGGGTGAGGCCAGCCACGCCGGGTCGTACTGCAGCTCCATGCCGCCGCGTGCCGTGAGGGTCCAGCGGCCCACGCGTTCACCGTTGGCCCACAGGCCCAGGGTCTGGCTGTGCGAACGGCGCCCCATCTCACCACTCCGCGGCCGGTTCAGGCGCCGGTGCTTCCCTTTCAGCCAAGTGCAGTTCCAGACCCACCGTGGCGCACCAGCCGAGCAGCTGCTTGAAGCTCAGCTCGTCCGCGTGCAACTCCAGGTGGGAGACTCGGTTTTGGCTCAGCCCCAACCGGCCCGCCACCTGGGCCTGAGTCAGCTTGCGGCGCTTGCGCGCGGCTTTGAGCAGCAGGCCCAGTTGTGCAGCCGTGAAGAGGGGTTGGGTGGTGAGGTCGCGCATCGCGGTGATAGCTGATTTACAGATATTTAGATCTTATCTGCAAAACGGATATTTGGCAAATAGCGGGAAGTCGGCTAAACATACCAACGCGTGGGTGTCGCTCGCTATCGGCACCGCGCTGAAGAACAGGGTCGCCAGCGAGCCGTCGCCGGGCTTCGTCCTTCGAGCTCGAACTCCTACATCAGGCGGTGAGGCCGCCCACTCAGCGGAGCTTCTCTGGGCCCGGCCTGTCGCGCAGGGGCGCGACTTCGCGCTGCCGCTCTTTGATCATCTCCTGCTGGACGGGCTGCCGCTTCTTGAGCATCTCCTGCACCACCGGCTGCCGCTTGATGAATTCCCGGACATCGGTCGCGAGGACGCGGTCGGTAGCCTCCGAAGAAGATGCAAGTGCGGCTTCGATGCGGCCCCAGGCCGCAAGCGCCTCGGCCCGACTCAGTCGCGCCCGCTCCCCGGTCTTGCTGCCCTTCTTCGCTTCCCGCAAACGCCCCTCATCCTGGGCCTTCACCCGCCAGAGCGGATCGAAGTTGCGCGTCGCGCCACGAGTCGCCTGCCGCGAGGCCTCGGCTTCGATGCCGTAGCCGCGCAGCTTCTCCGCAAAGGTCTCGCGCCAACGGTGCAGGTCGGCCTTGCGCGGGTTCAGCCGGTCGCCCAGCATCGAAGACGCCTTCACGCTCAGGTGCACGTGCGGGTGGGCCTGGTGGTCGTGCAGCACCATCACGTAGCGGTGACCGAGCAACTCGTCTCGGGCGAACTCACGGGCTGCAGCACGCACGAAGGCCGGGTCGGTGCCGCTCGGCATCGACAGCATGATGTTGAAGGCCTCGCGCCGGTGTCCGACCTCATCGATAGGCGTGCCGCCATAGCGCCACTGTTCAACCAGATCGTGCAAGGCCTCCTTTCCGTGTCGCACGTCACCGCGATCGTCCTCGATGTCCAGCCGCCCGGCCTTGCTGATGTACCGGAAGTGCGCGGCAATGGCTGCCATGCTGCGGCCGCCCCCTGTGACCTTGACCATCACCTGCACCGAGCGCCGCGACACCGTGGCCTGGATGCGCCCGCGGATCACTGCCGCCTGGCGACGCAGTTGAGCGTCCAATCGAGGCGTCGGTTGCGACCGGACCCTGCGGTTGCCCGGATAGAACAGCCGATCACCCCACTCGACGAGCACGCCGTCGATCGACTGCGTCATGGTCAGCGCCTCCGGATGGAGCGCACGACCGTCATCACGCCGGCGCGGGCCGGCCGGACTGGGATGATCTCGCGGAAGAGGTCGGCGGCCTTCTTGAGGTGCACCTGCACCTCGCCATGAACGCCCTCCAGCCGCTCGCGGTATCGGTTGGCCGCCGGAACATTGGCTTGCCTCAGAAACCGCGTCAGCGAACTGATGTCCGCACCCAGGGAGGCCAGCTGATCGGTCGACGCGACCAGCGCGGTGATGGCTTCGGCGCGGTTGGGCGGCACCGGGGCCGGTGGGCAGCCATCGAGCAACCCAGCGACATAGGCCCCTTGTGACGTGTCGGCCTCGCGCGCGCGGGTGGCCAATGCCACCGCGTCGGCGGCCGACAGGCGGATCGTTACCTTCACGATCGGTCCGAAGGTTTCTCGAGCGGCTACCGCAACGGGCGCCGCTCGGGTGGGTTCTTGGGCTGCGAAGTCGAGCTGCTGGGCAACGGCCCGCCGCACGAAAGCGCCGGTGGCCATGCGTTGAGCCGCGGCTTGAGCACGCAGGCGCTCGCCCAGGCCTCGAAGGTCGACGGTGACGCGGTCGCGGTCAGGTGCAGTCATGGACAGGTCCTTCTTCTTGGGGAATTGGCGTCACGCGCCCAAGCGCTGCGCCAATGCCAGGAGTCGCGCTCGCAGCGCGAGCCGGTGTTCACTCGCCAGACCTCCTGTGCCTTGATCGGCCAGCTGGGCCAACAATCGGTCCAGTTGGTCGCACAGTGCCTGTGAGCGCTGGATGAGGCCCGCGGCGGAGACGCGGGGCGCGACGGGCTTGCGCGGCGTCGCGTCGGTCGACCTTGCCGCCGGCGTACGCAATGCAGCTACGGCAGTGCGGGTGACGGGCAACTCGTCCTCCAGCAGCGCGGCCAGCGCCTCGGGCTGCTCAGCGTGCAGCTTCTGCAGTTCGTGAAGCGTCCGGGGCGACGTGCAGCGGCCCGACTCGAGCAAGGCGCTCAATATGGGCGGTAGCTCCAGCAAGGTCAGGTGGTGCGCGACCGTGGTCTGATCCACTGCCAGCTTCTGGGCGATGTGCGCGTTCGACTCGCCGGCCTCCACGCGGCTGCGGATGAACCGCGCAAGTTCCAGCGGCGACAAGCCATGGCGCTTCAGGTTCTCGGCCACATGGTCATAGACCTCGGTGGGCTTCGCGCGCACGGCGATCGGCACGGTGTTCAAGCCGGCCAAGCGCGCGGCGCGCCAGCGCTGCACACCGAAGCGGATGCGGAAGCGGCCCCGCGGATCAGGCGGTGCCACAACGATTGCCTGCAAGACGCCGCGCTCGGCAATGTCCTTCGCGAGCTCGTCCAGGCGCTCGGAAGGGTAGGCCGCGCGCGGGTGTTGCGGATCGTCCTCGAGCTGTTCTATTGGTACTTGCAGCGGCTCTCCAGCCAAGGCTTCACGATCGGCCCGTGCCGCGCTGCGGCGCTTGATCCTGGCAGCGGTCTCCCGAACCTGAGCCTTCTGCGCGATCTGCAGCTCGGAGGCAGAGCCCTCCTCGCCGAACAAGCCTGTTTGACGCTCGTTCACCGCCTCGTCGGGGTGCCTCGGACCATCACGCAGGGGACGCATGGCGTTCGCTCGCTGCCCTTCAACGGCGGGGAACTGGACGCGTCGCGGTCCACTGGGCGACGTCTTCGCTGCGCCAGCCGATGGCGCGCTGGCCCAGGCGACAGGGGGCCGGGAACCCGTTCGCCGCCATGAGCCGGTAGACAGTGGAGCGGGCCAGGCCCGTCAGTCGCAGGACGTCACCCATGCGGAGAAAGGCGGGCGACAGCGGGGAGGCTGATCCCCCTGCGGGGCTGCCCGCGACGGTGTCCGAGGTGAAGGCTTTCATGACTGCTCCTTTAAGCTGCCGGCAAAGAATCGAGGTCTCTCGCAGGCTCAGTTGATCGACGGACCTCGCAAGCCTTGCAGCGCTCGAAGCCGCCAGACGCGCATGACGCGTGTCCCGATGCGAACGCCACATCTTGCATCGCAGTTGGCAGCTCCCCCGCGACGAAATCGCACCCCAAATCATCGACTTCAAGTGCAAGTCGGTACGATCTTGGTGCGCCGCGCGATCGCCCCAGGGGGTCGGACTGTCCGACCCCCTGGGCGGGGACGACCAGCTTGTCCCAAACTGTTGGCCCCCGTAAAGTCGGGGTGATGAAGAGCAAGCTGATCGCTGCCAAGACCGCCGCGCGCAGGGCCACCCTGAAAAGGGCTGCGCCAGCGAAAGTCGCGGCGGCAAAGCAGGCTTCTGGTGGTGCCGCCGGAGGGACATCTCGCCGGTACGAGGTCTACGACACCACGGTTGAGCCGCAGCACACCACCCGAGAGCAAATCGCGCAGGCTGTAGCGCTGGCTTCGTCGCACTGACGTGGCAACCCGACGGGCAGCGGGCGCTCGACGGCCAGCGCCCTACGGTCGGTCCGTGTTCGTCAACTGTCCCTTTGACTCGGACTATCTGCCGCTGCTGCATGCACTCGTGTTTGCGATACACGATTGCGGCTATCTCGCCCGCTTGGCGATCGAGGATACCGGCGGGGCTGAGCTGCGGGTCGACAAGATCACCAGGCTCATTCGAGAGTCGCGGTTCAGCATCCATGACATCTCTCGCGTAGACGTCACCTCGGCGTCGCCGCTCCCAAGATTCAACATGCCCTTCGAGGCGGGCATCGCGTTTGGCGCCTGCCGCTTCGACCGAGCCTCGGGGGAGCGAAGCCGCGACTTCATGCTGCTGGAAGCCCAGCCGTACCGGGACCATCGGACACTGAGCGACCTGGCGGGACAAGACACACGGGCCCACGAGAACGACCCGCAGGTGCTGATTCGCCACGTCAGAACATTCCTGGCGAGAAAGTCGCCCGGACCTGCTCCGATTCGGGGTGCTGCCGCGATCTGGGCTCGTTTCCAAAGGCTTCAGCAGGCGCTCCTCGCGATCGCAGGGACCCTCGAGATCACTGTCGACGAGTTGATGTCCTTCGACTACCTCAAGGACTTGATGAACTTCATGGTGCAGTGGATCGCGACGGCACAGGGCGGACGGTGAGTCGCATTGGGCCCACTCTGACTGCTGATCTGGTTTCCGTCGGCCGAGCCGGGTCAAGGACGGGCAGCGCCCGGCGCAGCGCAGCCTTGAGGCGGCTGGGTCGGACTCGACGCTGGCGGTGGGCTGGCGTCAGCCCTGATGCCAGCCCCCGAGCCCGTCCGGCGGCGAGGACGGCCTCTCGGGGTTGCGGGCTGGTTCTGGAAAGATCGTCGCCGAGCTTTCAGGGTGAGGGCGCAATCAGCTGCGAGCCTGCGCCTCGCGCAGAGGCGCCGCGGTCGCAGGAAGGCCCGAGCGTTCCAGAATCGGGCGCGCAGGCGCACCCCCCTCCGCTCAGTGGGAAGCCGCGGCCGCTGCAACAGTGTCCAGCGTGGCAAGAGCTTGGGATGGCAGTTTCAGCCGTGCAGCAGACAAGTTCTGCCGCAGATGCTCCACCGACGAGGTGCCGGGAATGAGCACGATGTTCGGCGAGCGCTGCAGCAGCCAGGCCAGTGCGACCTGCATCGCGGTGGCGCCGAGTTCGGCAGCCACGGCCGACAAAGCCGTTGATTGCAGGGGCGTGAAGCCGCCCAGCGGGAAGAAGGGCGCGTAGGCGATGCCATCGCGGGCCAGCCGATCGATCAGCGCATCGTCGCTGCGGTGCGCCAGGTTGTAGTGGTTCTGCACGCAGGCGATGTCGCAGATCCGGCGCCCGTCCTCGACCTGCCGCAGCGTCACGTTGCTCAATCCGATGTGGCGGATCAGGCCGCGCTGCTGCAGTTCGGCCAGGGCCGACAGCGGCTCCTCCAGCGAGCCCTCGACCGGTCCGTGGATGCCCAGCATGCTGCGCAGGTTCACCACCTCCAGGACGTCCAGACCCAGGTGGCGCAGGTTGTCGTGAACGGCCTGCGTCAGCTCGGCGGGCGAGAGGGCTGGCAACCAGGATGCATCAGCACCGCGCCGGGCGCCGACCTTGGTGACGATGACGAGGCCGTCGCGGTACGGGTGCAGGGCCTCGCGGATGATCTGGTTGGTGATGTGCGGGCCGTAGAAGTCGCTGGTGTCGATGTGGTTGACGCCGCTTTCCACCGCGGCCCGCAGAACGGCCACCGCTGCTGCTCTGTCCTTGGGCGGCCCGAAGACGCCGGGACCGGCCAGTTGCATCGCGCCATAGCCCAGGCGGCAAACGTCGCGGTTGCCGAGGCGGTAGTTGCCAGCTTGATCAAGTGCATTCATGGAGATTTCCTTTCGAGAGAAGCGCACTGTATGCAGCCCTGCTGCGTACGATAAGTAGGCGCAGTCAGCACGGGCTGTGCGCGACAGCGAACAATAAAATGGGTTCCGATGGCAGAGCAACTGAGGGATTTGGCCGCATTCCTGGCGGTTGCCCGCGCCGGCGGTTTTCGCGAAGCCGCGCGCGCCGGCAGAGTGAGCGCGTCCAGCCTGAGCGAGGCCCTGCGCCGGCTCGAAGCACGGCTGGGTGTGCGCCTGCTACACCGCACCACGCGCAGTGTGGTGCCCACCGAGGCCGGAGCGCGCCTGCTGGAACGGCTGGGGCCGGCACTGGGTGAGGTGGAGGCCGCGCTGGACGTGGTCAACGGCTTTCGCGATCGGCCAGTCGGCACGCTGCGCCTGAACGTGCCCGCCAGCGCCGCACGGCTGGTGCTGCCCAGCCTGGTTCCGCCTTTCCTGGCGGCCTATCCGGACATCCTGCTGGACGTGGTGGTCGAAGAGGGCTTCGTCGACATCCTGGCGGCGGGTTGTGACGCCGGCATCCGTTACGAGGAGCGCCTGGCGCAGGACATGATCGCCATCCCCATCGGCCCACGGCACCAGCGCATGGCCACCGCAGCATCTCCTGCTTACCTGAAGGCGCGAGGCCGTCCGGTGCATCCGCGCGACCTGCTGAACCACGCCTGCCTGCGTGGTCGCTTCGCCAGCGGCTCCATGCCGGCCTGGGAATTCCAGAGACGGACCGAGGTGGTGACGGTGGAACCCAGCGGCCCGCTGATCGTGCGCGTCAGCGGCGGCGTGGATCTGGCGGTCGATGCGGCGGTGGCAGGTTGCGGCGTGATCCACCTGTTCGAAGACTGGCTTCGGCCGCGGCTCGACAGCGGCGCCCTGGAGCCGGTCCTCGAGACCTGGTGGCGGCCGTTCGCGGGGCCTTACTTGTACTACTCTGGCCGCCGCCATCTGCCAGCACCCCTGCGGGCTTTCGTGGACTTCGTGCAGACGCAGCGGGCTGAGGCTTGAAGGGAGATTGTCAGCCCCCCAAGCCAAGAGCGGCCCGTCGTCCAGTGCCGAGCCGCCGCTCGGATCAGGCGTTGGGGCCGAGCCGGGTGGCCATTTGATCAATCGCCGCGCCCAATGCTGGCAAGTCCTGCTCGACGACCAGCCACACGGCGCTGAGATCAACGCCGAGATAGCCATGCACGATCACGTTCCGAAACCCGGCGAGTTCGCGCCATGGAATCTGCGGCTCCGTCGCCTTGATCTCATTCGACAAACGTTGGCTTGATTCGGTCAGGGTCTGCAAATTGCGGATCACTGCGTCTTGCACCAGACGCGATGTGTCGAACCGGGAACGCTCAGCCTGGGTGTACTCCAGGATCCGGTCCAGGCAGTCGCGCATGTGCGCCACCAGCACCCTGTCTGACTCGGGGCCTGGGTTCACAGAGGTATCGCGAGCGCCATGACGCGCTCGCGGAGCGCCGGGTGGAGACTGGCTTCAGTGACGACATCCACGCGCCGCCCGAGCAAGTCCTGCGCATCGAGCAACAAACCGCCCAGGGCAAGGGCGCTGATACCTGGCGCCAGGGTCACCAGCAAATCGACATCGCTGTCGTCGTTGTCTTCAGCACGGCTCATCGAGCCGAAGATCCGGACACCCGTGACGCCGCGCTTGCGGGCGAGATCCAGCAACTCAGCGCGGTGCAATTCGATCAGCGGATGCATAGGCGGCAGTGTACCCATCGTGTGTTGGGGGGCTGCCGCTGCAGCAGCGTTCGCCTGACCCGCTCCAGACGAATGCGCTTGCCGATGGAGGTCGGTTCCCCGAAGAGCTTCACTTTCCGGCTCACTTTCACCCCTGGCAAAAGAGCTACACAACGAGGGAGTTGCGGCTCGTTCTCAGGACGATTTCGCGCCAGATTCCTGAGCTACTCTGCGTGAATAGGGGCCGTCGGGCGAGCGTGAAACAGGCCGTCGACGGCCAAGATCAGCAGCAAGTCGCGCAATGGTGCCGAGTACAGCAAGTTGGCGTCGGGAACCGCCTTATAGCGGGCAGAACCGGCCATCAGTATCCCAAGCGGAGGTCCTGGGACAGGTCGGCCAGTTCCTTCAACGCCCGATCGGACTCGTCGCGCTGGGCGGCCTGGTAGCGACGCAGTTCCTCGAACTCGATCCGGCGATGGCGCCCAACCTTTCGGCAGCGCAGACGTCCGGCCTCGATCACCTTGATCAAGAAAGCCGCGAGACGTTGAGCAGTGCTGCAGCGTCCTGGGTCGTCAATTCATGGCTCTGCAGCACCAGCATGACCGGCCGTCGCTGCGCCATCATGCCGAGCATCTTGGCAAAGAAGCGCGACGCCTGCGGTGGCAGTTCCAGGACCGGCGCATCGGTCAGCGAACCCTTCTCGTCCACGAGCGCGATGCGTTGCGCGCGCGAGTGATCGAGCGCCGCCATCAGAGAGCGCTGGGCCACCTTGGCCATCTCGGCCTCCTGATCGGTAACCAGGGGCCCAAGCAGATCGGGCGTGGGAATGGGATCTCCGTGAGCTCAGGCGCGTCGAACGCCATGAGCCCAAGACTGCACGTTTAGTCGGAGCAAACGCAATATTCGAAATGAACGCCCTGCATTCGAGCCGAGGCTTGCCGGATCGCTCGAGGCCAGACCGTTCAAGATCGACCGCCATTGCCCCGAGCGGCAACCCCGCGCGTCGCTGCCTCGAACTTGCGCAGCGCCGCGGGATCCGCACCCTGCCGAAGCTTGTCTAGGTAGTCCGCCCAGGTCTGCAGCATCTCGCGCCGCTGGTCGACGAACTCGGTCCGGTTGTACGCCCGGCCCAGGCTGTCGCGCACGGTGTGCGCCAGCTGCGCCTCGATGACGTCCGGGCTGTAGCTCAGCCGCTCGTGCAGCATCGTGCGCGCCGTCGCCCGGAATCCGTGTCCCGTCACCTCCTCAGCCGAGAAACCCATCGCCCGCAACGCCGCGTTGACCGTGTTCTCGCTCATCGCTCGGTCGTGGTGCCGTTCGCCGCGAAAGACCATCTTGCCCAGGCCGGTCAGCGCCTGCAGCTCACGAAACACCGCGACCGCCTGCTTGGGCAAGGGCACCAGGTGGGGCGTGCCATTGATCTTCTGCCGCAGCTCGCGCTTCATGCGAACAGCAGGCACCGACCACATCGCCGCCTCCAGGTCGATCTCCGGCCACTCGGCAAAGCGCAGCTCGCCAGGCCGAAGCAGCAACATGGGCGCCAGCTTCAGCGCCGCCCGAACCACCGGCGTCGCCGCATAGTTGTCCATGGCACGCAGCAGCTCGCCCAGCCGCTTGGGCTCGACGATGGCCGGGAAGTGGCGCGGATTGGGCTGCCGCAAAGCGTCCTTAAGCTCCCGGGCCGGGTTGTACTTGGCATGCCCGGTGGCCACGGCGTAGCGGAAGACCTGCCCCGAGTCCTGCAGCGCCCGGTGCGCGGTCTCGACGACGCCCCGGGCTTCGATGCGCCGCATCACCTCAAGCAGCTGAGGGCCCGTGATGTCGGCTGCGGGAACCCGTCCGACGTACGGGAAGACATCCGCCTCCAGCCGCGCGATCACCTTGTCGCCGTAGCTCTTGGACCAGCCGTCGCGCCGCACGGCGAACCACTCGCGGGCGACGGCCTCGAAGGTGCCGACCGCCGGTAGGCCCTGGGCCTCGCGTTCGGCAACGGCGCGCTCCTCGGCCCACACCTCTTTCTCGGCCTTGCGCTGCTGGCTGGGGTCGAAGCCCTCGGCCAGCAGCTTGCGGGCGGCGTCGGCCTTGCGGCGGGCGAGCGCCAGCGAGGTGTCGGGGTAGCTCCCCAGGGTCAAGGTGTTCCGCTTCCCCTGGAACCGGTAGTCCAGGCGCCAGCTGTGGGCCCCGCGCTTGGCAAAGAGGAGCAAAAACAGGCCGTCGCCGTCAAGTATTCGCTTGCGGGAATCGTCCGGCTTGACGGCGCGGACCACGGCCTCGGAGGTGATCAGATTGCGGGGCATGGAGTAAAACGGCTTTTTTCCACCGTCCGGAGAAAATTTACTCCACTTTTTACTCCACCTGACCGGGACCGGAAGAGACGATCTGAAACCGTCTGAGACAAGAAAAAAGCCCCAAGTGGTTGATTCTTGGGGCTTTTTTTGAGTCCTAGGACATCCTGGGATGTCCTGAAACAAGGGTCTTGGTGGCCTGGGGCGGAATCGAACCACCGACACGCGGATTTTCAATCCGCTGCTCTACCAACTGAGCTACCAGGCCAGGTGAGCCTGAGATTATAGCCGGGCAGTAGGTCCCCGGCTCCAGAACAACTTCAACCGCCGCCCCGCTTGTTGCGTGACAAGTCCACGCCCAGCTGCTTGAGCTTGCGGTACAGGTGCGTGCGCTCCAGCCCGGTCTTCTCGGCAACCCGGGTCATGGAGCCGCCTTCCTTGGCCAGGTGGAACTCGAAGTAGCTCTTCTCGAAGGCGTCGCGGGCCTCGCGCAGGGGGCGGTCCAGGTCGAAGCTCTGCTCGGCGCGAGGGCCTTCGGGCAGGCCGGGGGCCGCGAGCAGGCCCGGCAGGCCTGCCGGGCCGGTGGGGCCCGAGGGGTTGGGCGATTGGCCCTGCAGAGGGTCCAGGCGGCCGCCCGACAAGCCCGCCGCCAGGCGCTGCGCGGGCTTGACCAGCGCCTGCTCCACCGCTCGCAGCAGCTTCTGCAGGGTGATGGGCTTTTCAAGGAAGGCGCTGGCGCCGTACTTGGTGGCCTCCACCGCCGTGTCGATGGTGCCGTGTCCGCTCATCATGATGACGGGCATCGACAGCTGCCCTCCGGCCGACCACTCCTTGAGCAGGGTCACGCCATCGACGTCGGGCATCCAGATGTCGAGGAGCACCAGGTCGGGCCGCAGCGATTCGCGGATGTGGCGCGCCTGCGCTGCGTCCTCGGCCAGCTCCACGGTGTGGCCCTCATCGGTCAGGATCTCCGACAGCAGGGCACGGATGCCCAATTCGTCATCGACTACCAGTATCGTTGCCATGCGGTCTCGAGCACTCCCTCAGCGGATTTCATTGGTATGCCGCCTTGTCGCCACCGGGCGCCTGGGCGGTCGTCTTGCTCACGACTTGCACATGGAATTTCGAAAATGATAGCGAAACCCGGGCGCCAGTGACCGGCCCGTCGGGTTCGTCACCCGCGTGCAGGTTGGCCGCGCGCAGGCGGGCTCCGTGCTCATCGGCGATCTTCTTGACCACGGCCAGCCCCAGGCCGGTGCCCTTGGTCTTGGTGGTGACGTAGGGCTCGAACGCCCGCTTGAGCACCTTGTCGGCGAATCCGGGCCCATTGTCGATCACCGTCAGGCGCACCGCCAGCAATTCGCCGTGCTCGCCGCGGGCCACCGAGGTGATCAGCTCGACCTGGCCGTCGGGCCGGTCGGCCACGGCGTCCAGGCCGTTCTGCACGAGGTTGTGGATGACCTGGCGCAGCTGGGTGGCGTCGCCCAGGATGCGCGGCAGGTCGGTGGCGAGGTTGGGGACCAGCAGGCCGTTGTCTTGCGCCTGTCCATAGAGCGCGAGCACCTCACCGGCCAGCTCGTTCAGGTCCAGCGGCAGCAACTGCGCCGCCGGCAACCGCGCGTAATCGCGGAACTCGTTGACCAGGGTCTGCATGGCCTGCACCTGGTTGACGATGGTGGCCACCGAGCGCAGCAGCAGCGCCTGGTCCACGCCTTCGAGCTTGGCTTCCAGCCGGTGCTTGAGCCGCTCGGCCGAGAGCTGGATGGGCGTGAGCGGGTTCTTGATCTCGTGCGCAAGCCGTCGCGCCACCTCGGCCCAGGCGGCCGAGCGTTGGGCCGACACGACCTCGGTGATGTCGTCGAAGACCATCAGGCGCGAATCGCCCGGCAGCGTGGCGCCGCGCACCAACAGGGTCAGCGTGGCGCCATCGCCGCGCTTGAGGTCGAAGGACTCCTGCCACTGGTCGCGCTCGCCGGCCTCCGGGCTGGTGGCGAGCAGCTCGAAGCGCTGCTCCACGTCGTGTGCGAAGGCCTGGAAGTCGGGCAGGTCCGACAACCGTCTGCCGCGCCACGAGGCCAGCGGGCGCTGCAGGATGCGCGTGGCGCCGGGGTTGACGGTGTCGATGTGACCTTCGCGGTCGAAGACGATGACGCCGGCGGTCAGGGTGTCCAGGATGGTCTGCAGCCGGGTGCGGGCGCCTTCGAGCTGGGCAATGCCCCGCTGCACGGCCTCGCGCGCGTCGGCCACCTGGGCGGTCATCACGGCAAAGCTGCGGGTCAGGCCGCCGAGCTCGTCCTTGCTGGCAAAGACCGGCTTGGCCGTCAGGTCGCCGGCGGCCACCTGGCGCACGCCATCGGCCAGCAGCAGCAGCGGCGCAGCCAGCTGGTTGCCCAGCACCACGGCCAGCAGCACCGCCGCGAACACCGCCAGGATCAGCGCCAGCGTCAGCGTGCCGATGTACATGCGGCGCAAGCTGCCCTTGGCCAGGGCGCGCTCCTGGTATTCGCTGTAGGCCGCCTGCACCGCCAGGGCATTGACGGCCAGGGCCCGCGGCATGGGCTGCACCACCATCAGGAAGCGCTCTTCGCTGGCCGCCAAGGCGATCTCGCTGCGGGGTACGCGGGTCAGGGCCCGCACCCGCGGCCCGGGGTTGCCGGGGCCCAGCGATTCGTCGTCCAGCCCTTCCACCTGGCTGGCCGCGCCCTTTTGCCGGGCCTGGCGCAGCAGGGCCGGCCCCGGGCGGTCGGGCGGGCCGGTGGCGGCACCGCCGCCGGCCGTGTAGAGCACCTGCCCGGTGGGGCCGACGATGGACGCATCGCTGGCGCCCATCTGCTCGCGCAGGCGCTCCAGGGCCAGGGGTGCCGAGAGCGTGCCGGCGTCCGACAGCCGCTCGGCCGCCACGCGCGTCTTGCTCATCAGGTCGTTGGTCAGGGCGTCCAGCGTGCCCTTGCCCAGCGCCAGGCCGGCGTCCAGGGCGCCGGCCACGCGCACGTCGAACCACGCGGCGATGCTGCGCGAGGCGAACTGATAGGACACGGTGTAGATGACCAGGCCCGGCAGCAAGCCCACCAGCGCGAAGATGCCCGCCAGCTTGATCAGCAGGCGACTCCCGAACTTGCCGCGCCGCACGCGGATCGCCAGGCGCAGGGCGACGATGCCGATGACCAGCGTGAGCAGCAGTGCCACCGCCACGTTGACCCAGAACAGCCAGACGAAATGGCGCTCGTAGAAGCCGCCGCCCTGCGTGGTGAACGAGAGCACGAAGGCCAGCACCAGCGCTGCGCCGGTGGCAGCGACGATGCCGATGATCCAGCCCCAGCGGGCCGACGCGGTCATGGTGTGCCGGCCTGGAGATCGACCTTGATCACCCGCGACGCGCCGACGGCCCAGTCGCCCTGGCCGCCCAGGCCGAACTGCATCGGGCTTGGCAGCTGCGAGGTGTCCAGCCGGTAGCTGAACTCGACATAGTACGAGCGGTCGGCGTCCAGCTGCGACAGGTCGGCCAGCTTCCAGCCGGCGCTGGACGAAGCCGCGTTCAGCGCCTCGGACAGGGTGTCGTAGGTTTGGTTCAGCCCGCCCAGGCCCACGCGCCAGAAGCGCGCCAGCGGCTGGTAAGCCACGCGCCAGGAACGGACCACGCGGGACACGCGCTCGTCGCGCCAGTACCAGCGGTTGCGCAGCAGTTGCGCCTCGGCCACGAAATAGATGGGTACCCCGCGCTGCAGGGCGTCGTCCACGGCGCGGGGCAGGTTGATGCGGGCCGCGAACTCGAGGTTCAGCGCCCCGTCGCCGCGGGTGGTCTGCAAGGTGGCCAGCTCCACGCCCTGCGCGTGCGCCACCTGCGTACAGGCCAGGACCAGGGCCGCCAGCACCGCGCGCAGCATCCCCGCCAGTGCCTGCAGCAGGCCCTGCGTGTCGTGGCGGCGGACCTGGGAAGGCTGCATCGGGCGGCTGCGGGTGAAAAGCTAGGTCTTGCGGATCAGTGCGTAGAAAAACCCGTCCTGCAGCACCGCGCTGCCGGCGGTAGACCCCGGTGCACCATTGTCACGGCTCGGCAGCAGGTGCCCTGGAGACTGAGGCTCCAGCAGGGCCGTACCCGAGGGTTGGCGTTGCAAAAATGCGTCGATCTGGTCGCGCCCTTCGGCCGGAAAGATCGAGCACGTGGCGTACAGCAGCCGGCCACCGGGAGCGAGCAGCGGCCACAGCGCATCCAGCAAATCCGACTGCACCCGCGCCAGCGAGGCGATGTCCTCGGGGCGGCGCAGCCAGCGCACGTCCGGGTGGCGGCGCACGATGCCCGAGGCGGTGCAGGGTGCATCGAGCAGGATCGCGTCGAAGGGCCGCCCGTCCCACCAGCTGGCTGGTTGCCGCGCGTCGCCCACCCTCAGCGTGGCCTGCAAGTGCTCACGCGTCAGCGTGTCCTGCACGCGCACGAGCCGCTGGGCATCACTGTCCAGCGCCAGCACGTCCAGGTCGGCGCACTCCAGCAGATGAGCCGTCTTGCCGCCCGGCGCGGCGCAGGCGTCCAGCACCCGCGCCCGGGGTGGCAGAGCCGCCCCGTCGAGCAGCAGGTGGGCCGCTCGCTGGGCCGCGGCGTCCTGCACGCTGACCCGGCCTTCGGTGAAACCCGGCAGCTGCTGCACGGGGCAGGGCTCGGCCAGTACCACCGCCTGGCCGTGCAGCGCCGGGTCGTCCGGCACGGTGGCCAGCCGCCCGGATTCGCCCAGAATGCGCACGTAGTCGGCCCCAGTGCCGTGCCGGGCGTTGACGCGCAGGGTCATCGGCGCGCGGCGGTTGGCCGCCACCAGCAGCGCCTGCCAGTCCTGCGGCCAGTCGCGGCGCACCCGCTCGATCCACCACAGCGGGTGGTTGTAAGCCCCCGGCGGGCTGCGCCGGGCCTGCTCGACCACGGCCTCGCGTTCCCGCAGGAAGCGTCGCAGGACGGCATTGATGAAGCCTGCGGCGGCCGGGGCGCGCAACCGGGCGGCGGCCACCGCCTGATCGACCAGGGTGTGCTCGGCATACAAGGGCGGCTCGGGCGGCTGGCCGGGCGAGCCGGCCGGCCACAGCAGGGCCAGGGCCGTGAGCAGCAAGGCTTCGACGGCCGGCGGTGGCGTCTTCGGAGCCAGGATGGCCCGAACCTGGCCAGCGCTGCCCAGCCAGCGCAAGGTGTGGAAGGTCAAGGCTTGCACGCCCGGCCTCAGCGCCACCGGTACCCGTGCCAGCGCATCGTTAAGTGAGCGCCCGCTACGCACCGCCTGGACGGCATCGGCCGTGGATTCGAGCAGGCGGGCCAGCGGTGCCGCCAGCGCGGCCGGCGCGCTGGCCGCCGTGGGGAGATGCGTTGCGCCAGTCATCGCCCAGTCTAGCCCGCGGGTCGCACCGAGACTCAGCGCCGGTTTCGCAAGCGGCGCACAATGCGCCCCTCCCGTCTTGTCCTTCACGCATGCCCCGCACACTCAGCAAACGCACCGAGCGCATCCTGCGCTCCGACGAAGACCTGGCCGGCATGCCGGCCAGCGAACGCATCCGCTATCGCCTGGTCACGGCCGATCGCCGGTACCACGCCAACGACAACATCTCGGCTTTCGTTCGCGAAGGCGAACTGGAAGAGCTCAAGGCCGAGGTGCAGGCCAAGATGCAGGAAGTGCTTCAAGCCCTGGTGATCGACACCGAGAGCGACCACAACACCCACGAGACGGCCAAGCGCGTGGCCAAGATGTACATCGACGAGGTGTTCCGCGGCCGCTTCCAGCCCATGCCTTCGGTGACCGAGTTCCCCAATGTCGAGCGCCTGAACGAGCTGATGATCGTCGGGCCGATCACCGTGCGCAGCGCCTGCAGCCACCACATGTGCCCGATCTTCGGCAAGATCTGGATCGGCATATTGCCCAACGAGCACAGCAACCTGATCGGCCTGAGCAAGTACGCGCGCATCGCCGACTGGATCATGAGCCGCCCGCAGATCCAGGAAGAGGCCGTGACCATGCTGGCCAACGAATTGCAAGAGCGTGTCCGGCCCGACGGCCTCGCGCTGGTGATGGAGGCCGACCACTTCTGCATGCACTGGCGCGGCGTGAAGGACACCGAATCGGCCATGACCAACAGCGTGATGCGCGGCGCCTTCCTGAAGGACGCCAACCTGCGCCGCGAGTTCCTGTCGCTGCTGTCCAGAAAACAAAGTTGAGGGATCCCCGATGCTCGTCAGACTGATGTACGCCAGCCGCGCCGTGCCGGCCATCGATCAGGAAGAACTGGTTGCCATCCTTCGCAAGTCCAAGTCCAACAATCCGGGACTGGGCGTCACGGGGGTGCTTTGCTTCAGCGAAGGCATCTTCCTGCAGGTGCTCGAAGGCGGCCGCAGTGGTGTGAACAAGCTCTACAACCGCATCGCCACCGATTCGCGCCACACCAACGTCGAACTGCTCTGCTACGAAGAGATCGGCGAGCGCAAATTCGCCGGCTGGTCGATGGGGCAGGTGAACATGTCGCGCATGAATCCGGCGCTGCTGCTGAAGTACTCCGAGCGGCCCACGCTGGATCCATTTGCGGTGTCCGGGCATGTGTCGATGGCGCTGTTCCAGGAACTGATGGCCACGGCCTCGATCGTCGGGCAGCCCTGAACCTGGCGCCCTGCCGGGGTGCCGAGGCCACCGGAACGTGGCTCGCCGCTTGCTAAAGGTTCGGGTAGGCCATGCTGCCCGACACCTTCGACGCCAATGTCCCCATCCACCCCCAACCGCCGCCGCATCCTGCAGGCTCTTGCCGGCACGCTGGCCACCGGCGCCGCGGTCCGGCAGCCCGCGGACGCCGCGCAATCCTGGCCCACCAGGCCCGTGAGGCTGGTGGTTCCCTTCCCGCCCGGGGGCGCCACCGACTACGCCGCCCGCGCCGTGGGCGGCGGGCTGGCGGAACTGTGGCGGCAGGCCGTGGTCTTCGACAACCGCGCCGGGGCAGGCTCCACCCTGGGCACGCAGATCGGCGCCAGGAGTCCGCCCGACGGCTACACGCTGGTGATGGGGGTGCCGGCCGGCATCAGCATCGCGCCGCACATCTACCCCAGGCTCGGCTATGACCCGCTCACCGACCTGGTGCCGATCGCCGGCTTTGCCCAGTCGCCGATGGTGGTGGTGGTGCCGGCCGATGCCCCGTGGCGCACCCTGGCCGAGTTGCTGCAGGCCGCGCGAGCGCGGCCGGACGCCCTGGCCTACGCGTCCAACGGCAGCGGCTCGCTGCCGCATCTGGCCACCGAGTGGTTCCTCAGCCAGGCCAAGGTGCATATGGTGCACGTGCCCTACCGCGGCAGCGCGATGGCGCTGCCCGACCTCATCGCCGGACGCACCCAGATGATGATCGACATCATCGTGTCGGCGCTGCCGCTGGTCGAATCGGGCAGGCTGCGCGCGCTCGCCGTGACCGGCCCGCAGCGCAGCAGCCTGCTGCCGGAGGTGCCGACGGTGGCGCAATGCGGCTTCCCGGGCTTTTCGGTGTCGCAGTGGTATGGCCTTTTCGCCCCCGCGGGCACACCGGCCGAGATCGTGCGGCAGGTCGAGCACGACGTGAAGACGGTGACCGACTCCACCCGGCTGCGCGGCCTGATGTGGCAACGCGGAGCCGAGGTCGACTACAGCCCGGCCACGCCATTCGCCGCTGCGGTGAAGGCCGACTGGGGCCGTTGGAAGCAGGTGGCCGCGGCCACGGGGGCGCGGGCCGAGTAGGCCGGCAGCCTGCGTGCAGGCGCGGCATCATCACACCCATGACCCCCGCGCCCGACAAGCCTGACAAGCCCGACAGCCCCGCCAAGCCCGCGCCGCCCCGCAATCCGCTCAACCCGAAGAAGCTGCTGCTCAGCAAGTGGACGGCCGTGGCGCCGCGCAACAAGGAGCGGCATTTCCTGGTGGTCCGCGTGATCGAGCCCGACCCGCCGGCCGTGCGCATCGAGCAGGTGGAGCTGCAGGCCATCCACTCGGGCCGCACGCGGCTGATGCCCTGGCGCGAGCTCACCGACGGGCTGCAATGGCGGCAGGGCTGGGTGTGATGGACCGAGAATCACCGCCATGGCCCTGACCCCCACCGAACGCAAGCAGCTGCGCAAGGACTGCACCCTCGTGGTTTCCGGCTTCGCCCCCATGAGCGCAGGCGATGACTTCCGCCAGCTGGCGCAGTGGTGCGAAGCCCAAGGTGTCGAGCACGACATCTACGGCGACGGGCCGCTCGTGGAGGGCTTCGAGCACAAGGTGGCGGCCCTGCTGGGGCAGGCCGCGGCGGTCTTCATGCCCAGCGGCATCATGGCGCAGCTGGCCGCGCTGCGCATCTGGGCGGAGGCCGCAGGCCTGCCGCGCTTCGGCATGCACCCGACCTCGCACCTGGCGCTGCACGAGGAAGAAGCCTACACCGCCTTGATGCAACTGCATGGCGTGCCCGTGGGCGACCGGCTGCGGCCGCTGGTGGCGGACGACCTGGCAGCCTGCCGGCAGCCGCTGGCCTGCCTCCTGGTGGAACTGCCCATCCGCGAGGCCGGCGGCCAGTTGCCGAGCTGGGAAGAACTCCAGGCGCTCAAGGCTGCGGCGCAGGCGCGCGGACTGCCGCTGCACATGGATGGCGCCCGTCTGTGGGAGTGCGGTCCCTTCTACGGGCGACCGTATGCCGAGATCGCCGCGGGCTTCGACTCGGTCTATGTGTCGCTGTACAAGGGCATCGGCGGATTGGCGGGCGCGGTGCTGGCCGGCAGCGAAGACTTCGTGGCCCAGTCGCGACGCTGGCGTCGGCGCATGGGCGGCACGCTCGTGCACCTGAGCCCGATGGTGGCCTCGGCCGCGATGCGGCTGGACGAGCGGCTGGCGCTGATGCCGGCCCTGGCGGCGTGTGCCGGCACGCTGGCCGCGGGTCTGGAGGGCTTCAGCAGCCTGCGGGTGAACCCACGACACCCGCCCACCAACATGTTCCACCTGCACATCGATGCACCAGCCGACGCTGCCCTGGCGCTGCGCGACCTGGTTGCGGCCGAGACCGGGTGCTGGCTGTTCGAGCGCGCGCGGCCTTCCGAGGTGCCCGGCTGGAGCGTGTCCGAGCTGACGATCGGCGACCGCCTGCTGGCGACCGGTCCGGCCCGCGCCATCGCGGCCTTTGCGCAGCTGGACGGCGCGCTGCGGGCCTGACGCCGGGCAGGCTCCGG
>CAIJPE010000060.1 GCA_903822435.1 uncultured beta proteobacterium | reverse complement strand
GCGCTGTTCGACGGCGCCATTGCCGAAGACGGCACCTGGGGCCCCGTTCGCACCGACAGCCAGACGCCGCTGGAGTTCGTGGTGCAGGCCACCGGCTTTGCCGTGGCCCATGTGTACCGTTCCGCATTCCCGCGCTCGTCGGACATCGTGCACTTCAGGCCTGAGCGGCTGGCCGATGCCGACAAGGGTGCGGCCGCGGTGGTGAGCTTCGTGCGGCCGCGGGCCTACTTCGGCCTGCCACGCGACCGGATCCTGCTCGATGGCGCGCCGGCGCCCGGCATCCGGCCGGGCGTGGCCGGCGTGGCGGTCAGCAAGCTCAAGTTCGACACGCTCGTCCCGCCCGGCGGCCGTTCGGTGGTGGGCGAGTTCAACTCCGGCGTCCTGGCCGAACGCATCGTCGGCCGGCTCTGGCCCGTGCGCGAAAACCAGCTCACCGTGCTCGAACTGCATGAATGACCCGGCGGCCAGCCCAGTGCTGGCCTTGCACGGCTGGGGCATGTCGGGCCTGGCGGTGCGGCCGTGGTGCGCGAGCCTGCGTCACGCGGGCTTCCAGGCGCAGGCCTTCTCTTACCGGTCGCTGGCCGCCACGCTGGACGAGAACGCGCTGGCCCTCGCGGCGGCCGTCGCGGCCTTGCCCGGCCGCGGCCCCGTGCATCTGGTCGGGCACAGCATGGGCGGCATCGTGATCCTCCACACCCTGGCGCGGCACCGCCTGCAGCGCCTGGGCCGGGTGGTGCTGGTCGGCACGCCGTTCCAGGGCTCGGCGGTGGCCGACCGGATGCAGGTCCTGCGCGCCGGCCGCTGGCTGCTGGGGCGTTCCATCGTGCAGTGGCGGCCGACCGGCGCGCCGCAACTGCCACCGGCCTTGGAGGTCGGCACCATCGCGGGCACACGGCCGCTGGGCATGGGGCGCCTGGTGGCGCGCTTGCCGGCGCCACACGACGGCACGGTCACCCTGGCCGAGACCTGCGTGCCCTTCGCAACGGCCAGCCTGGTGCTGCCGGTCACGCATACCGAGATGCTGTTCTCGCAGGCGGTCAAGACGCAGATCGCCCACTTCCTGCGCACCGGCGCCTTTGCGCCCGTTTGAGCCCGTCGCCGATTGCAGGCTAGGGCTTGCCCACCATCTGGTGGCTGGCCTCGAGCTGCTTCAGCCAGACGGTCCAGTCGCGCGGGCCCTGGTCGAAGCGCTTCTGCAGGCTGCCCAGCACGAAGGGCCAGGCCTTGTCGAAGTAGGCGTAGGCCTTGTCCCATTCGCCCCCGTCGCCCCAGCCCACGTGGTGGATGCTGACCTGCGTGTGCTGCTCGTCCACGGGGTTGAACCGCACGATCACCACCGTGTGCTGTAGCCGGGCTTCGGGCAGTGAAGGCGGCGCGTTCCAGTCGAAGCTGAGCATGCGCTTGGGCTGCACGGCCAGGAAGCGCATGTCGTCGGCGCCCCGCATGCCGGGATCGGCCAGCGGGTCCATGTAGATCTGGAAAGGCCCGCCGGGCCTGGCCTCGACCTTGGCGTCGGGCGCGAAGAAGCTCGTGATGCCGTCGCGGGTCGTCCACGCCGACCAGACCTGGTCAAGCGTCGCGTTGACCACCACCTCCTTGTCGAGCGTGCGTTCGGCCGCGGTGGCCGACAGGCTCGCTGCCAGCAGGACGAGGGTCGCTTTCCAGGCGGTGGGCTTCTTCATGGGGCGGCCTTTCAGCGCCACTCGGCGCGTGGCCCCGAATGGTAGCCCTGCGCCTGGCCCCGGGATCAAGGCTGGACCCGAACTCCCGCCAGTTGCGCGAGGGCGGCCAGGGTGGTCTGCGCGGCGTTGAGGCCGAGCAGGAAATCCTGGTCCGTGTAGGCCGTGTAGAGGTCGGTCGGCTGGTGCCAGTGCGGGTTCCAGCCGGCGCCGATCTGCATGCCGCGCTCGTTCTCGCGCAGGGAGATCGATGGCACCTCGTCCATGAACGGCGTGGAGTCCGTGTTGGTCATGTGGAAGCCGACGGCGGCTGGGTAGCGGGTGGCGTATCTGTCGTTGGCGGCTCGGAAGGCCCAGGCCAGCCGGGACGCCGCCTCGGCATGCCGCGAGGCGGATTGGAACTCGATGTTGACGTCGGCCTCGGCGCGCTGCGTCGGGGGCGGTGCATAGACCGGCTGGCCCTTGGCGTCCAGCACGGGCTTGCCATCGGCCTGCAGCTTGGGCACGGGCATGCCGTGGTCGAACAGCATCATGTCGTGCTGGATCATGCCCAGCCATCGCGGTTCGGGGTAGCGTCCCGAGCCCTTGGGTGACTCGATGCCCTGCAGATCCTTGCGCTGCGCGACGTAGGCGCTGGCGCCTTGCAGGCCGGTCTCTTCGTTGTTCCACAGCACGAAGCGGATGGAGCGTTCGGTCTGCACGCCGGGCCGGCTGAAGATGCGCGCCAGCTCCATGACCAGTGCCGTGCCGGAGCCGTCGTCGTTGGCGGCCTCGCCCCAGCCGATGCCGTCCATGTGCGCGCCGACGATGTACATCTCCTCGGGGTGCGTGGTGCCGATCTTGGTGCAGTACACGTTCTCGCGCAGCCCGGTGCCCGGGGGCGTGGGCTCGGCGTTCAGGGCGCGCAGGCGCTCGTCGGGCTGTGCCATGGGGTCGGTGTTCACGCCGATCGGGCCGCGGCTGCCGAAGAGCGTGCTGCCGCCCGATCCGGCCGGGCCGCCGGCGCGCGCCGGTGGCATGGTGCCGGGGGTGCGCCGGGGCGGCTCGGTGTACGTGTATTGCAGCCGTTCGGTGTTGGTGCAGCCGCTGGCCTGCAGACGGGCCTCGATCCAGTCCAGGGCCCTGCGGTTGCGCTGGGTGCCCTGCCGTCGGTCACCGAATTGCGTCAGGCCCTTGATGGTGGCCTTGTACTGCTCCAGCTCCAGTTGTCCGACGAGGGCGGCCACGGGATCGGTGGCCTGGGCGAGTGCGGCAGAGCACAGGGCCGACAGGGCCAGCATCAGGGCGGCGGTGCGGGAACGGGGGGCTGCGGGGCGAGGGTCGGCTGTCATCTCGGGTGCGAACTTGCAGGCTTGCAGACGGCGGGTGGATCCGGTTCGGAGCATACGAGATGCCGCCAGGCCAGGCGCTTGCCGGGTCTTGAGGCGGAATTCAGAACGAATTCATGTCGGCGAAAGGACGGCAAGAGGGTGCGGCGCCGACCATTCGGTCAGGCCGGTCGCGATCGGCAGGCCCTGCAAACCAACCCCTCTCCAGGAGAACCCCATGCCCAAGTTCGTCATCGAGCGCAACATCCCCGGCGCCGGCAAGCTCACCCCGGCCGAGCTGCAAGCCATCTCTGCCACGTCCTGCGGCGTCCTGCGCGACCTCGGGCCGTCCATTCAGTGGGTCCACAGCTACGTCACCGACGACAAGATCTACTGCGTCTACAACGCCCCTGGCGAAGAGATGGTGCGCGAGCACGCCCGCCGCGGCGGCTTCCCGGCCGACCAGGTGGCCACCGTGCGCCGCGTCATCGACCCCACCACGGCCGAAGCCTGAACGATCTCCCACCCCCCCCTCCAAAAGGAATCATCATGATCAAGCACCTCATCGCCGCCAGCCTCGTCCTCATGGGCGCCTCCGCCATGGCCCAGCAGCGCTTCCTGATCGAGCGCGACATTCCCGGTGCGTCGAAGATGACGCCCGAGCAATTGCGCGATGCCGCCCGCACCTCGAACAAGGTGCTGCATGACATGGGCCCGGACATCCAGTGGGTGCAGAGCTACGTGGCGGGCGACAAGATCTACTGCGTCTACAACGCCCCGAGCGAGGCGCTCATCAAGGAACACGCCCAGCGCTCGGGCTTCCCGGCCAACCGCATCACGCCCGTGGCCGCGGTGATCGACCCGACCACCGCCAACGACAAGCGCTGAGCGGCGCGCCGGCAACCTCAGGCCACCGCCTCGTCCAGAAGGTCGCACACCGCGCCGAAGCTCAGGGACCGGCCCGCCTGCATCAGCGATGCGAGCGTGGCCGGGTCGAGCGCGGACTTGATGGCCTGGCGCGTGGCCTCCAGGAGCCGGACCTCGTTGAACTGGACGATATCCAGGCCTGCCTGGGTCAGGGCGGCGTGGGCCCCCATGACCTGCGCCGCCGATTCGAGGCGGCCCCATTGCCAGAGCAGGTGCGCACAACCCGCCAGGCTGTAGCGGGGCATGCGGCGCATCACGGGCAGGGCTTCGCGAAAGGCGGCGGCGGCTTCGTCGAGGCGACCGGTCTCGCTCAGGATCCACAACCGGGTGGACATCGTATCGACGAGTTCGTAGTCGGAGACCGGCTCGGAGCGCATGCGTTCGATGAGCCCGGCGAGCAAGGTGTCGGCCTCGGCCGCCCGGCCGGCATGCCACAGCACGTCGGCCACCACCGTGGCTTCGATGACCTGCAGGCGCCAGTCGGTACGCACCTCGCGGGCCAGGCGCCAGGCCTCGCTGGAGTGGGCCAGCGCGGTGGGCAGATCGCCGGCTGCGCGCGCCAGGAAGCTGCGCGTGCGGTGCAGGCCCATCCACAGTTCCGGGCTCCAATCGGGCTTCAGGAGCGCCTCGCCCTCGTCCATCGTGGCCTTCGCGCAGGCGTGGTCGCCCAGCAGGTTGTGCCAGGCCGCCTTCAGGCGCAACGACGAGTACAGCCGCCGCGGCATGTCCAGCCTGCGGTAGAGGCCCGCCGCGCGGTCTGCGGCTTCCAGCCGTTGCGGCGTGTTGACGTAGCCGACCATGTTCGACGCCGCCATGCCCCGCCAGAATCGCGCCGCGGTCGCGTCGTCCACCGGATGGGTGGCGATGCGGGCGCTCTGGCTGAGCATCCATCCCGTGAATTCCAGGCTGTAGTCGATGAGCGGCCCGATGTGTGCGGCCAGGCCGATGGCCACCTGCGGGTCGCCCTCGGGGCTGCGGGCCCAGGCGTAGGCGGCGCGCAGGTTGTCCAGTTCGGGCAGCACCCGCGCGGCGTACTCGTCGGTGCGCAGTTCGCCGTCCAGGTTGACGCCGTCCACCTGCCGCAGGAAATCCAGCATCGCGGTGGCGTGATGGCGGAGGCAGACGTGGGTCTGGCCCGCGGCTGCCAGCTGCTCCAGCGCAAAGGCGCGGGCCGATTCCAGGAGCCGGTAGCGGGGCTGCGGACCCACCGCGCTGTCCACCACCACCAGCGATTTCTCGGCCAGCAGCGACACCTGCTCGAGCACGGTCCACACATCGTGCTGCGCCTGCCCGCACAGCGACTGGGCCAGCGCCATCGTGAAACCGCCGCTGAAGGCGCCCAGCCGCATGAAGAGGTCGCGCTGCGGGTCGTCCAGCAGGCCGTGGCTCCAGGCCAGCGCGGCGCGCAGCGTCTGGTGGCGCCGCAGGGCCGTGCGTGACCCGGCCGTCAGCAGCCTGAATCGCTCGTCCAGGCGGTCGTGCACCGTGCGCAGCCCCAGCAGCGGCACGCGGGCGCCGGCCAGTTCGATGGCCAGGGGCAGGCCGTCCAGGCGCCGGCACAGGTCGATGGCCAACGGCAGTTCGTCGTCACGCAGCTCGAAGCGCGGCGCCGCCGCGCGCACCCGCGCCACCAGCAGGGCCAGGGCGCCATATTCGCGGGCGCCGGGCGAGGCCGCATCCGGCGGCACGGCCAGCGGGTCCAGCCGGTATTGCTGTTCGGCCTGCAGGCGCAGGGGCTCCTGGCTGGTGGCCAGCACGCGCAGGCGGGGCGCGGCCTTCAGAAGCTCTTCGACCAGATGGGCCGCGCCCTCCAGCAGGTGTTCGCAGTTGTCCAGCACCAGCAGCAGGTCGCGTTCGGCCAGCGCAGCGGCCAGCGCCCGCGGCTGGGCCTCGCGCTCTTGCACGCTCAGGTTCAGCGCCTGGGCCACGGTCGCGGACAGCAGCGCCGGGTCGGCCAGGCCGGCCAGCTCGACCCACCACACCCCATCCCCGAACAGCCCCACCTGCGCGGCGCTCACGGCCTGGGCCAGCCGGCTCTTGCCGATGCCCCCGGCACCCACCACGGTGACCAGGCGCTGCGCCTGCAGCCAGGCGCCGATGGCCAGCGTGTCCACGTCGCGTCCGATCAGGGGTGCCAGCGAGGCCGGCAGGTTCGTGCGCCGCTCGCGGTCCGGGGGCGGTGCGCCGGCCGCCGCGACCACCGGCAGGATGAACCGGTAGCCCAGCCCCGGCACGGTCGCGATGGCCGAGGCGCCCAGCCACTTGCGCAGTACGCCCACCTGCACGGCGATGTTGTTGTCCTCGACCACCACGCCAGCCCACACGCGCTGCAGCAACTCGTCCTTGGTCACCAGCTTGCCGGGCTGTTCGACCAGGGCCAGCAGCACGGAAAAGGCCCGGGCCGTCAGCGCGACGGGCTCGGTGCCGCGCAGCAGCTGGCGCGCATCGGGCAGCAGGCAGAACTCGGCGAAGCGGATGGGATCGGCCATGGTCAGGCCTGCAGTTTTCCACATCCGCGCCGCGCAGCCACCGTGCAACCCGGGGGGTGCGCCCATGACTGCGGGATGGGGCCATCATCAACCCTGCGGATTCGCAACCCAACAACCCTTCTGCAGGAGACCGTTCATGTCCTTCGATTTCACCGGCAAGCGCGTGCTCGTGGCCGGCGGCAGCCGCGGCATCGGCCGGGCCATTGCGCTGAACTTCGCGGCCGCCGGCGCGCAGGTCGGCATCTGCGCGCGGGGCGCGGCCTCGCTGGAAGCGGCGCGCGCCGACATCGCACGCCACGGCCGCCCGGTGCATGCCATGGCCTGCGACCTGGCCGATGCGGCCTCCATCGCGGCCTGGGTGCCGGCGGCGGCACAGGCGCTGGGCGGGGTGGACGTGCTGGTGAACAACGCCTCGGGCTTCGGCATGGGTGACGATGAAGCCGGCTGGGCCGCCGGCGTCTCGGTGGACTTGATGGCCATGGTGCGCTGCTCGCATGCCGCCTTGCCCTGGCTGCAGAAGGCCGGCGCGGCAGACGGGGCCAGCGTGATCCACATCTCGTCGATCTCGGCGTTCAGGCCGTCCACGCGGTCGGCCCCTTATGCGGCGGTGAAAGCGGCCATGAACAGCTACACGGGCAGCCAGGCCGCGATGCTGTGCCGACAGGGCATCCGCGTGAACGCCATTGCGCCAGGCTCCATCGAGTTCCCCGGCGGCCTGTGGGAACAGCGCCGCACCGACAACCCGACGTTGTATGAGCGCACGCTCAAGAGCATTCCCTTCGGCCGCATGGGCACGCCCGACGAGATCGCCGAAGTCGCGCTGTTCCTGGCCTCGCGCCATGCTCGGTGGATGACGGGGCAGGTGCTGACCGTCGACGGGGGGCAGTTGCTGGGCGCCTGAAGCCGCGGCACAGGCCGCACCATCCACACCCCTGTGGACGCCCCTGCGATGGGCGATGACCGGATTGGCCACCCGTTGCCGTACTCCTGGGTATGAGGGCCGACCGCGGTGGTCGCCCGTGACAGGAGCAGCCCATGCGTGAAGTCAGGGATATCGGCGACCTTCGGCCCGCCCCGAGAACGGTACCCGCCGCGGTGCTGTGGGCACTGGCCTTCGTGGCCGTCAGCGGTGCGGCCGTGCTGGCGACCGCACCCGACGGCCGGCAGGCCGACAAGCTGGCGGCGCCCCGGTCGCAGCGCATGGCCCTGCGAACCGGGCCCGCGACGGCTGCGGCATCGGCGGTGGTCGCCCATGCCGAGGCAAGGCCGTGAAGGCCTCCGGCGGGCGCGAAGAGCCCACGCAGCCGGCGGCCGCAGGGCCGGCCGACTGCCTCGTCGGCGTCAAGTCGGGGCTGAACCTGCCTCAGGCGCAGGGCTTCGTCCGCGAAGCCTGGCAGGTGATGTGGCAGGCCTGGGCCCGCTGGCGGTCCCGGCCGGCCGCGCCCGTGGGCGGTTCAGACGATCGGTATCGACCATCGCGGCGGCGCGTGGGCGGAAGCAGCACCATCCGGTGAGGCCGCACCGTCGGCCGGCCGGCTGTACCCGGCGGCGAACAGGGCTGCCAGGCAACTGAAGGCCAGCAGCGACAAGAGCGCTGAGAACCACAGCCTGTTGAGGCGTCGGATCAAGGGCGGGCTTGGCGGGTCTTGCATCGATTCACTGCTTGAGGGGCGGGTCCCCTGAATCGGATACGAGAGCCGTCGCGCGATCCGGACATGGGGCGCCAACGCGGGTGCATGGGACCCTATACTCGATGCGCACCTGACCTCGCAAGCCGTCCAGCCCTGTGCCCCGCGGGGCGTCGTGTCCCCATGAGCAACCTGACCCTGCTTCTGACGGCGGCCAAGTCCGGAGACCAGCAGGCGATCGGCCAGATCTTCTCGTTGCTGTACCCCGAACTCAAGGCCGTGGCGCGCGCCCGCTTGCGGCGCAGCATGCGCCTGACCATGATGGACACCACCATGCTGGTCCACGAGTGCTTTCTTCGCTTCCTCAAGCTGGGCAGCGTGCAGTTGGAAAACCGCACGCACTTCCTGGCCTATGCCGCCCATGTGATCCGCACCGTCATCGTCGACATCGTCCGCCATGAGCAGGCCGACAAGCGCGGCGGCTCCGACCCGCACCAGACGCTGGACACCGCGGTGGCCGAGAGCGTGCCGGCCGATGGCGCCGACGTGATCGACGTCGCCGGCGCGCTCGAAGCCTTGTCGGCCACCGATCCCCGGCTGGCCTCGGTGGTCGAAATGCGTTACTTCGCGGGTTTCTCCGAAGCCGAGATCGCCCAGGTCATGGGCGTGAGCGAACGCACCGTCCGGCGCGACTGGACCAAGGCCCGGGCCTTCCTGATGCTGGCGCTGCAGCGCTGACACGGCCGCCGGCTCGCGCTGGTGGCGGGTCCGGTCCTGCCGAGGCTTTGCGTATGCGGGTGG
>CAIJPE010000059.1 GCA_903822435.1 uncultured beta proteobacterium | reverse complement strand
TGATTGACACGGTGCGCGCGGCTGGTTCCTCAAGAGCCTGCAGGGGCGCGTGGCGTCTGCCACCGGGCTGGAGCTCAACCGCGAGGCCATCGCGGCCACGGTCACCGACTTTCCGGTGCTGGCCCGGCCGCTGGATGCATTCGCGGGCGCGCAGCCGGGGACCTTCGACGTGGTGTGTGCCTTCCAGGTGCTCGAGCACGTCAGCGAGCCCGGCGCCTTCCTGCGCCAGTGCCTGCAGGCGCTGCGCCCTGGGGGGCTGCTGATCGTCAGCACGCCCAACGCGGCGGCGCCGGTGTTCCGCCATCGGCAGGATCCCTTCGACATGCCGCCGCATCACCTGAACCACTTCGACGCCGCCAGCTACCGGCGGGTGGCCCAGGTGCTCGGCCTTGAGCTGCAGGCCTTGCGGACCCAGCCGCGCTTCCACGTGGGCCGGGCCGGTGGGCCGCGCTGGCTGGGCCGCGCAGTCTCGGCCTGGTACCGGCTGGTGGGCTCGCCGGGCGACAACCTGGTCGTGGCCCTGCGCAAGCCGGGCACGGCGCCGTGACCGACCCGGCCTGGCGCGGCGCGGCGCAGGGCATCCGTTGGACGGCGCTGGCCGCGGCGGCTGCGGCCGTGCTGCAGGCCTTGCAGGTGGTGGTGCTGGCGCGGCTGCTCTCGCCGGCCGAGTTCGGGCTGTTCGCCACCGTGGCGGTGGTCACCGGCCTGGCCACCTTCATCGCCGAGGCCGGCCTCGGCCCGGCGTTGGTGCGGCGCACGGGCATCCATGTCGAGCTGCAGGGCACCGCCCACCTGATCAGCCTGGCCCTGGGGCTGGTGTGCGCGGCGCTGCTGTGGACGGCCTCCGAGCCGCTGGCGCGCTTTTACGACACCCCCGGCCTGGCCCCGCTGGTGCGGGCGGCGGCTGGCATCTTCCTGCTGCAGCCGCTGGGCCTGGTGTATGCCCACTTCCTGCAGCGCGACATGGCCTTCAAGGCCCTGGCGGCGTCCGAGACCGCGGCCGCCCTGGTGGGCACCACGGTGGCGGTGGCAGCCGCGGCCGCGGGCCTGGGCGCGGGCAGCCTGGTGGCGGCGCAGTTGGCGGGCGCGGCCACCCGCTCGGCGGTGCTGCTGGCCGTGGGCGTGCCGCGCTACGGCCTGCGCCTGGGCTGGCATCCTGCCGAGGCCCGTTACCTTTGGCGCATGGGGGCCTTCCAGATCGGCGACAACCTGCTGAACTACTTCAATTCACAGCTCGACCTGCTGTTGCTGGGCAAGCTGGCCGGCGCCGAGGCCCTGGGCGTGTACTACGCCGCCAAGCAGATCGCCTACAAGCCGCTGCAGCTCATCAACCCGGTAGTGACCAAGGTGGCATTGCCCGTCTTTGCGCGGGTGCAGGACGAGCCGGCTCGCCTGCGCCAGGGCTACCTGGCCGTGGTGGCGGCCCTGGCCCTGGTGCAGGTGCCGGTGTACGGCACCGTGGCGGCGCTCAGCGCGCTGGCCGTGCCGGTGCTGCTGGGCCCGGGCTGGGAAGGCGGCGCGCCCGTGCTGGCGCTGCTGTGCCTGGCCATGCTGCTGCGCGCCACCATCAACCCCGTGGGAAGCCTGCTGCTGGCGCGCGGCCGCGCCGCGCACAGCCTGGCCTGGAATGCCGGCGTGCTGGTGGTGATGGCCAGCTTGCTGGCGGTGGGCGCGCCCTGGGGCGCCGTGGGGGTCGCGGCGGCGCATGCGCTGGCCATCGCGCTGCTGCACGGGCCGGCCTGGCTGGCCCTGGTTCGGCCGAACTGCGGCGCCACGGCGCGCGAATATTTCAGCCCCCAACTGCGGTTCGCGGCCACGGGGCTGGTGTGCCTGGCACCCGCGGCCCTGGTGCCGGGCACGGCGGCGCCGCTGGCCCTGGCCGGGCTGGGGCTGCTCGCCTACGGTGCCTGGCACCGAAAGGCCTTGCTGGGCTTGTTGCGGCCGTCGCGCCACGTGGCGGGGTCGGCGCCATGAAGATCCTGCAGATCGCCTATCACTACCCGCCGATGGGCGGCGCCGGTGTGCAGCGGGCGCTGAAGTTCAGCAAGTACCTGCCGCTGGAAGGCATCACGCCCGTGGTGCTGGCCGGCCTGGATCCGCATTACGTGCAGGACGCCAGCCTGCTGGCCGACGTGCCCAGCGGCCTGGAGGTGCACCGCGTGCCCTTCTCGCCCTGGCTGGCGCGCCTGGCGGCCC
>CAIJPE010000058.1 GCA_903822435.1 uncultured beta proteobacterium | reverse complement strand
TTACCAGACAATCCTAGCAAATAGTTCACTGAACTAGACCATCACCTCCAACCCCCTCTTCTGAACCAAGTGGAGCAGTTTCAAGGCCGTCCCCGTCGGCCGCTTCTGCCCAATTTCCCACTTTTGTACCGTCGACACACTTGTATTCAGAAGTCGCGCGAACACCGCCTGGCTGACGTGTGCGGCCACACGGATCTGCTTGATCTGGGCCGGTTCCAAGGGCTCAATGGGCGGCAGGCACAGTTGATCGAACTCCCGCATGGTGACTTGGTCCATCACGCCTGCATTAAGCAGGCCCAGGGCTGTTTCGTGTACCGCATCAAGAATCGGAGACCGTGTTCTGCGCATGACATTCCACCTCAATGAGTTCACCCGCTTGTAAAGCCGAAGCCATGGCACGCTGGCCCAGCGCAAGAAGTTGACTCGCCAACTTCTTCAAGGCCGCTTCCTCGTAACCGTCGATGTTGCTGCGCTCGTTCTTGGGGAAGCCATATACGAATATCCATCGATTCCCCCGGTTGGTCGCCAGCAGTGTTCGGAAGCCGCTACTTTTTCCCTGGCCCGGCCGTGCGACTCGCTTCTTGAACAACCCCCCACCCAAATCCGCATCGAAGAGCCCGGTCTGCATCTCGCGCACCGCCTCGCACAGGTTCGACGAACCCAGTCCCTGCTTGCGCGCCCATCGGTTGAACCACTTGGTAGCGTAAATCGACTTTGATATGTCCAAGATGTAATCATAGCACTTAGTGCTATGAATGACCATAGCCTTGAACCAGGTTCGTGGGTCAGCTTGGGGCCGCTCATTCCGGCGGCCACTAACTCCCTGCCACGCGCAGCATGCCTTGTCCCACGAGTAGCATCCCTGCACCCTCTCGCAAGCCTACTTCCAGCCCATGGACCCCAAGCACACCCACCCCGACACCATCGCTGCCCAGGCTCTGGGCTGGATTGACGAGGCCACGCGCGCCGTCACGCCGCCGATCCACATGTCGTCGACGTACCTGCGCGACCCCGACAACCAGTACCGCAGTGGCCGCGTCTACGCCCGCGCGGACAACCCGGCCTTCGACCAGGCCGAGGCGGTGCTCAATGCGCTGGAGGGCGGCCACCAGACGCTGCTGTTTGCCAGCGGCATGGCGGCGGCCACGGCGGTGTTCCAGGCGCTGGCCCCGGGCGACCACGTGCTGGTGCCCAAGGTGATGTACTGGTCGCTGCGCAACTGGCTGATGACGTTTGCGGTCCCCTGGGGCCTGGATGTCGAGCTGATCGACATGACCAACCCGGACGCGGTGAAGGCCGCCGTGCGGCCCGGCAAGACCAAGCTGGTGTGGATCGAGACGCCGGCCAACCCGCTTTGGACGGTGACGGACATCGCGGTCACGGCGCAGATCGCGCACGCTGCGGGGGCCCTGCTGGCGGTGGATTCGACGGTGCCCACCCCGATCCTCACGCAGCCCATCGCGCTGGGGGCCGACATCGTCATGCACGCGGCCACCAAGTACCTCAATGGCCACTCCGACCTGATCGCCGGCACGCTCACGACCGCCGCCGACAGCCCCTATTGGCAGAAGGTGCGCAAGGTGCGCGCCCAGATCGGCGGCACGCTGGGTTCCTTCGAAGCCTGGCTGCTGCTGCGCGGCATGCGCACGCTGCCGCTGCGGGTGCGTGCGGCCAGCGCTTCGGCCCAGCGCATTGCCGAGCATTTCAGCCACCACAAGTTGGTGGAAGCCGTGCTGTACCCCGGCCTGCCCGGGTGCCATGGCCATGCGGTGGCCCAGTTGCAGATGAAGGGCGGCTTCGGCGGCATGATGTCCATCCGCGTCAAGCCCAATGCCCACGGAGGAGAGGCCGCAGCCATCGCCGTGGCTGCGAACACCACCCTGTGGAAGCGCGCCACGTCGCTGGGTGGCGCCGAAAGCCTCATCGAGCAACGCGCCAGCGTCGAAGGCGCCGGCACGCCGGCACCGCCCGACTTGCTGCGCCTGTCGGTGGGCCTGGAGCACGTGGATGACCTGATCGCCGACTTCGAGCAGGCCCTGGACAAGGCGCAGCGCGCCTGAGCAGCCGCGGCCGGCAGTGCGCCGCCGGCCGCGTTGACCCGATTCTGGAACCCGGGCATCATCCGTCCCGTAACAAAATTACATGCCGGGCGGCCCCCGGTGAGTGCCCATGTCCTTCGACCTCGTCCTGTTCGGCGGTACCGGCGACCTGACATGGCGCAAGCTGATGCCGGCGCTATTCCAGGCATTCCGCCACGGCAAGCTGCCCGAAGGCGGGCGCATCCTGGCCGTCGCGCGCGACGAACGGTCCGACGAGGCCTACCGCGAGTTCATCCGTGAGAAGTTCACCGGCGTCGACGAGGCCAAGCAGCCCACCGATCAGGAGTTCGCCGCCTTCGCGCAGTTGCTGCACTACCGGCGCATGGACTTGTCCAAGCCCGAGCACTACCAGGGCCTGAAGCGCTGGATCGAATCGCCCACGAGCGAGGAAGGCCGCTCGGGCAGCCGGGCCGACACGGTGGTGCTGTTCCTGGCCACCAGTCCTTACCTGTTTCCGGTGATCTGCTCGCAGCTCGGTGCCGCGGGCCTCAACGGGCCGCACGTGCGCGTGGTGCTGGAAAAGCCACTGGGCCACGACCTGGTCAGCGCGCAGGAGATCAACCGCATCGTGCGCGCCTCGTTCCGCGAGGAGCAGGCGCTGCGCATCGACCATTACCTGGGCAAGCCCGCGGTGCAGAACCTGATGGCGCTGCGCTTCGGCAACGCCCTGTTCGAGCCGCTGTGGCGCCGCGAGAGCATCGCCAACATCCAGATCACCATCGCCGAGAGCATCGGCGTGGGCACGCGCGGCGACTTCTACGACCAGACTGGCGCACTGCGCGACATGATCCAGAACCATGCGCTGCAACTGCTGACGATGATCGCGATGGAGCCACCCTCCACCAGCGATGCCGACGCCATCCGCGACGAGAAGCTCAAGGTGCTTCGCTCGCTGCGGCCCTTCACGCCCGAGACGGTGATGCGCGACGTGGTTCGCGGCCAGTACAAGGCGGGCACGGTGGACGGGAAGAAGGTGCCCAGCTACCTCGAAGAAGCCAAGGTGCCGGCCAACAGCACCTGCGAGACTTTCGTGGCCTTGCGCACCGAGGTGCAGAGCTGGCGCTGGGCAGGCGTGCCCTTCTACCTGCGCACCGGCAAGCGCCTGGCTGCGCGCGACGCCCAGATCGTGGTCAATTTCCGCGAGGTGCCGCACCCCATCTTCAGCGGCACGCGGCAGGCCAACAAGCTGGTCATCAACCTGCAGCCCGAAGACGGCCTGGAGCTGCACCTGCTGGCGGCCAAGGGCGGCGGCCCTTCCTCCAACGGGGCCGAGGTGCTGTCGCCGGTGTCGCTGGACCTGGACTTCGACAAGGCCTTCCCCAGCGAACGCGTAGGCGCCTATGAACGCCTGTTGATGGACGCCATCACCGGCCGCCTGAACCTCTTCGTGCGCAGCGACGAGCAGGAGCAGGCCTGGCGCTGGGTCGAGCCGGTGCTGGACGCCTGGAAGGCCGACACCATCGGCCCGCGGGGCTACGTGGCCGGCAGCTGGGGCCCGGCCGCCGCCAGCGCCCTGGTGGCCCGCGACGGCAACGTGTGGGCCGAAGAGCAATGACCGCCTGGCGCCGCGCACCTGCGGCGCCAAGAGTCCGGGCCTGGGCCGTGCTGCTGGCGGGCGGTCTGGCGGCCCATGCCGCAGCCGCCACGATCGCCGTCACCCCGGCCGATGACCTGGCCAAGGTGTTGCGCGAGGCCGGGGATGGCGACCGGATCGACATCGCCGCGGGCGAGTACGACGGTCAGGTGGGTGTGATCCTGCAGAAGCACCTGACGCTGCGCGGCGTCGGCGGGCGTCCGGTCCTCAAGGCCGCCGGCCACAGCGCCGAGGGCAAGGCCATCCTGGTGGTTCGCGACGGCCAGGTGCGCATCGAGAACATCGAATTCCGCGGCGCCCGCGTGCCCGATGGCAACGGCGCGGGCATCCGCTTCGAGCGCGGCAACCTCACCGTGGTGCGTTGCGCCTTCTACGACAACCAGAACGGCATCTTGACGGCGAATTTCGGCGATGCCGAACTCACCGTGCAGGACAGCGAGTTCGGCCAGGCGCCTCATGACACCGCGCTTCCGCACCTGCTGTACGTGGGCCGCATCGCGCGCTTCACGCTCAGCGGTAGCCGCTTCGGCGGGGGCTACGACGGGCACCTGGTGAAGTCTCGGGCCCGCGAGAGCATCGTGCGGTACAACCAGCTGGTGGATGGCCCGGGCGGCCACGCCGCCTACGAGCTGGAATTTCCCAATGGCGGTCGGGCCTGGGTCATCGGCAACATCATCGGCCAGAGCGCCACCACCTCCAACCCGGTGGTGGTGTCCTTCGGCGCCGAAGGCACCGACGACCGGCCGCAGGGGCTCTTCGTCGTGAACAACACGTTCATCAACGAAGGGCTTAAGCCGGCCTTCTTCGTGCGCATGCACGACCTGGGCAAGCCCGTGGAGCGCGTGGTGGCCAACAACCTGTACATCGGACTGGGGGTGACCGACGTGGCCTGGCAGGACCTGCTCCGCGGCAACTTCGTCGCGCCGCCGCAGGTGCTGCAGGACCCCGCCGTGGGTCAGTACGGGCTGGGCCTGGATTCGATCTTGCGCCATCGTGGCGTGGACCCCGGCACCGCGCAAGGCCAGAGCCTGCGGCCCGACGCCGAATTCACGCCCCCGGTCGGCACCCGCCCGTTGAGCGCGAGAAGCCGCTGGTCGCCCGGTGCCTATCAATAGCCCTTCATACCCCCAGGAAGGCACACCCCCACCATGCTCGAGCGCATCCGTGCGTCCATCCCCGCATTGCCGCCGGCCGAACAGCGCGTGGCCAAGCTGCTGATGAGCGACCCGCGAAGCTTTGCCAGCCTGCCGGTGGCCGAGTTGGCCGAGCGGGCGCACGTCAGCAAGCCCACGGTCGTGCGCTTTTGCCGCAGCATCGGGTACGACGGGCTGGCCGACTTCAAGCGCAAGCTGGCCGGCAGCGTCAACGAAGGGGTGCCTTACGTGCACCGATCGGTGGACGACGATGACAAGGCCGGCGACATCGTCGTGAAGGTGGTGGACAACGCGGTGGCCGCCTTGCTGCGCTGGCGAAATGCCGCCGCCGGGCAATCGGTGGAGCGTGCCGTGGCTGCGCTGGCCGAAGCCGGCCGTCGAGCCGGGCAGGGCAGCCGCATCGAGTTCTACGGCGTGGGCAATTCGGGCATCGTGGCGCAGGATGCGCAGCACAAGTTCTTCCGCCTCGGCGTGAACGCCGCGGCGGTGAGCGATGGCCACATGCAGATCATGAGCGCCACCATGCTCAAGCCGGGCGATTGCGCGGTGATCATCAGCAACTCCGGCCGCAGCCGCGATCTGCTGGACGTGGCCGACATCGCGCGCAAGAAGGGCGCCACGGTGATCGCCATCACGGCCAGCGGTTCACCCCTGGCGCGCGTGGCGCAACAGGCGTCCGCGGGCCACGTGCTGCTGGCCGCCGACCACCCCGAGGATGCCGACCGCTACAGCCCGATGGTCTCGCGCCTGTTGCACCTGCTGATCATCGACATCCTCACCACGGGTGTGGCGCTGCGGCTCGGGTCGAGCCAGCTGCGGCCGATGCTGCAGGAGATCAAGCGCAACCTGCGCTTGCGCCGCTACGCCGAAGCCGGGCGCGATGAGCCCGCCGAGGCGGGCTCCAGTGAGAGCAGCGCTTCCACGCCGTAAAGCGTGGCCAGCTGCGTGAGCTGGGCCGGCGCGCCATGCACCGCGAACCCCCGCCCGGCCGCGTGGGCCAGGCGATGGGCCTGCAGCAGCAGCGCCAGCGTGGAGCTGTCGAAGGCCGTGAGCTTGGACGCATCCACCGTGAAGGGGCCGGTGCTCTCGGCGGCCAGGGCCGCCGGCAGGGTCGCCGCCAGGGCTGCAGCCTGGGCCAGCGTGGCGTTTTCGGGCAGTTGCATCGATCGCTGCGTCAGGATTTCGCGGGCGCCTTGTTGCGCTCCACCAGGGCCTTGATCAGGCCGTCGATGCCACCCTTGGTGAGTTCGGTCGCGAACTGCGAGCGGTAGTTCTGCACCAGCCAGATGCCACCGACATTGACGTCGATGATCTTCCACTCTTCGCCGGCCTTGTCCAGCCGATAGTCCAGCTTGATGGGCTCGCCGCTGCCGCGCACCTCGGTCTGCACCACGACCTGCGTGCTGCCTTGAACCGGCAGGGTCTTGGTCACTTCGACGGTCTGGTCTTTCACCTGCGACAGGGCGCCCGAGTACAGGCGCAGCAGCAGGGCCTTGAACTCGGTCTGCAGCTTGGTGCGCTGCTCGGGCGTGGCGGTGCGCCACTGCGGGCCGACGGCGGAGCGCGTGGCGACCTCGAAGTTCACGCTGGGCATGACCTTGGTGTCGACCAGCGTCACGATGCGCGTCTGGTCGCCGGCCTGTATGGCCTTGTCGGCCCTGGCGGCGTCGAGCACGTCCACGGAGATCTTCTTCACCAGGGCGTCGGGGGCGACCTCGGCGTGGGCGGAAATCGCCACGGCGAAGAGCATCGAGGCGGTGGCAAGCAGTTTCTTGAACACGGAAGGTCCTTTCTGAGAGTGGCCCGGGAACATCGGCCGCCCCACTACAACGCAGCCGGTGCCCTGGCGGTCTACCGACGGGGGTGCTGCAGGTTTCAAGGCTTGGGGGCCGGTGCCGCCGAGGCCGGGGAGGCAGCCGGTGCAGCGGCCTTGGCGGGCGGGTCCGGCGGCTCGTCCTGGAAGGTTTCCATCGGCGGAGCTCCATCGTAGAGCTCGTCGCGCCGGCGAGCCAGGTACGCGTCGCGGATGAAGCTGTACTTGTCCAGCGCCACCTGGTCGACCAGGGTGCCCGTGGACAGCAGCCGGGCCCGTGCGTTGACCAGTTCCAACCCGATGACCTCGTACTTCTGGGCCGTCACGTCGGTGAGCGTCGATGCCCCGGCCTGGCGGTCCACCAGGAAGCCCGCGGTGTCGCGCACGGTGGAGGGCCCCAGCACCGGCAGCACCAGGAAGGGCCCGTTGCCCATGCCCCAGCGGCCCAGGGTCTGGCCGAAATCTTCGGACCGCTTGGTCAGGCCCATCTCGCTGGCTGGGTCGAGCAGGCCGCCCAGGCCGAAGAAGGTGTTGGTGAGCACCCGCATGCCCATTTCCAGGCCGTACTGGACCTTGCCCTGCAGCAGTTGGTTGACGGCCGACCAGGCGTCCGAAATGTTGCCCAGCACGTTGGTCACCCCGGTGCGCACCTTCGCCGGCACCACGTCCCGGTAGGTCTCGGCCACGGGCTTGAGCACGGCCTTGTCGATGGCCTCGTTGAAGGAGAAGACCTTGCGATTCCAGTTTTCCCACGGGTCGACCGGGTTGGCAGCCGGGGCCGTGGCGTCGGTACCGCCGGGCGCACCGGCCGGGGCCGTGGCGCAGCCACTGGCCAGCAGCAGCGGTGGGACGATCAAGGCCATGCCCAGCCCTTGGCGCAGGGCCCTCAGCGGGTTCGCCGGGGCGCTCACTTGGCGGCCCCTGAAGCCGCGCCCCCCGGTCCCTCGGCCTTGTTGGAGAGGAACTGCCCGATCAGGTTTTCCAGCACCACGGCCGACTGGGTCTGCGGCACGGTCTCGCCGGGCTGCAGGTTCTTGTCGTCGCCGCCCGGGTCCATGCCGACGTACTGGTCGCCCAGCAGGCCGGCCGTGAGGATCTTGGCCGACGAGTCTTTGGGGTACTGGAAGCCCTTGTCGATCTCCATCGTCACCACGCCCTGGTAGGTCTTGGCATCCAGAGCAATCCTGGTCACGCGGCCCACGGTGACGCCAGCCGTGCGCACCGGGGCGCGCACCTTCAACCCGCCGATGTTCTCGAAACGGGCCTGCACCGGGTAGGTGTCGCCACCGCCCAGGTTGCCCAGGTTGGCCGCCTTCAGTGCCAGGAACACGATGCCCAGCATGCCCAGCAGCACGAAGAACCCGACCATCGTCTCAATGCTTTTCTTGCCCATCAAATACCCTCCAGCCCGCGCGCCTGAATCAGGCGGTCGAGAACATCAGTGCCGTGAGAACGAAGTCCGAACCCAGGACCCACAGCGAAGAGATCACCACCGTGCGCGTGGTGGCATAGGCCACGCCCTCGGGCGTGGCGTCGGTCTCGTAGCCCTGGTAGAGCGCCACCACCGTGCAGATGACGCCGAACACGAAGGACTTGACGATGCCGTTGCCCACGTCGCGGAAGACATCGACCCGAGTCTGCATGATCGACCAGAAATTGCCGTCGTCGACGCCGATCAGCAACACGGCCACCACGTAGGCGCCGAGGATGCCCACCGCCGAGAACAACGCCGCCAGCAGGGGCATGGAGACGATGCCGCCGATCAGCCGCGGCGCCAGCACGCGGGCCTTGGGGTCGATGGCCATGAGTTCCATGGCCGCGAGTTGCTCGCCGGCCTTCATCAGGCCGATCTCGGCCGTGAGCGAGGTGCCCGCGCGCCCGGCAAACAGCAGGCCCGTGACCACCGGCCCGAGTTCGCGCACCAGCGACAGGTTCACGATCAGGCCCAGGCTTTCGGCGGCGCCGTAGGTGACCAGCGCGTAATACATCTGCAGCGCCAGCACGAAGCCCACCGCCAGGCCCGAGGCCATGATGATGATGAGCGAGCGGTTGCCGATGGCATACACCTGCGCCACCACCAGCCGGAAGCGGCGCAGCGAGGCGGGGATGGCCCTCAGCAGGTCAAGGAAGAAATTGGCCGCATGGCCCCAGCCGCGGAACTGCTCCAGGGTGCCGGCGCCCAGTCGCGTGATGAACTCCATCACTGCGTGATCCCGAAGTCCAGCCCGATCTCGGGCGCAGGGTAGTGGAACTTGACGGGACCGTCGGGCTCGCCCCGCACGAACTGGCGGGTCTCGGGGTCCTTGCTGTCCATGAGCTCGGCCGGCGTGCCTTGCGCCACGATGCGGCCCTGGGTGGCCAGCAGCACCACGTGGTCGCTGATGGCCATGCACTCGGGCACGTCGTGGCTCACCACCAGCGAGGTGGCGCCGGTGACGTCGTTCAGCGTGCGGATGAGCTTGGCGGCCACGCCCATGCTGATCAGGTCGAGCCCGGCGAAGGGTTCGTCGTACATGATGAGTTCGGGGTCCAGCGCGATGGCGCGGGCCAGCGCGATGCGGCGCGCCATGCCGCCCGAGACCTCGGAGATGCGCAGCCCGGCCGCACCCCGCAGGCCCACGGCGTTGAGCTTCATGAGCACCAGGTCGCGGATCATGGCCTCGGGCAGCGTGGTGTGCTCGCGCATGGGAAAGGCGACGTTCTCGAACACCGTGAGGTCGGTGAAGAGCGCGCCGAACTGGAACAGCATGCCCAGGCGGCGGCGCAGCCGGTAGAGCTGGTCCATGTCGCGGGTGTTGACGACCTCGCCGTCGAACACCACGCGGCCCGAATCCGCGGCATGCACGCCGCCGATGAGCCGCAGGAGGGTGGTCTTGCCGCAGCCCGAGCCACCCAGGATGGCCGTGACCTTGCCGCGCGGAAACTTGAGCGAGACGTCCCGCAGGATGGTGCGGCTGGTGTCGTAGCCGAACGTGACGTGGTCGATCTCGATGAAGGTGTCGGCTTTCAAGCGCGGTGGGATCCGGCAGGCGAGCCGGCTTGCAGTATCGGGTTGATACTCATTCTCGCACGGGGTTGTTGCTGGTCTGCATCGGTCACTTGGGTACGAGCACACCCCCCTTAAGAGGGATGACGTCAGGCCAGACTGCCTGCAGCTTCCCGCAACACCTCGGCCGAATGCTGGAGGGCCGCGCGTTCCGCGGGGTCCAGTGCCGGCAGCAGCGCGCCCACCGCACCCCTCGCGCCCACCAGGGCCGGCACCGACAGCGCCACGCCGTCCAGCCGGACGGCACTGTGGTCGGCGGCGTTCAGGCTGCCCTCATGCACACGGCTGACCGTCAGCACGCGGTGTTCGTCGCGCAGCAGGGCCCTCAGCAGGTCAGCGGTCACCAGGCCGATGGCGTGGTTGGTGGCGCCCTTGCGCGAAATGATCTCGTAGGCCGCCCGCCGCACCTGCAGGGCCACCCGCTCTTCGCGCTCGGGGCTCCAGCCCGGCCACTGCCGCAGGGGCAGCCCGCCCACCGAGGCCTGCGACCACAACTTCGGCACCATGCCAGCGCCTTACCACCAGCATGGGTACTATGCGGCCAGAACCGACAGCGATCAGGCCAGTCACCATTGCGATGAACTTCACCACCACAACTTGGACAACTGCCAGCCCACTCACTACCATGGACTACCTCACGTACATAGTGTACTCTATCTGCTATCGGCGCAAATTCAGCTGGTAGGCTGCTTGGCCTATGCATTATTCACCTCGAATCCTTCTATGGCAGTAACATTACGGAGCACCCGCCACA
>CAIJPE010000057.1 GCA_903822435.1 uncultured beta proteobacterium | reverse complement strand
CTGGACCTGCTGGGCCAGGCGCGGCTGTGGCTGGGCTATGCGGGCGAGATCGAAGGCCGTGGCCGCGATGAAGACCAGATCGCCTTCCTGCGCGACGCCAACGAATTTCACAACCTGCTCCTGGTGGAGCGCCCCAACGGCAACTATGCCGACACGATGGTGCGGCAGTTCTTCTTCGACACCGCGCACCAGCTGATGCTGCAGGGCCTGGCCGGCTCGGCCGACCCGCGCGTTGCCGACATCGCCGCCAAGGCGCTCAAGGAGGTGCACTACCACCTGCGGCGCAGCGGCGACCTCATCGTGCGCATGGGCGACGGCACCGACGAGAGCCGCCGCTTGACCCAGGCTGCCGTCGACGAGCTGTGGATGTACACCGGCGAGATGTTCAGCACCGACGCGGTGGACGAGGCCATGACCGCCCAGGGCCTGATGCCGCTGCCCTCCACGCTGCGCCAGCCCTGGCTGGACCACGTGGGCCAGGTGCTGGCCGAGGGCACGCTGCAGATGCCGCCTGCGGACGCGTGGATGCAGTCCGGCGGCAAGCAGGGGCGCCACACCGAGGCGCTGGGCTTCCTGCTGGCCGAGATGCAGTTCCTGCAGCGCACCTACCCGGGTGCCCGGTGGTGAACGAGGCCGCCGCCACCCCGCCGGGCGTGGCCTCGGCCGCCGACGTCTGGGCCTGGCTGGCCGAGGTGGAGGACCCCGAGATCCCGGTGCTCTCGGTGGTCGACCTGGGCATCGTGCGCGAAGTGGCCTTCGAAGGCCCCGAGGCCGACCGCACCTGCGTCGTCACCCTCACGCCCACCTACAGCGGCTGCCCGGCCACCGAGGTGATCGAGCAATCGGTCCGCGACGCCCTGACCGCCCGGGGCCTGACCCGGCTGAAGCTGCAGACCCGCCTGGCGCCCGCCTGGACCAGCGACTGGATGAGCGAGGCCGGCCGCCTCAAGCTGCAGGCCTACGGCATCGCGCCGCCCACCGAGCAGGCGGTGCCGCTCAGCGCCATCGGCCGCGGTCCGCGCCCGCCGGCACCAACGGCCGCCTGCCCGTGCTGCGGCTCCACGCGCACCGAACTCATCAGCGCGTTCGGCTCCACACCGTGCAAGGCCCTGCACCGTTGCCTGGACTGCCTGGAGCCTTTCGACGCCTTCAAGCGGCACTGAGCGCAGGCCCGCGCGAACCTGCACCCCGCTGCACCGCCCGCATGAGCAAATTCCACCGCCTGACCGTCTCCGAGGTGCACCACGAGACGCGCGACGCGATCGCCGTGACCCTGGCCGTGCCCGAAGCCCTGCGCGAGGCTTTCCGCCACGTGCAGGGCCAGCATCTCACGCTGCGCGCCAAGGTGGGCGGCGAAGACTTGCGCCGCTCCTACTCCATCTGCTCGGCGGTGCAAGACGCACGGCTGCGCATCGCCATCAAGCGCACGCCGGGCGGGGCCTTCAGCACCTGGGCGCACGATTCGCTGCAGCCGGGCATGGTGCTGGACGTCATGCCCCCGATGGGGCACTTCAACCTGCCGCTGGACGCCGCCCAGGCCCGGGCCTACCTGGGCTTTGCAGCGGGCAGCGGCATCACGCCGTTGATGTCCATCGTCAAGACCACCCTGCAGGCCGAGCCCCGCAGCCGCTTCACGCTGGTCTACGGCAATCGCTCGTCGGCGCACGTGATCTTTCGCGACGAACTGGCCGAACTCAAGGACCAGTACCCCGACAGGCTCAACCTGGTGTACGTGATGAGCCGCGAGCCGCAGGACATCGAGCTCTTCAACGGCCGCATCACCGGCGAGAAGTGCGAGCGGTTCTTCGCCCAGTGGATCCGCGTGGCCGACCACGACGCCGCCTTCGTCTGCGGCCCCGAGGGCATGATGAAGGACGTGACCGAGGCCCTGCAGGCTGCCGGCATGCCCAAGGCCGCCATCAAGGTGGAGCTGTTCGCTGCCAGCATTCCGCGGCACGCGCACGTCAGCCACCCGAACGCCCTGCCCGGCGCCCGGGAGGCCGAGATCACGCTCATCATCGACGGCGTGCGGCGCAGTTTTCCCATGGCCAAGGACCGGCTCTCCATCCTCGACGCCGGTCTGCAGCAGGGCATCGACATGCGCTATTCCTGCAAGGGGGGCGTCTGCTCCACCTGCCGCGCCAAGGTGGTGGAGGGCAAGGTCGAGATGGACGCCAACTTTGCGCTGGAAGACTACGAGATCGCCCGCGGCTTCGTGCTCAGTTGCCAGAGCTACCCGGTGACCGACCGCGTGGTGATCGACTTCGACCAGGACACCTGACGAGACAGCCCGATGCCGAACTTTCCGCTGCGCCCCACCACCCACGAACCCATCGAACACGCCAGCCGCGACGAGCTGCAGGCCCTGCAGTTGCAACGGTTGCGCTGGACGCTGCGTCACGCCTACGACAACGTGCCGCACTACAAGGCGCGCTTCGACGCCGCCGGTGCCAACCCCGATGACCTGAAGACCCTGGCCGACCTGGCGCGATTTCCCTTCACCGGCAAGGCCGACCTGCGCGAGAACTACCCCTTCGGCATGTTCGCCGTGCCGCGCGAGCAGGTGGTGCGGGTGCACGCTTCCAGCGGCACCACCGGCAAGCCGACCGTGGTGGGCTACACCGCCAGGGACATCGACACCTGGGCCACGGTGGTGGCGCGCTCGATCCGCGCCGCGGGCGGCCGGCCCGGCGATATCTGCCACGTGAGCTATGGCTACGGCCTGTTCACTGGCGGGCTGGGCGCCCACTATGGCGCCGAGAAGCTGGGCTGCACGGTCATTCCCATGTCCGGCGGTCAGACCGAGAAGCAGATCCAGCTGATCCAGGATTTCCGTCCTGACATCATCATGGTCACGCCCTCGTACATGCTGATCCTGATCGAGGCGCTGCAGCGCATGGGCCTGGACCCGGCGGCCACCTCGCTGAAGGTGGGCATCTTCGGCGCCGAGCCCTGGACCGAGGCCATGCGCACCGAGATCGAAACCCGCGCCGGCATCGATGCGGTGGACATCTATGGCCTGTCGGAAGTGATCGGCCCGGGCGTGGCCAGCGAGTGCGTCGAGAGCAAGGACGGCCCGGTGGTGTGGGAAGACCATTTCTACCCCGAGATCATCGACCCCGAGACCGGGGCCGTGATGCCTGACGGTGCCGATGGCGAACTGGTGTTCACCTCGCTCACCAAGGAGGCCATGCCGATCATCCGTTATCGCACCCGCGACCTCACGCGGCTGCTGCCACCCACTTCGCGCGCCATGCGGCGCATCGGCAAAATCACCGGCCGCAGCGACGACATGCTGATCATCCGCGGTGTGAATCTCTTCCCGACGCAGGTGGAAGAACTGATCCTCAAGCACCCGGAACTGGCGCCGGTCTATCAGCTGATCGTCACGCGCGAAGGGCATCTGGACCAGCTGGAGGTGCTGGTGGAAGCGCGGCCCGAGGCCGCGGCGATGGGCGCCGGCAGCGACGCCATCGGCCGCGACCTGCAGCACGCCATCAAGACCCACATCGGCGTGAGCACCCAGGTGCGGGTGATGCCTGCGGATGGCATCGAGCGCACGCTGACGGGCAAGGCGCGCCGGGTGGTGGACAAGCGGCCGCGGGGTGGGGTGTAGGGTTGCCGGGGTGGGTTGTGCGGGTCCCGGTTGATGAGGGCCAGCGCGGCCAGTCTTGGAACCGAGGGTGGGCAAGTCGCCAGACGGCTCATTGCCCGTGCTCTTGACCGACTCCCGTGGGGCCGACCATGGCGTGCAGATCGAAGTCGACTCCGAAAGGCTGACATGCCGTGCGCACATGCGCTGTGCGCAGACCCCAGTTTCGCGCCGCAACACATGGCGGGCCGCGCGCCGGTGGCGGAGAATGCCAGGGGATGGTGAGCGACCTTCGAGAACGGCAGATCCTCGCGCAGACGCTGCGGGCCCTGCTGGACCGGCCGACGCAGGTCGACGATGAATCGGGAAGGATGGCCGCCACGTTCATCGGCGATCCTTCCGGTGCCGAGGCTGCCTGGTTCGAGAAGCTTTGCCGTCTGAGGCTCAAGCGCTGGTATCGGCCGGTCCGGTTCGACTCCTTCGAGCGGCAGGCTCTCTGGCAGCGCGTGCGGCTGGAAATGGGCCGGCCACCGATCGCCGACCCGGGCGGGTGGAACCTCGACTCACCGGTGATCGCACTCGCCCGGGCGGCTTGGTGGGCGCCTGACGAGCCGCCAGTCAGGGCCCCGTCACCGGCCGTGAGTGCCGAAGGCTTCCCGACCGATGGGCCGCCCACGGGGCTGCCTGCGCCCTTCGGCGCCGAGGCACCCCTATCGCCGGGGCCGGCTTCGCCCCCGCCCTTGGCCATGCCCTCGCCGGCACCGGCACCGCCTGCGACACGGGCCGATCGTTCGCCGCGCCCACCGCCGGCGCAACTGGACTTCGGCTTGCCGTTACCGTCGGTTCCGCGTGGTGATTCGTTCTCGATCGAAGGCTTGCTCGGCGTACCGTCGGCGGCGCCGCTCCGCGAACGTCCGCCGGCCCCGCGCTGGATACAGGGTCAGGCGCGGCGGCCCGATGCAGCTCAGGCGACGGGGCGGTCCCTCGCGTCGATGCGCTGGAACCTGCTGGCGCTGCACATCGGTGAAAGCGCCATGCAGCGGCACGATGCACCCGTACCGTTGGCAGGGCTTGACTTCAGCCGCGGCGAGGTCGAGCTGACCCTGCAGATCGAACTCGAAGGGGCACGGGTCGTGGCCTTGGACACTGGGCGCACCGCGCTGCGGCCCGCCCAGCTGAATGGCGACCCGGCCGTCGTCGCGCACTGGATGGCCGGCCCGCTGGCGAATCTGGCCCTCGACCCGATCGACGCCGATGCCACCAGTTCGGTGATCGAATTGGCGGCCACGGCGCTCTCGCTGCCGCGCAGTGGCGACAGCACGCTGGCGCTGTTCGCCGTCTGTCCCCTGCCGGGCTCGGGACAGGTGACAGGCCGTATTGCGCTGATCCACAGGAGCCGGGTGCTGCAGACGGCACGCCTGTCTGTGGCGGTGGGTGCTGATGCAACGCGCGGCAACGCGGTGCAGATCCATGCCGAGGCCATCCACCCCCGCGACGATGACCTCGAGCAGCGCCGGTCATACGACGTGGCGGTCCAGGTCAGCGACGTCGGTGGCAGCCTGCACCTGGTCGTTCAGGCCGGCTCGCAGGCACCGGTTCCGGTTCAGCTGGACGACCTCTCCGAGCCGATCGCGCGCCTTTGCGCGGCGCTAGGGGCGATGGCCCGGGAGTGGGATTTCGCGAAGCCGCCGCTCGACCAGCCAGTCTTTGTCGAGGGCCTGTTCACGCTGGCCAGCAATGGCGCCGAATTGCAGCAGCACTTGCGCCGACAGTGCGGCGGCGACATCGACCGGTGGCAGCGCATCCACCTCGTGCCGGTCAGCCAGCGCTTCTTCCCACTGGAGTACGTCTACGACGGCGAGCCCCCCGCGATCGGCAAGTCGCGGCCATGCCCGAACCTGTTCGCGGCCATGCGGGCAGGGCGCTGCGACCTTGCCGTCGAGACGAACGACGAAGCATCGGCTTGCCCGCACCAGCGTGATCGGCTGATGATCTGTCCGATGCACTTCTGGGGCTTCCATCGTGTGATCGAGCGCAACGGCGCGGTACGCGGCGCAGACGAAGGCGCCGGCGTTGCGCGCGCCGTGCCGGTGCCGAGCCGGCAGCCTTGGGGCCGCGTGCGGGGCGCGGTGCTGGGCGCCACCGACCGCGCCTTCCTCTACCTCGACGACGATGTAGCGCGCGCCGCGGCGCGCGCCCAACTCCTGGCCGACCTGCGCGGGCTCTTCGCCACCGACGATGCGCGCGACTGGGACGACTGGCGGGTGATGCTGAAGTCGCAGCCCAACCTGCTGGTGCTGCTGGTGCATACCGACGAGGTGCAGGGCGTGCGGGTGCTGGAGATCGGCGACGAGGACCTGCTGACTGCTGCCGAGATCCGTGCCGACGTCGGCGGCGGCGACGGACCGCCGAAGCTGCTGCTGCTGATCGGCTGCTCGGCAGCCGATGTCGAGGCGAACTTCCAGCCCTACCCGCAGCGCTTCCGCGATGCCGGCGTGAGCATTGTGCTGGCGCCCATCGCCCCGGTGCGCGGCCAGGAGGCGGTCAACATGGTGCGCCTGGTGTCGGATCGGATCGCCAGGCGGATGGCCCATTCGCAGCCTCAGCCGTTCGGCGAACTGCTGCCAGAACTGCGGCGCGAACTGCTGGGCAGCGGGCACCCGGGTGTGCTGGGCCTCGTCGGTTTCGGCGACGGCGACTGGCTGATCGGAGGCCCATGATGCTGCGGCTGGAGGTGCTGCCGGCCGGCTGCGGCGACTGCCTGTGGCTGGAGTACGGCGATCGACTGCCCGGGCGCGTGGTGATCATCGATGGCGGGCTGCGCGAAACGGCGGGGGTGCTGCGCCGGCGCATCGATGCGGCACGTCGAGAACGTGGTGTCGAGACCCTGGAGGTCGAGCTGCTGGTCGTCACGCACATCGATAACGACCACATCGTGGGCATCATCGAACTGTTGCGCGGCATCGGCCCGGAGCTGCGCGTGAAGGAACTCTGGTTCAACGGCAAGCCCCAGCTGATGCGCCTGCCCCCGGCCGCTGCACGGTCCCCACCCGCGCTGCCGACGGCCGACCCACGCGCCCCCGACATGATGGGCGGCCAGACCGCCAGCGTGGCGAAGGCCTTCGCGCCGGCTGACCTGCTCGGGCGCCAGCAGGCCGACGAACTCTCGGCGCTGCTGGAGAAGACCGGCCGGGCCTGCAACGGGCGGGTGCCATGGCTGGGCGGCGCAGTCTGGTTACCCGACGAGGGCGAGCCGCCCGTGGTGACTCTGGAAGGAGGCCTGCGGCTGACCGTCCTGGGCCCGACGCTGGCGCGTTTGCGCAAGCTCTGCGAGGTGTGGGGCGATGTGCTCGGCGGGAAGGACGAACCGGCGCGGTCGCGCGGCCCAGCCGACCTGCTCGGCCGCAAGGACAACTGGCCGCCGGTATGGAAGGACGGCGAGACCGCCGACGGCTCGGCGGCCAACGGATCGAGCATCGCGTTGTTGGCCGAACGCGAGGGACATGCGCTGCTGCTGGCCGGTGATGCCTATGCGGGCGATCTCGCCTCGGCCATCGCGCGCGTAGCCGCCTTGCGCGGACTGCCGGCCGGCGCGCCGCTGCCCCTCGACGGCTTCAAGCTGCCGCACCACGCGAGCCAGAACAACCTGACGAAGGCGCTCATGGAAGCCATCGACTGTGCGCGCTTCCTGGTCTCGACCGACGGTTCGATGCACCGCCACCCCGATCACCAGGCGCTGCTGCGCGTGCTGAAGTACGCCCGGCGCAAACCCGAACTGATGTTCAATCATGACCGCGAGACCACGCGGCCCTGGCGCGAGAAGAAGGCCGACGTGCTGAGGCACTTCCGGGACTATGCGACGAGCTATCCTGAGGGCCCCGACGCCGGCGCCGTGCTCACGCTGCCCTGAGCGCAGGGTTCAGCCGGCCGGCCCCTCGCCGCCTTCTTCGGCCTTCAGTCGCGCCAGCGCCCGCTCGGCCGTCTCGTAGGCGAAGCGGATGAGGTCGCGCGGCTTGTCGGGCAATTCCACCAGCAGGCTGGTCGCGCGCACGCCGTCGACGCGGGCCTGCAACGCGTCGCCGGCGTCGAGCAGGCATTCAGCGCGGTAGGCGAGCGCGGTGGCAAGCAGACGCTGGTTGCCGAGTCGCTCGTAGAGGTTGGCTGCCTCGAGGAAGTGTGAGGCCGCGGCGGTTGGGTCCCCGGCATCTCGGCGCCAGCCGGCAAGGTTGATGCGGGCCGTGGCGCGCTCGCCGTCGTTGGTGGCGTTGTCGAGGCTGGCCTGGCAGAGCGCCTCGCCGCGCGCGGCGAGCTCCGGGTCGGGCGGCTTCGTCCGGTTGGCCAGGTCGCGGTAGACGTTGGACAGGCTCATCGCCGTGAGCGACACGTCGCTGCGGTCGGTCAGGCGGGCACGCGCGAGTCCGATGAACTCGGCCAGCGCCAACTCACCGTGCGCACGGGCCGCTTCGAGGTCCTCTCCCCGCCCTGACTTGCGCAACAGCCGGGTGAGTTCCAGTCTCGCCTTGGCACGGCGCAGGACATCCTGGCCGGCGGCGTCCAGCGCGGCCTCGAAGGCGGCGCGCGCGGCCGCCGGGTCGCGCTCGGCGAGGGCACGGCCGGTCTTGATCATCGTGTCGTAACGGTTCACTTGCGACATGTCGGGGCCAGCCCGGCCATCGATGGGCTCGAGGATCCCACCGGGCAGCTCCGCAGCGGCGGAGCGCGCTTCGTCCGCGAGGATCTGTGCGGTGGCGGTGTCGCCGTTCCGCTGCGCTTCTTCCATGCGCAGCAGCCTGAACACGTTGTTCGGGTTGAACACGCCGTTGTCGGGCGGCGGCGGTACCTTCTCGAACGCCGCGCAAAGCTTGTCGAAAACGGGCGGCCAGAGGGCCGGGTCCAACGCCAGCAATCGCTCGCGAAGACGACGCGCAAAGACCAACGCGGCCGGATGCTCCATCGCGCCACTGTCGGTCGTGCAGGTGAAGGCGTGCAGCAGGTCGCCCAGATCCCAGGTTGAAGCGAGGGCCTCGGGCCGACGTTCGTTGGCTTGGAGTAGGCCGGCGTGCAGTACCTGCATCGAGCGTACGTAGAGCGCGATGGCGTAGCGCAGCGTGGTCCAGTGCGCTTGCTGGCGCAGCGAGTCGCTGTTGCATGGCTGTGGCACGAGGAAGGGCAGCATCGGGTGCAACAGCAGGTTCTTCTCATCGAGCCGGCAACTGAGCCCGGCCTTCTCAAGCCGCTCGAGCAGTGGCTCGACTTCGCCGTGGGAAGCCGCCGCGGCCAGCCCCTTCAAGCCGATGGTCTCGGCCAGTTGCCACAGCAGCGGCGTGAGGTGCACCTGGCCATGGAACTGCATCAGCAGCCAGGGCAGCAAGGCGCCAGCCTGCGACTCGAAGAGCGCGCGCAAATCGACGAGCAACAACGGCCTGAAGAGGTCCATCATCGCGTCGGCGTCGCGTGGTGGCACGCCCAGGCTCAGGTCCGACAGCGTGGTCAGCGTCGTTGCCGGGTCGGCAAAGCCGCCAGCCCGCTCGCGCTCGGCGAGCAGCGCCAGCACGCCCGGGTGGCCTCCTGCCCAGCGGATCGCCGCCTCGGGCAGGGGCTGCGAACCTTCATCGGCCTGCAGTTCAGCAAGGCTGCGCAGGTCGGCGGGTGCCATCCGTGGCACCAACACACGGGGTGCGTCGGCCAGTACCGCCAGCGGCGCCCTGGCCGCGACGATGACCCGCAAGCCGCTCGCCGTAGCGGACTCGAGGGCGGTGCGCCACCCTCGCACCTCGGTCTCAGACCAGCCTGGCACGGCGCGCAACGGGTCGCCTTCAATGCGTTCGCCCCCGTCGATGAGCAGCACCGAGCCCGGCGGACCCGTCAGCACTGCGACGGCCTCGGCCGCGTCCGACACTTCGGCCAGGTCGAGGTGGCGGAGGTGCTGCGGAGCCACGGCCTTCGAAGCCACGAGCCAGCGTCCCATCTCCAGCAACAGGGTGGTCTTGCCCGCGCCGCGCAGACCGTTGAACTGAACGACCGGTGCAGCGGCGAGCGCTCGTTCCAGCAGCAGCAGCGTGTCGTCGGCGGCGACAAGCGGCGCTTGGCTGGCGAAAACAGCGGGCAGATCGGGGTGCGCCGGCGTCCTGTCGCCCCAACGCGGCAGGCCGGCGTGCTCAGGCCAGGCGCCGGGCCGGACGAGTCCGCCCGGGCTGCCGGCATGGCGGAGCAGGCAAAAACCCAGCCCGGGGCTGTGTGCGACCGCGCCGTTGCGCCAGCGTCGCCGCGCGAAGGTGGCTGCCGAGGCGACGTCGAACCCCCGT
>CAIJPE010000056.1 GCA_903822435.1 uncultured beta proteobacterium | reverse complement strand
CCGTGCCACCAGGCGGGCCACGGTCTCTGGGTACATCTGGCCCAGGCGCTTGGGCACCAGTTCACCGAAGATGATGGTCAGCACCGTGATCATGAAGACCACCAGTGCCGTGGCGGTGATGGAGGCGGCCCGGGCCTTGATCTCGAACGCCCCTGCCAGCCACTGTGCCACGGGGTCGCTGAAGGCGGCTTCACCCACGATGCCGTTGAGCACGCCGATGGAGGTGATGCCGATCTGCACGGTGGACAACCAGCGCGTCGGGTTGTCGTGCAGATCCATGGCCGCCTGGGCGCCGGGCTCCTGCCCTTCGACCATGACGGCCAGGCGCGCCCGTCGGCTGGCGGTGAGGGCCATCTCCGACATGGCGAAGACGCCGTTCAACAAGATGAGAAAAACGAGAAGTGTGAAGTCCATTCGCACCGCAGCGTGCGCGGCGGGGGCGGGTGAAACCGCGGCAGCGTAGCAGAATCAACCGATGATTAATCTCATCGGTGATGTGCAGGGTTGCGCCGAACCCTTCGAACGGCTGCTCCAGGTGATCGACTTCTCACCTTCGCGCGATCGCATCGTGGTGCTGGGCGACCTCGTCAACCGCGGGCCGGGCTCGCTGGCAGTGCTGCGGCGGCTGGCCGCGCTGGGAGACGCCGCCATCTGCCTGCTGGGCAACCACGACCTGCACCTGCTGGCCGTGTCGCAGGGCACCCGCAACGCCAAGAAGGGCGACACGCTGGCCGAGGTGTTGCAGGCTCCGGACAGCCTGGCCTGCCTGGAATGGCTGCGGCAGCAGCGGCTGGCCCACATGGAAGAAGGATGGCTGTGCGTGCACGCCGGCGTGGTGCCGCAGTGGGACACCGCGCAGACCCTGGCGCTGGCCGCCGAAGTGCAGACGGTGCTGCGCGGGCCCGAGTTGGCCATCTTCCTGCCGCAGATGTACGGCGACGAGCCCCGCCGCTGGGACGACTCGCTGGAAGGGCCCGCGCGCTGGCGTTTCATCGTCAACACGCTGACCCGTATCCGCTTCTGCGGCGCCGACGGCTCGCTCGAACTCAAGACCAAGGACGCCGCATCGGCCACCGTGCCCGGCTTTGGCCCCTGGTTCCAGGCCCCGGGCCGCCGCACCGCGGGCCAGCCCATGGCCTTCGGCCACTGGAGCACCCTGGGGCTGGTCAACCAGCCCGACCTGCTGGCCCTGGACACCGGCTGCGTGTGGGGCGGCGCGCTCACCGCCGTGCGGGTGGACGGCGGACGGCGCGAAGTGATGCAGGTGCCCTGCAGCCAGGAGCAGGCGCCCGGACCCCTAGAATCCGTTGCTTGAATAGACGATCACGGGAAGCGTGGCAGAGTGGTCGATTGCACCGGTCTTGAAAACCGGCGGCCCGCAAGGGCCCGTGAGTTCGAATCTCACCCTCGCGCCGGACCTCAAGTAAGTCGTTGATTCGCCGATAGTTCTTAAATATCAAGGACTTAGAAACGGCAGGTGTGCCACTCATGTGTGCCACTCGGAACCAACGCGAAGTGCCTCAACACCTTTACCGTCGCACAGACGGGCGCAGCCTGAACTGGTACGTGCGCCTCGTTCCGCCCAAAGAAGTCGAACACCTGGCCGGCGGCCAGCAGGAATTCAAGAAGTCCACCGGCACCGCCGATCTGAAGCGGGCGAAGCCGATTGCTGCCCTGCTCATCGCCGGGCAGCGCGCGGCCTGGGACCGGATGGCTGCCGAGTCCGACGCCCCCGGCGAGGTGGTG
>CAIJPE010000055.1 GCA_903822435.1 uncultured beta proteobacterium | reverse complement strand
GTTGTCGCCGGCGTATTGCAAGACCCGGCCGCGGTTGGCTTCGACGATGGCGGTGCCGCGGGTCAGGGCGTCGTCCATCACGGCGCTGATGGCTTCGGGGTCGAGGTGCTGGCTCAGGGTGGTGGAGCCCACCACATCGAGAAACAGGATCGTGACCTGCTTGAGAGCCTGGGCGGGTTCTGCTGCAGATGCCGGCGCGGGTGCCGGCGCTGCAACCAGGGCGGCAAGCTTGGCGCGTGCCGGCGCGACCATGGCATTGACGACAGCGTCTCCGAGCAACGCGCGCTGCGCTTCCAGAGCGGCTATCCCGGCTTCAAGTTGTTGCTGCTCTGTCGCCATTGGCAGAAATGATAGCGAGATGGCGGGAGTCGGCTCATCGAGTCGCCTGAACCTCCGCTGGATGAAGGACAGCTATGGGCACGGTCTATGAGCGGCAGGTCATGGCCGGGTCCTGGTTGTCACGAGCGACTGCTTCGCTGACACAGAACCTGAAAGAGGCCGCTCCGGACGACCGGCAGCTTCGGAGAAGCCTGACGGGCAGGTTCGGGTCGAGAGTGACCCGTCGAGGCCGGCGGAAGCGGCCACTCGGAGCCCAGAACCTCGGGCCAATTGCCCAAGCACGGTCGCAAGTAGCTGAAAGTCAAGTTTCAGGGTGGAGCGGTCCGCCGCCTTTCCGAGGCTCGAGCGCCCGCTTTCGGCCACCGCTGACATTTATTCGCGCGATCGGACCGACTGAAATCAGTCTTGACCCGCTACTGGAGCCGGTTGCCAGGGGCTGAAGCGCGGTCTCGGGAGGTAGTGTTGTGCCATTCGCGACAAACAGCTTCAGCCAGTCGGAATGGATTGGCTGCGACACCATAGACGGCGAGGCAAAGCTAAACACGCATTTGGAATGCGCATAATACATGGCTATGTACAATGTAGCTTGCTTGATTTGAACGGTTACGCTGATGTCTACCCCATCTCTCCCTCGCTCTGGCACGACGCCTCGTCCTGCCGCGGAAGCCAAAGTGCCTGCGCGCAAACCCACAAACCTCACGCTTGCGGTTGACTTGGTGGTCCAAGCCCGCGCGCTGGGCATCAACGTGTCGCAAGCAGCGGAGGTCGGCATCGCTGCGGCGGTCGCGCGGCGCCGCCAGGAACGCTGGCTCGCGGAGAACGCGGATGCGTTGCAGAGCTCGAACCAGTTCGTCGAGCAACACGGTTTGCCGCTGACGCGGTACCGAAACTTCTAGCCGTGGCGCGGTTTCACGTCTACGCCAACAACGACGGTGGCACCCTGCTGTTGGACGTCCAGGCCAACTTGCTGAGTCACTTGAACACTTGCGTTGTCGTGCCGTTGTTGCCCCTTGGGGTGGCGCCGAAACCGGCCAGGGTGCTCAATCCGATTTTCGAGATCGGCGGCGAGCCCTACGTGATGGCGACGCAATTTCTGGCCACGGTGCCTCGCCGCTTACTGGCCGAGGAAGTCCTGACCCTCGAGAGCCAGGTTGACATCATCGTGAGCGCGCTGGATTGCCTGTTCCAAGGCATTTGATCGGGACCCAGGCGATGGTGTTGCATCCGTCTCTGGGCGCACAACTCACAAACGACAGGAGAGCCGGTACGAATCTGCGGATGGCGAGGCTCCCGCTCGGTCTTGGAAACACAGTGTGTAGCCCCAGTCGAGTCAGTGCTACTTCGGACTGGGAACGCCCTGCTTTGGGGCGGAAATTTGATTGTGTACGATAATACTTATGTTAACTTAGTTGACTCTATCTAGCTTCGCTGCCGGCACCGGCTCGGACTGCGCTGATGGCTGACCATCGTCCGTTGGGGCCCGGTGAGTAGGGGTGACTATCTGGCCGGCGCCACGCAGAGGACGGCGGGCTGCAAGCCGGTCAGTTGACCAAGCTGGTCTCGTTCACCCACCGTTAAAGGAATCGGGACCTGCGTTCCCCTTGCACTTAAAAGGGCTTCTGTCGTCATAGCCGCCAACAGCGGGTTACTGATGGTGCCGCGCGACGGATGGCGGCCCGGCTGGGGTGAGACGCTAGGCCTTTGACATCGGCTCGACGCGCAGCGCGGCTTGTTCGCTGTCCTGCGGGGCTCCGGGAACTCGGGAAAGTAGCTGCCGTGGTGCAGCTTGAGGATCTTCAACTCGACGCTGCCGGCGCAACGCTCGCACCGCGTGATCAGCCGCCTGGCGGTGCCGCTGGACGTGTGGACCACCTTCGCAGCAACGGGCAGGCCCCGGCCCGCTTCCGACAGCCGGAGCCTCAGCACCCTGACCCTGTCGGAACGCGGGCGGCCGCTGATGCAGGTTCGCGTCAGCGCGCCTTGAACGCAGGGCCGCCGCCGATCAACTGGCAGCTTGCTGCTTCCAGAACGCCTCGACCGCCGGCATGCGGCGCCGCCGCTCGGTGGCCATGTAGACGGTGGTGGTGGCCAGCGAGACGTGCCCGGGTGGGTCGGGAAACCTCCCCTTCTAGCCTGAGGTAGCGATCGCAGCCATCTAACGGATCCAGACCCAGCACCAACGAGCTCATGCAGGCGAACTGGCCAACGCACAGGGCTGAGGTGCTGAGCTGGCGGCACTCGGCGTCGCAGCCGCGGATTCACCGGAGGACACGCCCAGGTCGGCGCATAACACCCAGGACCGAGGCAGGCCTGCACAGGCGTGCGGTGCTGGCGGGGATGCTCATCGTGGGACACTCCTCCGGGCTGCCTCGGGACTCGTGCCTGCGATGCCATGGGTCCATGGACCCGGACCGGGGCCACGTCGCCTTCGAAGCCGCGGCGCAACCAAGGCCTGAAGGAGCCCCCTGTGAGCGGACCGTGCCGCGCCATGGGTTCGAACCGAAGGGGCGGCCCAGCCGCGGCGCAAGGCTCGGGCAGACGATTCGCGGCACTACGCCATTGGCACGAGTGCGGTGAGGGTCCCACGCTCCGTCTCACGCTGCGCGGCCCGCAAGTCTGGTCGGGTCAGGGCTGCACCGCGATCCAGCGTGGCGCGGACCAGCAACTCGACATCGGCCCGGCGGGTGCGATGGTTGACGATGGCGGCGCGGATGGCGAACTGCCCGTTTATCTGCGTGGACGACGGCGCGCACAGACCCGACTCCTGCAGCGCGACGACGATGTCGGCATTCACCCGGTCGGGCTCGGCGCAGCGATACCGAAAGCAGACGATGTTCAAGGCGACGGGGGCGAGCAATTCGAGTGCGGGCTCTCCCTCGATGAGCCTGGCCAGATGGCGCGCCAGCACGCAGGTGTGGGCAATTGCGCGGCCGATTCGTCGTGTGCCGTGCACCTTGAACGTGAACCACACCTTAAGCGCCCGGAATCCGCGCGACAGGTCCGGTCCGAAATCGCACGGCCAAGGTGAGCCGGCGGACAAGCCACGGCTTTCGCGGCGCAAGTAAGCGGCGGGCGCCCCGAAGGTCTGCTGCTGGCGCGCGCCGTCGCGCACCAGCAGGAAACCTGCGTCGTAAGGCACCTGACCCCATTTGTGAAAGTCGAAGGCCAGCGAGTCGGCCGCGTCGATGCCGGCCAGGAGGGGTCGCACCTCCGGCGCCAGCATGCCCAGCGCCCCGAAGGCACCATCGATGTGGAACCACAGCGACTCGCGGCGGGTCAGCGCAGCCAGCGCGGCCAGGTCGTCGACCGCCCCGATGTCCACCGTGCCCGCCGTACCCGCCACGAAAAAGGGCGTGAGGCCGGCCGCCCGGTCGCGCGCAAGGGCCGCATCCAACGCCATGAGATCCATTTCGCCACGCGCGTTCGTGGGCACGAGCCGGAGAGCGCCCTTGCCCAGGCCCGACAGGTCCATGGCCTGGGAGATGCAGTTGTGGGCCGCGCACGAGGTGTATGCCACCAGCCGGATCTCGGAGGCTGCCAGGCCCCCGGCACGCACCCCCGTGCCAAGCGCATGGGTGCGCGCGATCAGGACGGCCATCAGGTTGGCCATGGAGGTGCCGGTCACGAACAGGCCGCCGGCTGTCTCGGGAAATCCGAACAGCTCGCGCATCCAGTGCAGCACCTGCTTCTCGACTTCGATGGGCATCTGATCTCGGCCGCCGAGGTTGGCGTTCAAGCCTGCGGCCAGCATCTCGGCAAGCATGCCGACCGGCGTGCCCCCTCCCTGCACCCAACCCATGAAGCCCGGGTGGGTGTTGCCGGCCGTATAGGGCATCACGTCGCGCTTGAACTCCGCGTGGACCTCAGCCAGATCTTGCGGCGCCTCGGGCAGCGCCGCGCGAAACCGTTCCCTCGCGGGCTGCGGAGCGGGGGTCCACACCGGCCGCTGGCGGGTGTCGCGCGTGAAATCGAGGATGTCGTCCAGCATGTGGTGCGCTTGAGCCCGGAAGACCGTCCAATCGGTGGGGTCCAGCGCCGCGTCCTGACCGTCCATGTCGAGTCTGCTCATTCGCTATTGTTCAGGACTCGACCACACTGCAATCGGGCAATCTGGCGTGGCTTTAGGGCTCGATTTCACAGCCTCCCCGGCCCACCCTCACAGCATGAACCCACCCCCTTCTTCGAGCCGAGCCCGCTGCGATAACCTGTCTCGCGCAAACCTTCAGCCAGCGCCAAGGACATGCAGACCAAGATTACCCGGGTCAAAGTGGCCCTGGCAGCCACGGCTGGACAAGCCCACAGAAAGTGGCGGACTTCCCTAGAACAGGCTTGCGCCAATGTTTATCAGCAGTGCCAGGACTATGGTGTTGAACAGATAGGCCAGGATGCAATGCAGCGAGCCGATGCGGCGCATCGCCTTGGTCACGAAGGAGACGTCTGCGGTTTGTCCCGACGTGCCGATCACTGCTGCGAAGTAAAAGAAGTCGCCATAGTCTGGATCTAACTCGTCCGGGAACTGCAGGCCAGGCTTTTTCCCGTGGCATGCTGCTCCATAGTACTTGTGTGCGTAGTGGAGAGCGAACATCACTTGAATAAATGCCCAAGACGTCAGTACCGTCCCGCCGGCAAGCGCTACGTGAGCCAGCTTTAGGAAGCCATGCATATCCTTGACCACCGTCAACTCTGCGGCGATGGCCGCGAGACTGGCGATCGCAGCGACGACTACGAGAACGAGAATGACCAGTTGCCCGTCATCCTGGAGTTGTGCGCGACGGCGCATATGATGTTCCGACGAGCGCATCATCATGATGGCGGCCAGCACTACATAGAGACCGGCACCAGAGTTCCAGGCAATCAGCCCCCGTGTCACAGCGTGACTTGCTACCGAGTCCGGTAGCAGCAGGTTGACTGCGATGGCAGTGGCTGTCGCGATGAACAAGCGCGGGCGGGCGCGCACAATTCGCAGAGCACGCGAGCGTTGCCAACTCATGCCGCCGCGCTGATTCCTTGTTCAGTATGCACTTCGTAGGTCCTTAAGCGCCGAATGCCTTGCCATAGGCGGCGCGGTTACCGGCCATTTTCGTTGCTGCTTCTGTCATGTATTTGCCTTACCTGGTCTTGCCGTCGTGCTTCGCATGTGGTCGATGATAGACCTTGGATTTGAAATTGACCCAGACTTGTTCTGCGCTGCAGCGAGCGGCAGGCGCAGTTGCTGATGACGCGGCTGCAGAGTTGGCAGCGACCGCGTCACCAAGGCCTCGCAGAGGATTCTGCATCTACAAGACGACAGGGTCAGCCTTCAAATCGGCAGTTAAAGTGGCGCAAACGCTACGGGCGCCCTTTACCGAACTTCACCCATCGGAGCCTCAACGGCGCGGTGCCCGAGCCGAAATGACGTTGTCGGACCGGCCAGCAGTCCGCTGGGAAGACTGGTCGCGTCAGCACACGTGCATCCTGTCTGCCCAAACCATTGGAGCGAGCGGCATACCCTCATGCCCCAAATGCCATCTCGGCCATGATCAACCATCAACACGAGCGCACCCTCACTGCCCTCTTTGTCGCATGCCTTTCAGCCTGTGGGGGCGGTGGAGGCTCCAGCGGGGACACCACGCCCACTGCTCCTTCCGTCGCGGCACAGTCCGTGGCGATTCCTGTGTTGATCAGCGATGCATCGTCGGAAGACTGGTCGACGATCGGGGTCAAAGTGCTGGCCCTGAGCCTTGTCAAGCAGGACGGGACGCTCGTAGCCGTACCGCTGGGAACGGCGCCGCTTGCCTTGAACCTTGCGCAGTTGGACCAGCTCGGCGAAGTGCTCAGTTCGGTCACGCTGAAGGCGGGCGACGTCTACACGGGCGCCAAGTTGACGCTCTCGGCCAATCTGGGTGATGTCTCGCTCACGGTCTCGGCCGACCCCGAATCGGGTTTTCCGGTCGCCGCAGGCACAGCCATCCCAGCCGCACAGATCCAGATCCAGAACGCCCAAGGCGCCGCCGGCAGTCAGACCGTCACCGCGTCGGTGGTCTTCGACAAGCCGGTGGTGATGCCCAGTACACCCGGCGCGGCACTGAACGTGGAAGTCGACCTCAGCCACCCCGCCTTTATCGTCGGGCACGTGCCCGCCGGCGGCGGTGCGACGGTTTGGGCCGTGAATTTCAACGGGCCGGTGGCACCAAAGCGCGTCGATGACATCACCCGTCAGGTGTTGCGCCACATGTATGGCAGCGTGAGCTCGGTTGCAGCCGACTTCTCGAGCCTCACACTGGCCAAGGATCTACCCACCTTGCCCATCGTGACGCCCGAGGTGCCCGTGCCCACCGGGCAAAGCTTGGCCATCCAAGTTGACGCGACCAACGGAACGCTGTTCTATGACCTAGACGGGAAGACATCGGCGTCCATCAAGAGCCTGCAGTCGGTGGCCAGCGCGGTGGGATCCGGCAAGTACGTCCGGGTCGCGGCCCGCTATCAGCAGGACGGCACCCTCGTGGCCAGCAGAATTTGGGCTTCGTCGTCTTTCAATACTGTTTGGGTGAGTCCAGAGGGTCATGTCCTCCATGTAGACAACACAAACAATCAGATCGTGATCGCCGACGAAGCAGGCAAGCCAGTCAAGATTCAGATTGCGGCCGGCACTGAGTTCTTCTTCCGCACCCCCGAGAAGGCTCTCTCGGACACAACGCCTATCGGCACCGGCACCGGCTTCCTCGCGGCACACAATATCGTGCGCGGCTTCAAGGTGCATGTCCAGGTGGCAGATCCACTGTCCACACCCATGGTCGCGCAGACCGTGGACATCGAGACGGCCGCGTACGAAGGCAAGATCGGCAGCGTAACCAACAGCGGATTCAGCTATACGAACACCTACACCACGGCCGGGGACAACTACACGATGCCGCTGAGCTACATCGCCCCCACCGCGGCCAACGGCAAGGACTCCAGCGGCGCTGCGATTCTTGGCTTCGACTACTGGAGCTATGGTTACCCGACGCTGGTCACCAGTGGCTCTTCGGCCATCTCCACTTTCGCCGCCGCTGCAGGCGGCAGTGTGGACTTTGGCGGAACTGCCGGCGCCTTCACACCGCGCGGGGCGAGCTACGCCCGATGGGGCGATACTGCCAATCCCACGGGGTGGGCCGTACCCTGGGTGGTGCTCGTGCCGGTGGCGCTGCCCAGGGCCACAGTGGCCAGCACCGTGGTTGGCAGTGCCTTCGCGGTGACGGTACCGGGTGCCTCCAGGGCCGTGACGGTGAACTTCAGCGCCGTCCCGGGCTCAGCCACGCTGGCCTATCAGGTCGACCGCACCAACGGCGTGGTCACCGTCAGCCCGCAAGACCTGACCAGTGCCGCCGGGTTGGCCGCGCTGACCAGCGGACTCAGGGCCGGCGCGCAAGTGAAGGTCTCTGCCGTGCCACAGGCGGATGGCTCGCTGCGTGCGTACACGCTGTCCTACTTCAGGGGCGACCAGCCCCGGTAAGGGCCACCGCCGGTGCAGCAATGCCCTTCCCTTTTTAGGAGTTGAACCGCATGAACCTGTCTCGATTCTTGTCGCTGCCCATCATGGCAGTAGCCCTTTGGGGCGGTGCCGTTGGCGATGTTCACGCCGCCGGGCATGAGCTGCTGATTCGCTCCGTCATCGGTGGCGACAACTACTGCATGGACGTGGCTGAAAACGGCAAGGAGAATGGCACGCCGGTCTTCATGTTTCGGTGCCATGGGCGCGAAAACCAGCGCTGGACGATCACCCGTGGCGAGGGTGGGCAGGATCTGCTCGTGGGCACTGGCGGGCTGTGCCTGGACGTCCGAGGTCGCCACTCACGCGCCGATGGCACGCCGGTGCAGGTCTGGGCCTGTCACTACGGCAACAACCAGCGCTTCAAAGTGGGGGGCGACGGTCGCATCCGCGAGGTGGAATCGGGCAAGTGTCTGGTGCCCACCCAACAGCACGATGCCGCGGCCATCGTGCTGGACGAATGCACCGGCCAGCCGTGGGAAATCTGGGACATCCGTCACTGATTCGCCGCCGACCGCCTATGCGGGCCGGTGCACTGCAGGGACAGCCGCCTTGAGGTCTTTCCATGACGCGAGGCAGCATCAGTGCTGCGGACTAGGTGGTCACGATCTTCACAGCTTCGGAATTCGCCCGCCCGCTGCCGCCCGCCTCTGACGGCGGCAGCAAACAGGCCTGGGGCACCCACCATTTCGTGATGGGAGGCGTGCCGTCAAAGGTGGCGTGGCCGGCGCGATGCCGCAACTGGTTGCTGGGCGAGCCCAACCACGTCATCGGCGAAGGCCGCTGTCTGCCGACGAGCTCGGTGGAACGGATGGGCGCCAGCTTGGCTGCTTGGTCTGACGTACCCGCTGCGGACGCTGGGCAGCGTGTTACCGGGGCTGGTCAATTTCCGTCCCGGGGACAGGCGAGGTATTTCGGCTGAATCGTGTGGGTGGCAGGTACGCCCAAGCCCGGCAACTCGAGCCGTATCCAGGACTGCGTGCGAGAAGGCAGGCCCCAGCAGCCGCACGCCTGAAGGCGGTTGCCGCCATCTTCAAGGCACTATCGCAAGCGGTAGAGCTTGACGTCCTCGTGGCCGAGGTTTTGCCGCCGTCGAAGGTCATCGGGTCCCCTGGATTGACACGAAGACTCCGAATGATTTCCATGCCAACGATGGCCTTGTTCCAGCGGTCGTCTGTGCAGGACTCACAAACATCGCTGGGCTTGACATCGGCGTCCAGCACGCGCTCGATGCGGCCAACGTAGTTACCTCCCGTGCTGGTGATGCGCCTCAAGGATCGGGCCTGTCCGCTGTCGTCGTCTAGCGTCTTCCACAGACCTTCCGCTGATGGGGCCTACCACGCCGGCACCGCCTTGCACACAATGGCCAGCCACGCGAGCGATTGCAGCAGCCTACGTCGGCCGATTCGCTCGTGTGCCTGCTCATCAGCAGCCGGTGACACTCTCGTCTGCTTGCGCCCAGGCCCGTGACCTTCAGTCGGCGCGTGAAGCGATCAACACCGCATTCGTGCCGCCGAAGGCGAACGATGTACTCATGGCATGTCGAGCCGAAGGCGTCGGGCGAGCCTCGCCCTGGACCAGGTCGATGTGCAGCACAGGGTCCAGCCTCATGGCGCCACCTGTAGGCGGCACGCTGCCCGTTTGCAGGGCCAGCAGCGTGGCCACCAGCTCGACGACGCTGCTTGCGCCCAAGAGGTGCCCCGTGATCGACTTGGTGGCCGTCACGGGCACGGCGTGGTCGCCGAAGACCAGGCCCAGCGAGGTCGCCTCGGCGGCATCGCCGGCCTGCGTAGCCGTGCCGTGAGCGTTGACGTGGCCGATGTCGCGGGCGCCTAAGCCAGCGTCGTGCAACGCGGCGACCATGGCCCGCGCCTGCCCTTCACTGTCGGGCTTGGTGATGTGCATCGCGTCGCAATTGCTGGCGTAGCCGGTCAAGGTCAATGCCAGAGAGGCTCCACGCCAGCGCGCGTGAGCTTCGGTCTCCAGGACGAAGGCAGCGGCACCCTCCCCCCGGGCGAAGCCGTTGCGGTCGACTGCGAAGGGACGGCAGGCCCGGGCTGCCATGGATTCATCACCGTCGCCCACATCGGCCAGTACACGCAGCGCGGACCAGGCGCCGATCACGCCAGAGGTGAGCATGGCTTCGCTGCCGCCCACGATGGCCACGTCCATGCGGCCTTCGCGCAGCGCGCGCACGGCTTCGCCTATCGCGAGGGCCGACGAGGCGCAAGCGCAGGCGTAGGACTGGGCGGCACCGCGCGCACCGAAACGCAGGGCGAGCTCGGCGACGGGCGCGTTCGGCATCGCTGTCACGACACTGGTGGGGCGTATGCGCCGATGTCCGGCATAGACGGCGCGGCAAGTGGCATCAAAGGTTTCGGCGCCGCCCATGCCACAGCCCCAGTACACGCCCAGGCGGTGCGGACCCAGCTCGGCAACTGTCAGGCCGGCCATACTGGCGGCGGCCTCAGCGGCGGCCAGGGCCATCGCGCTGCCGCGGTCCAGCGGGACGCGCGACGGCGACAGCACCTATGCCGTATCGAACACGCTGCGCGCCAGCGGCACCTGAAAGGCCTCGGAGCCCGGCAGTTCCAGGCGTTCAGAGCGCACGGCTGAGCGGCCCCCGAACAGGGCTGCCTCGAAGGCAGCGAGATCGACACCCCAGGGCGACAGCACCCCGAAGCAGGTGATGTGGACAGTCTGCATGCGGCTCACTCTCGTGTCTGTCGCCTTTTCGGCGACCCCACCGACGCACGATCGTCGGCGATCGTGCCGATGAAGTCCAGGGTCTCGCGGACCACCTGCTCGCGGTCGTTGTCGATGCTGATCATGTGGTGGCTATCCTGCAGCAGCACCTGCCGCATCGACACAGTTTTCATCCGGCCCAGTAGTGCCAGGTTGACCGGGCTGGCGATCTCGTCCTCAGCCGCATGCAGTGCCAGCACGGGGGGGGCAATCAGGCCTCGCAGGCTGGCCAGCACACGACGGCGCAGGCGGTCGTGTTCGCGCACGTGACCCACGCCGATCACGGCAGCACCTGCGCGCGAGACCCGGCGGGTCGCGAGTTCACGTTCGATCCAGCGCCGCACCCGCGGGTTCTTCACGCCATAGGGGGGGCTTTCGCGGTATTGCCAGAAACCGCCGAGCGGGGTGTACAGCGCCAGCGGCATCAGGAACTGGTACCAAGGTACGGCCCAGCCGTCGTACCTCAGCGTGGTGGACATCAGCACAAGTCCGGCGAGCCTGTCGCCACACATCGGCAGCACGCCCAGGGCCAATGTGGCGCCGGCCGAGATGCCGACCAGCACCACCTGCAGGCCTTTGGCGCTGCTCGCCTGCACGGCCCCATTCACCGTCTGCAGCCAATCCTGGTAGCGCCTCAAGGGCTGCTGCTGCGCCTGCGCCTCGAAGCTGTAGCCGGGAATGCGCAGCGCAGTAAGGCCGTGGCCGGCGCGATTCAGGGCGGTCTCAACGGAAAGCAACTCGTCGGGCGTGCTGCACAGGCCATGCAGCAGGATGACATGGACAGGCTTCATCGGGAGCATAAGGCGCCGATCATGCAAGCCGGATAAAGCGCGTATCGCAGCGAACAGACCGCCAGGGCCATACAGGTCCAGAGTGGGTATTTGTAGTGCCGCTCAGCCCGAAGCCAAAGCCACCATGTCTACATCGACCTTCGACGACGTCGTCTCGATACTTCGGGTGCAAGCCCGCAACCCCCTCCCGGAACTCTCGCCGCAGTCGCAACTGCAAGGCCTGGGCCTGGATTCGCTGGAGCTGATGGAGTTCGTCTTCGCGGTCGAGGACCGCTTCAAGATCAGGATCCCTGAAGAACGACTCGACCCGCGCCAGCTGGAGCTCACGCTGGGCGACATGGTGCAGGCCATTGACGGCGAGCTGGCCGCCCGGCCGGCACATCCGGCACCGGGATGAGGCGTTCACAGACGCAATCCAGCAAAGTTCCCGTGCAAGCGTTGGCGCCTGGGGACGATAAGTGTTGTTCGACTGTCGGGCGGCAAGGATTCCAGCATGCAACGAGTCTTCGGTCATACGACGCGGTTTGCCCGCAAGGGGCTGGTGATGCCACCGCGGGCATTTCGAGCGCGACGGGCCGGGTCGCGGGTCTGGTTGCGCGCTTTTGTCTTGGCGCTGTTGCTGGCAGGACTGGGCCTGTTTGCGCGTCAGTTGGCGGTCCACGAACTGGAGGTCGAAGGCATCGAGGTGAAGGCCCTTGGCCGCGAGAACCCGATGGATTTCGGCGTCCCGTTCCAAACACTGGCGTTGCCGATGCAGGGCCGCGTGCTGCAGGCGCGCTTGGTGGCGGCCGACCAGCCGACGGCGCACGCGGTGCTGATCTTCCACGGCAACGGCGAGTCGATCTCCGACTGGGCGCGCGTGCAAGCGCACCTTCATGACGCAGGTATCGCCTCGATGGTCTTCGACTACAGCGGCTTCGGCAGCAGCACCGGCACACCGTCTGTGGTGCATCTGCATGAAGACGCGCGGGCAGCTTACCGGGCCTTCGTCGCACAGTGGCCACAAGCGCGGGCACGCTACGTGCTGGGGCACTCGCTGGGCAACGCCGTGATGCTTGAGGTGCTGCCCGAACTGCGGCCGGCGCTGGCCGGCGTCGTGGTCCACGCCGGCTTCACCTCGGCCCGCGAGATGGCCACGCGCACGGGGCTGGCCTCGCCCTGGCTGGCCCAACTGCTGCCCGACCTGTGGGACAGCGAGACCGCCATGGTCCGTCGGGGTCCGCCGATGCTGGTGATGCACAGTGATGCTGACGAGGTGATACCGCCGCAGATGGGCCAGCGTCTGGCCGATGCCGCCGGCGCCCGTGCCCATTTCGTCGGACTTCGCGGTTTCAGGCACGACAGCCTCTACCAGGACGTTGCTGCCGAGCAATGGCAGCCCATCATCGATTTCATCCGCGGTGGCAACCAGCTCGCGTTCAGCCCTTGAAGCCTGCGATTCAGCCGGGCAGGGCCTTGCGTTCTACTGTGGCGTTGCCGATAGCCACCTTGTTCGGATTGCTGCCGCAGGACGGCCGCACCTGGGGCAACTTGCTGCTGCTGGAAGCCCCACCGGCGCAGACGGCCTGGTCGGCCGGTGGCTCGCTGTGGTCGCTGCCGAAATTCCCGGGCGCTGCGCCCCACCAGACCACGTTGCTTCCAGCCTTCGAATGGCGCGATCACAGCGGGCGTTTCATCTCGACCGACAGCGGCGTCGGCTGGAATTTTTCGCGGGACAAGGGCACACAATTCGGCGCGCGCCTTTGGCCGCATCTGGGTCGGCGCAGCGGCGACGTTCCCGCTGGCGTCGGTACCATAGGCCCGCGGCTTCAGGCCGAGGCCTACGCCAACCACGCGCCTTTCGAAGCGCTGCTGCTGCAGAGCGGGCTGCTGCTGGGTTCGGGCCTGCATCACGACGGCGCTCAACTTGAACTGGGCCTGACCAGCGGCCTGCCGATAGGCGACGACCTGCTGGGCATAGGCCTGTCGACGACCTGGGCCAACGGGCCCTACCGGCGCAGCTACTTCGGCCTTGCAGAAGCGCAGAGCGTCGCCTCCGGCCTGCCCGCCTACGACCCCGGCGCGGGCTGGACCGACCGCAGCCTGACGCTGAGCTTCGAACATCGCTTCACTC
>CAIJPE010000054.1 GCA_903822435.1 uncultured beta proteobacterium | reverse complement strand
TCGTTCTCGTAGCGGACCGAGACCTGGGACTTGGCGTCGGGCCGCAGCCACTTGACCCGCCCGCTCTTGCGCAGGGCGGTCAGCTCCCGCCCCAGCCGGTGGGCAAACATGATCGGGGTCGGCATCAGCTCGGGCGTCTCGTCGCAGGCGTAGCCGAACATCAGGCCCTGGTCGCCGGCACCGGTGTTCAGGTGGTCGTCGGACGCATGGTCCACGCCCTGGGCAATGTCGTTGCTCTGCTTGTCGTAGGCCACCAGCACCGCGCAGCCCTTGTAGTCGATGCCGTACTCGGTGTTGTCATAGCCGATGCGCTTGATGGTGTCGCGCGCCACCTGGATGTAGTCGACGTGTGCGTTGGTCGTGATTTCGCCGGCCAGCACCACGAGGCCCGTGTTGCACAGCGTCTCGGCGGCCACGCGGCTCTTGGGGTCCTGCTTGAAGATCGCGTCGAGAATTGCGTCGGAGACCTGGTCGGCCACCTTGTCGGGATGGCCTTCTGAGACGGATTCGGAAGTGAAGAGGAAGTCGTTCGCCACGGTAGGTAAGCTCCAGTTGGGTTGCACGGGCTGCGTCGCCGGGTGCATCTAGAGCTGCGGCGAACGCTTTAGCGGGTTTGTTGAGGCAAGGGCGCTTGCCCTTTTGCTTGCCCCGGCGGCGTGTCGTTATCCTTCACGTCCGCAGTCGCCCCGCAAGTTGTCCTTTAACTCGGCGACCCGAGAATTATACGAACGATGTTGTCCCTGATCCGATGGCTCGCCGCGCGCCCGTTGCGGCTTTTGCACGCATGGGGTGGTGCACTGGGTTGGGTCGGGTACGTGTTTTCGCCCAGCTACCGCCGTCGCCTGGTCGAGAACGCGACCCTGGCCGGCGTGCCCGCGGCCGAACGGCGGGCCGCGGTGGCCGATGCCGGCCGCCTGGTGATGGAGTTGCCGCGGCTGTGGCTGCGCCCGCGCGACCAGGCCATCAACGACCCTGTGCGCTGGGAAGGTGCGGCCCTGCTGGAGCAGATGCTGGCGCGCGGCCGTGGCCTGGTGCTGCTCACGCCGCACATGGGCAGTTTCGAGGTCTCTGCCCAGGCCTACGCCGAGCGCTTCGGGGCACTGCAGCCCATCACCGTGCTGTACCGCCCGGCCCGCCAGGACTGGCTGCGTGAGCTCGAAGAGACCGCCCGTGCCCGTGCGGCGCTGTCCACGGCGCCGGCCAACCTGGCCGGCGTGCGGCTGATGATGCGTGCCCTGCGCAGGGGCGAGACCGTGGGTCTGCTGCCCGACCAGGTGCCTCCCGACGGCATGGGCGTATGGGTGCCCTTCTTCGGCCGCCCCGCCTACACCATGACCCTGGCGGCCCGCCTGGTGCAGCAGACGGGCGCAGCGGTGGCCATCCTGTGGACCGAGCGACTGCCCCGGGGGGCTGGCTACGTCGTGCGGGCGATGGCCCTGCCGCATGAATTGCCAGGCGAGGCCGGCGACGACGAGGCCTCGGCCCTGGCCATCAACCAGTCGATGGAAGCCGTGATCCGCATGAAGCCTTCGCAGTACCTGTGGGGATACAACCGGTACAAGAACCCGCGCCGGGTGGCAGGCCCCGCATGATCGTCAACCTTCTGGCGCGCGCGCTGCTGTTGGCGGTGTGGCTGCTGCACTTTCTGCCGCTGTCGGTGCAGGCCGTGCTCGGCCGGGGCTTCGGACGCCTGCTTTACGTGCTGGGCGGCACGCGGCGCCGCGTGGCGCAGCGAAACGTGGCGCTGTGCCTGCCCGAACTCGGCCCGGCGGCACAACAAGCCCTGGTGCGCGAGCATTTCGAGTGGCTGGGCCGCAGCCTGCTGGAGCGGTCCATGCTCTGGTACGCCAGCGCCGAGCGCTTGAAGCGGCTGATCCACGTGGAAGGCGACGTGCACCTGGCCGAGCGCAGCCAGCGCAGCGTGATGTGGCTGGTGCCGCACTTCCTGGCCGTGGACGTGGCGGGAACGGCCGTGCAGCTGTTCCAGACCAAGGACGGCTGCAACATCTACACCGCGCAGAGCAACCCGGTGCTGGACAAGGCCCTGCGCGAGGGCCGTTACCGCTTCAGCAAGGCCGCCATGTTCACCCGGCAGCAAAGCGCCTTGCCGATGGTGCGCGCGATCAAGCGCGGCATGCCCTTCTTCAACCCGGCCGACATGGACTTCGGCCTGCGCGATGCCGCCTTCGTGCCCTTCTTCGGCCACCCGGCCGCCACCCTGCTGGCGCCCAGCAAGCTGGCGCGCTCGCTGGACATGATCGTGCAGCCGGTGGTGGCCGATATCCTGCCCGGCGGGCAGGGCTGGCGGGTGCGCTTCCTGCCGCCCTGGACCGACTGGCCCACGGACGATCCGGTGGCCGATGCGGCCCGCATGAACCGCTTCGTCGAAGAACAGATCCGCCTGAACCCGGCGCAATACCTGTGGGTGCACCGCCGCTTCAAGACCCGCCCGGAAGGCGCGCCGCCCCTGTACGACTGACGGGCTGGCCGCATCCCGCCAGGTGGCCATAATCGCGTCATGCGGCTGCCCTTCACCAAGATGCAAGGCGCGGGCAACGATTTCGTCGTGCTCGACGCGCTGCGTGCCCCGCTGGCCCTCACGCCAGACCAGGTGCGCCGCCTGGCCGACCGCCGCTACGGCGTGGGCGCCGACCAGGTGTTGCTGATCGAACCCAGCATCACCCCCGGCATCGATTTCCGCTACCGCATCTTCAACAACAGCGGCGAAGAGGTCGAGCACTGCGGCAACGGCGCACGCTGCTTCGTCCGCTACGTGCACGACCGTGGCCTGACCGCCAAGCGCACCGTGCGCGTGGAGACCGTCAACAACGTGCTCGAGCTGCGCCTGGGCGCCGACGGCCGGGTGACGGTCGACATGAACCAGCCGATCTTCGAGCACGACCAGATCCCCTTCAACGCCAGCGGCCTGCTGCCGCGCGTCGAGGGGGCGCTGGAACTGTGGCCCATCGAAGGCGTGGAGTTGGCGGTCCTCTCCATGGGCAACCCGCATGCCGTGCAGCGCGTGGCCGATGTCGATGCCGCGCCCGTGGCCACCCTGGGCCCCCGCATCGAGACGCACCCCCGTTTTCCCCGCCACGTCAACGCCGGCTTCCTGCAGGTGATCTCGCGCGGCGAGGTCCGGCTGCGCGTGCACGAGCGCGGCGCTGGCGAGACCCTGGCTTGCGGCACGGGCGCCTGCGCCGCCGTGGTGGCCGGCATCCGGCTGGGCTGGCTGGACACCCGCGTGGACGTGCATACGCGTGGCGGCCCGCTGCTCATCGAGTGGCCGTCGCCCGCATCTGGCGTGTTGATGACCGGCCCAGCCGTCACCGTCTTCGAAGGAGAAATCGAGCTGTGACCGTGAACTCAGGAACCAACCAAGGCGTGCAGGGCATCACCGAGAACGACATTGCCCAGTACCTGGTCAACAACCCGGCGTTCTTCGAGCGGCATGCCGAGTTGCTGTCGGCCGTGCAGCTCACCAGCCCGCACGGCCAGCGCGCCGTCTCGCTGCAGGAGCGGCAGATGGAAATGCTGCGCGAGCGCCACAAGGGCCTGGAGCAGAAAATCGTCGAGATGATCCGCAACAGCCAGGAAAACGTGGCCATTGCCGACCGCCTGCACCGCTGGACGCGCAGCATCCTGCTCACCGCCAACCCGAACCTGCTGCCCCGGGTGATGCTGGACGGGCTGAAGCAGCAGTTCCTCATCCCGCAGGCCGCCATCCGCCTGTGGGGCTCGACCGGCTCTTTCGCCGAAGAGGCCTTTGCCCAGCCGGTCAGCGCCGACATCAAGAGCTTCGTCGGCAGCTTGCTGGTGCCGTATTGCGGCATGAATACCGGCTTCGAGGCGGCCACCTGGCTTGAAGATCCGTCCACGGTGATGTCGCTGGCCATGATCCCTTTGCGCCATTGGGCGGGAGGTGACGGCAGCTTCGGCATGCTGGTGCTGGGCTCGCCCGATCCCACCCGGTATTCCGCCGAGATGGGCACGGAATTCCTGAGCCGTATCGGCGAAATCGCCAGCGCGGCGCTGACCCGGCTCCTGCTGGAGTGAGGCCTGCCGTGGCGGCCACGGCTGTGCTTGCCGAGGACCTGCAGCGCTTCCTCGATCACCTGGCGGTGGAGCGACGCCTGGCCGCGCGCACGGTGGCCATGTACGGCCAGGCTCTGCTGTGGCTGCAGGCCTCGGCCGCTGCGCAGCAGGTGGCCTTGCAGACGGCGCAGCCGCACCACATCCGCGGCTGGGTGGCGCAGCTGCGCACGCGGGGCCTGGGCCCGCGCAGCATCGCCATTACGCTGGCCGCCTGGCGCGGCCTGTACCGCTGGTGGGGCCGCCAGGCCGTGGTGGCGGTCAATCCGGTAGATGGCATCCGGCCCCCCAAGGCCGCCAAGCCGCTGCCCAAGGCGCTGTCGGTCGAGCAGGCCGTGGCCCTGGCAGCCCACGAGACGCAAAGCCCGTCGCCTACCCGCGAGACACCCGCGCTCGTGGCGCGCGACCATGCCATCGCCGAACTGCTGTACGGTTGCGGTCTGCGCGTGGCCGAAGTCACCGGCCTGGACCTCCGGGGCGGCGACCTTGCGGCGGGATGGATCGACCTGGACGACGCCATGGCGCATGTGCTGGGCAAGGGCAGCAAGCGGCGCAGCGTGCCGGTCGGCGGGCCCGCGGTGGAGGCCTTGCGGGATTGGCTGGCCCTGCGACCCAGCCTGGCCGGGCTGGACGAGCCGGCCTTGTTCGTCAGCCGCCTGGGCAGCCGCCTGACGGCCAACCAGCTGCGCAATCGGCTGCAGGCCCAGGCGGTGCAGGCGGGCCTGCCGACCCGGGTGCATCCCCACATGCTGCGGCACAGTTTTGCCAGTCACGTGCTGCAGTCCAGCGGCGACCTGCGAGCCGTGCAGGAGCTGCTGGGCCACGCCAGCATCAGCACCACGCAGCGCTACACGCAGCTCGATTTCCAGCACCTGGCCAAGGCCTACGACGCGGCCCACCCGCGGGCCAAGCGCCGCTGACCGGTCTCCGGCGGGCGGGGTGCCTGCCGGCAGCAGCGACAATCCGCGCATGAAGTCCATCCGCTTGCGCGAAGGCAAAGAGCGTTCGTTGTTGCGGCGCCACCCGTGGGTCTTCCAGGGCAGCGTGGAGCGCGGCAAGGCCGATCCCGGAGAAACCGTGCGGGTCGAGGCGGCGGACGGCCGCTTCCTCGCCTGGGGCGCTTACAGCCCCGAGTCGATGATCCGCGTGCGGGCCTTGAGCTTCGATGAGGCCGAGCGCATCGACCGCGCCTGCTTCGAGCGCCGCGTCCATGCCGCCCTGGCGCTGCGCGCCCGATTGCCCGTCGCCAGCGACGGCGTGCGGCTGATCCACGGCGAGGCCGACGGGCTGCCCGGCCTGGTGGTGGACCGGTATGGCGCCACCCTGTGCGCGCAGTTCCTCTCGGCCGGAGCGGAACGCTGGAAGCCCGTGCTGGCCGATGTGCTGATGCAGGCCACGGGCGCCCAGCGGCTGTATGAGCGCTCGGACGCCAGCGTGCGCGGCCTGGAGGGCCTGGCGCCTGCGGTGGGTTGGCTGAAGGGCGATGGCGACACCGCGTGCGAGATCACCGAGCACGATTGGCGGCTGACCCTGGACGTGGCCAGCGGCCACAAGACCGGCTTCTACCTGGACCAGCGCGACAACCGGGCGCTCTTTGCCCAATGGGTGCGCCGCCTGGGCAGCCAGCGCGTGCTGAACTGCTACTGCTACACCGGCGGCTTCACCGTGGCGGCGCTGGCCGGTGGGGCGGCCCAGGTGGTCAGCGTGGATTCATCGGGGCCGGCGCTCGAGCGGGTTCAGGCCCACGTGGTGCTCAACGGTTTCGACCCCGCGCGCAGCGAGTGCCTGGATACCGACGTCAACCAGTTCCTGCGCGCCAGCCTGGAGCGGGCGGGCAGCGAAGCGCCCTTCGATGCCATCGTCCTGGATCCCCCCAAGTTCGCGCCCACGGTGTCGCATGCCGAGCGCGCAGCCCGCGCGTACAAGGACATCAACCGCCTGGCCCTGAAGCTGCTGGCGCCGGGCGGCGTGCTGTTCACGTTTTCGTGTTCGGGCGGTGTCGGCCCCGAGTTGTTCCACAAGATCGTGGCTGGCGCCGGGCTGGACGCGGGCGTGGATGGCGCGATCGTGGCCCGCCTGGGCGCGGCGCCCGACCACCCGCAGACCCTCGTCTTTCCGGAAGGCGAGTACCTCAAGGGCCTGGTGATTCTCAAGGCGCGCTGAGCGGCTCGGGCCAGACGATGCGCGGGTCGAACTTGGCCCGTTTGACGCTGAAATAGGCCTTGATGTTGCGCACGTTGGCGTCCTGCGTGAACAGCTGCTGCACCAGCGCGTGATAGGCCGGCATGTCCGGCACCCGCAGCACCAGCAGGAAGTCCGGCCCGGGCGCCAGCCGGTAGCACTGCTGAACGGCGGCCTTCTGCACGGCGCGCGCCTCGAAGGCCTCCAGATGTTCCGCGCCCTGCCGATCCAGGGTGATCTCCACCAGTGCGGTCAGGCCCGCGCCCAGCACATCGGGGTTCAGCAGGGCCACGCGGCGCTCGATCACGCCCTCGTCCACCAGGCGCCGCACGCGGCGCAGCGCGGTGGCCGGGGACGTCTGGGCGCGCTCGGCCAGTGTCTGGTTGGAGACCGAGGCGTCATCCTGCAGCAGCGCGAGGAGCTTGAGGTCGGTGGGGTCCAGATGCATGCCGGTATAATATCGCGCTTACGTCGCTCTAGGGATAGAAAATTTCACGTCGTGTTTGAATCAACGATTTCTGTCGAATCAGTCCGGAAAATTATCCAATCATTTCAATCCGTGCGTCCTAGCATCTCCGCACGCATTCAACAGGACCTCAACCCATGTGTGGCATCGTCGGCGCCGTCAGCACCCGCAACATCGTTCCCATCCTCATCGAAGGCCTGAAGCGGCTGGAGTACCGGGGCTACGACTCATGCGGCGTGGCGGTGCACCAGGGGGGCGAGCTGCGCCGGGCGCGCAGCACGTCTCGCGTGACCGAGTTGCAGTCCAACGTGGCGGCCGAGGGCATCGAAGCCACCACCGGCATCGCCCACACGCGCTGGGCCACCCACGGGGCGCCGGCCGTGCACAACGCGCACCCGCACTTTTCCAACGGGCCGGGGGCGGCGGCCCCTGATGCGGCCCTTGCGCGGATCGCCCTGGTCCACAACGGCATCATCGAGAACCACGACGAACTGCGCGCCGAACTCATGCAGCGCGGTTACGCCTTTTCCAGCCAGACCGATACCGAGGTCATTGCGCACCTGGTGCACAGCCTGTACGACGGCGACCTGCTGGAGGCGGTGCAGCACGCCCTGCCGCGGCTGCGCGGGGCCTATGCCATTGCCGTGTTCTGTCGCGACGAGCCGCTGCGCGTGGTGGGCGCGCGCCATGGCTCGCCGCTGATCCTGGGGGTGGGCGCTGCCGGCACGGGCGAGAACTTCCTGGCGTCCGACGCCATGGCGCTGGCCGGCGTGACCGACCAGATCGTCTACCTGGAGGAAGGCGATGTCGTCGACTTGCAACTGGGCAAGACCTGGATCACCGCGGCCGACCCGGCGCACCCCGGCCGCTACCGCCCGGTACAACGCCCTGTCCGCACGGTGCAGGCCCACAGCGGTGCGGCCGAGCTGGGGCCCTACCGCCACTACATGCAGAAGGAAATCTTCGAGCAGCCACGTGCCTTGTCGGACACGCTGGAAGGCGTGGAGGGCATCAGCCCCGAGCTCTTCGGCGATGGCGCCTACCGCGTCTTCAAGGGCATCGACCGCGTGCTGATCCTGGCCTGCGGCACCAGCTTCTACGCCGGCAGCACGGCACGCTATTGGCTGGAAGAGATCGCGGGCATCCCGACCACGGTGGAGATCGCCAGCGAGTACCGCTACCGCACCAGCGTACCCGACCCGCGCACGCTGGTGGTCACCATCACCCAGAGCGGTGAAACGGCAGACACCCTGGCTGCGCTGAAGCACGCGCGCAGCCTGGGCATGCCGCACACGCTGACCATCTGCAACGTGGCCACCAGCGCCATGGTGCGCGAGTGCGAACTGGCCTATATCACGCGGGCCGGCGTGGAGATCGGCGTGGCCTCGACCAAGGCCTTCACCACCCAGTTGGCGGGCCTGTACCTGTTGACGCTCGCGCTGGCGCAGGTGCGCGGCCGCCTGGATGAAGCGCAGGAGGCGGCCGAGCTCAGGGCCCTGCGCCATCTGCCCGTGGCCCTGCAGGCCGTGCTGGCCCTGGAACCCCAGGTGATCGCCTGGAGCGAAGACTTCGCGCGCAAGGAGAACGCCCTTTTCCTGGGCCGCGGGCTGCACTACCCCATCGCGATGGAGGGTGCGCTCAAGCTCAAGGAAATCAGCTACATCCATGCCGAGGCCTACCCCGCTGGCGAGCTCAAGCACGGCCCGCTGGCGCTGGTGACCGACCAGATGCCGGTGGTGACCGTGGCCCCCAATGACGCGTTGCTGGAAAAGCTCAAGAGCAACCTGCAGGAGGTGCGCGCCCGCGGCGGCCAGCTGTACGTGTTTGCCGATGCCGACACGCGCATCGACAGCGAGCCCGGTGTGCACGTCATCCGCATGCCCGAGCATTACGGCGCCCTTTCACCGCTGCTGCATGTGGTGCCTTTGCAATTGCTCGCTTATCACACGGCCGTGGCGCGTGGGACGGATGTGGACAAGCCGCGGAACCTGGCGAAGAGCGTCACGGTGGAGTGATGGGCGCTTCGGGGTCAGGTTGTGGTCTGCTTCTTCAGAAATAATTCGTAAAGCCCAGTCCGCGGCTGACAACAAACACGTGCAAGCTGGAATGGGGGTCCCTAGGATGAGTTGGAGTCGAGGGCAAGCAACATTTCCCGCGAGGCCTGATTGCTCGAGGTCAAGAGCGCATTCGCTGCCCGTGGACCGCCTTGCAGCGGGGGACTAAACCGCTTGGAAGACGAACCGGTCGCGTCGTGGTGGCGTCTAGGAGATAGCGACTGCGCTCTCGACCTTCTGTATGTTGGCGAGACCCTGATTGGGCTGGGACGTACGAATGATGCGCCGCTGCCAACCGGAGTCGGTGCGCATCCAGAAGACCCAGCCGAACGACATGCCGACCGGCGTGACGTGGATGTTTTCCTTGACGGTGCCGGTACCGCCAGGCAACTGCGCCTTCACGCCGACCACCTGCTCGGGTATGGAGCGACAAATGGTTTCGGAGGCGGCGGCGGTGGTGAGATGCGCAAAGGAATAGCCGCCGGTCGATTCGAACGTGTACGCGTGGCAGCCGCTGAAGGGACCCGTCACGACCCAACTGATCTTGTCGGTCGAAGCGATGGGCGGCGTCACGGAACCGAGGTCGTACGAAGCGCCGCTCGTCATATCCCGTTGACCGGACAGCCATGGCAGAAAGAGCCCAGCGCCGTCGGTGCTGCCGAAGATGCGCAGCGACGAGGTGGCGGCCACGAACTCCGCGTCGGCAGTTCCGGAAATCTGGTGGATCCCGTGCACCAGGTCGCGCTTGCCGATATTCATGGAGGTCGGCGCCTGAATGGCGATCGCTCGAAGCTGGTTCACGCCGAGCATCACATTCAGCGCCTTGCCGGTCATCACACCCATGGTTTGCTCCTGTAGAAAGTCCTGCCGACAGAATTCAGTGCAGGGTAGCTTGGCATCTGTCGCATCCTAACGCGCCATCGTGGCCGTATTGAATCCCTGCCGCGCCCGTGAGGAGTCATGTCCGCGGCATGCGTCGAACTCGTCCTTCACGACAGGCGTCAGGTCGCCTTGTGTCCGGGGCCTGTCCGCCGCCGGAGGCAGCGGGTAGATTGCTGGCCCGCCGGCCAGCGGTTCCGGGCATTGACGTGCAACAAGACCCAGCGCGGCCGGTCGGGTTCGATGTGAACCGTCAAGACGTTGTTCTCTGA
>CAIJPE010000053.1 GCA_903822435.1 uncultured beta proteobacterium | reverse complement strand
GGCGGGGCTGCTGCATTTGTGCCGCTGATCTTGGCTGCGACAACCGCTTGTGGTGTGTCATGCAGGTGTGCCAAAATCGCTGTCACGAACACACCTAAGTCATTGATTTACTTGACTTTGTGGGGCAGTGAGTAAATTTCTCACCGCTTCCGCCAGTTCGCCAGGATTGGCGCGCCTTTTGGGCCCGTTCTACACCTCTACCTACACCCCTACCGACACCCAAGTAGCGGCTTGAGGACGGATGTAGGCTGCCCTGACGGAGGTGCGCCACAGGGTTCGGCGTGCTTGACGACCTCCCGCTTGACCCTGCGGTTCACGACCGTCGAGGCTTCGAGTGCGACGTGCCGGCGCTGGATGAGCCCCCCGTCGCCTTGCCGATCAGCGCCGCCGGCGCGGCATCAGTTCGGTCTACGTGCTCACCGAATCGGCGCAGCCCGAGCGCATTCTGGGGTACCACAGGCTGAGCGCGGCGGAGGCGGACGGCGAGCGCTTGAGCGAAGCCGAGCGCAAGAAGTTGCCGCACTTTCCTGTGCCGTGCTTTCGCATGGACCGGCTTGCGTGCCGAACAGACCGGCGCGGCCAGGTCCTGGGCAAGCTGCTGCCGGGTTGCGCGGTCGACCGCTGCCTGCAGGCTCGAAAGCAGGTCGCGGACTGCGCGCTGATTGTGGATGCGAAGGACGAATTGGCCAAAGCCTTCTACCTGCACTTCGGATTCAAGTCCTTCCAGGGCACGCCAGTGACCCTGCATCTGCCGCCTGGACGGCAGCGCTTTTGGGGGCGATCAACCTCAAGGATGAATTCGTGCAGATGAACATGTCAGACCCGAGCGGCATGGCCGAGTACCGTCAAGCGTGTGTACTGCGGCCGTCCAAAGCGACACCAGATCCTATTCCGGACCCAACATGGAGCCCGCACTGAGCGCTCTCCCACGGATCACTGAGTGTGCAGACGCGCTGGCTGGGTGCCTGGCAGACCCTGCCCGCCAGGAACGGCATGGCGAAAGCCCCAGGAAGCTTGAGCGTCCGGTTCGCCACGTTGGCTGCGCGAGTTCGTGTGGCGAAACTCGACCGGCGCAGCTTCGGGTTCAAGGTGAGCAGCGGCTGCTGCGCATCGACGCCGTGATGCGCGGGGCCCGTCTTCACCGGTGCATCGGCGCCGGCCAGGATGTCGTAGCCGCAGATGTGATCGCCCGAAACACGGGCTGGGCGAACAGGTATCCCTGCATCAGAGTCACACCCTCGCTCAGGAAGAAGTCGCGCTCGGCGGCGGTTTCGACACCCTCGGCGATGACCTGGACGCGCAGCTCCTGGCAGATGCGGACCATGCCGCGTGCGATGGCTTGGCGCGACTTGCTCACGTTCACACCGCGCACGAGCGCCATGTCGAGTTTGATGAAGTCAGGCGTGAAGTCGGCCAGCAGCGTGAGGCCGGCATACCCCGCGCCAAAATCGTCGATGGCGGTCAGGAAGCCGCAACGTTTGTACTCCCGAAGGATCGTCGCGAGCCAGGGGCCGTCCTCGACACGCTCGCCCTCGGTCACCTCGAAAATGATGTGATCAATCGGAAAGCTGTGCGCGCGCGCAGCTTCCAGCGTCGTCCGGATGCAGACCTCCGGCCTGTAGACCGCGTTTGGCAGGAAGTTGATCGACACCCTCTCCTTCATCCCAAGTTGCGCCGCGGTCTTGATCGCCTTCACGCGGCAAGCTTGGTCGAAGCGGTATCGGTTCTGCTCCGTCACCTGCGACAGCACCGACAGCGCGCCTTCACCCGCAGGGCCGCGCACCAATGCTTCGTGCGCATAGGTACGGCGAGCGACCACATCGACGATGGGCTGGTAGGCGTAGTCGAACTGGAAGCCGAGCCGTTCGACCGTGCCACAGGATGCGCAGTCTGAGGGCGCGGCATCGAGCTGCACGAATTCGGATGGCGCCTGATGAATCTTGAACATGGCAAGTCCTTGGAACCCACCCGCGATATCGACCACTTCGGCAGCGGCTTGAGAAGAACCGATCGTCCGCGCAGATCACCGATTGGCGCGCAGCGCACGGCAACGAACGCGGGTGTTCCGGCAACACCGAGGTGCCCCAAATCTTTGAAGATTGCTCAGGCTCCTTGGGTGACCGGCCGATAACCGCGTCATGCCTGGAGCACCGATCCCGTCGAACGAAGCCGAACGGCTACTGGCGCTGCGCAGCTACGACGTCCTCGCCGGTAAGCGTGAAGAGTCCCTGGATGCGATCTGCCGTGTGGTGTCCGCGATCTTCGGCTCTTCCATCGCGCTTGTTTCCATCAGCGATTCGAATCGACAAGTTGTTCGTGGCAAAGTTGGTTCGGGCCCCGATGAACTCGCCCGTGAACTCGCGCCGTGCGCCTACGCAATTTTGGGCCGGGACCCCATGGTCGTCGAGGATATGTCGCATGATGAACGGTTCTCCGACAATCCCCTCATCCAAGAACCCAACAACGTGCGCTTTTACATCGGCGCCCCGTTGTTGACGCCCGATGGACTTGCCCTGGGTACCCTTTGCGCCATTGATTCCAGCCCGCAACGACCCCGGCCGGAGCAGGTCGGAGCCCTGGCCAATCTGGCGTCGACTGTGATGACAATGCTCAACATGCGCAAGGCCATGCTGCGCGCTCGCAACCTGGCCTTGATCGACGGGCTGACGGGTCTTGCAAACCGCTCTGGGCTGATGCTGGATCTCGAGGCGATCATCGCGCGGAGCAGCCACGACGGCTCGCCATTCGCGGTGCTCTACTTGGACATCGACAATTTCAAGTACATCAACGATAGCCGGGGTCACGCAGCAGGGGATGAGTTACTGAGGAAAGTGGGAATCGGTCTTGCCGATTCCGTTCGTGAAGTCGACATCCCCGGTCGACTTGGGGGAGATGAGTTTGCCGTTCTCATACCCCAATGTGATGGGGCCGACGCATCGAAGCTCGCACACCGGGTCTTTGATTCACTGACCGCATCGGTCGTATGTCGAGAAGCACCGGTCGGCTTTTCGATCGGCGTGGCAGTCTTTTCACGGCCACCCTCGGACGCGTATGAGGCATTCGTGATTGCCGATCGGCTCATGTACGCCGCGAAGCACGCCGGTAAAAATCGTATTGTCGTTTTGTCGGCATCCGCTCTTGGCACCGGTGAATAGCGATCTGACGCGCGGTCACGCGGTCACGCGGCCTTTGCGTTGACCTTGGCGTTGGTCGAACAGATCGCGGGATCCGCCGTCATTCTGAACTTGCAGTCACTCCACCTTGTCGACGCCGTGACCATGTTTGAGCATGCGCCGCCGACCGAAGGGCAGGATCTCGCCGTTGTGCTTCGTCAGAGCGGCCCGGGCTAAGGTCGGCACCACCAACGCAACCCGCACACCGTGCATGCGGCCACTCGCCGCATCGCAGCAGTGGGCATCCAACCCGGTTTCAACGAGACTCGGGCAGATCCGTCGTGGGATCCATTCCCCGTTCGCGACCAGGCCGCTGGTGCACGGCGGCAAGACCTGCGTCCGGCGTCAATTCTCTTGCGCAGAGTCAGATCGGCGTGGTTGCATTCAGATACCCCTCTTGTCCTACGACGCATGGCTCCCGTGTCCGATAGCGGGGCTCGTACCAGCGGCTAGGCTCAACCGAGGCGTCCAATTCATGGCTCGTCTGCTCCCGATGCCCCCCAAAGAGGCATCTCAACCTTGAAGGAACATCTAGATGAACACGACTCGACTCCTGACCACTTTTGCCGTCGCGGCCGCATTGACGGGCGGCATCGGTTTTGCCTACGCGCAGACAACAACTGACAGGACGCAAACCCCGGCGTCCACTTCCAGCGGCTCGACCCCGATGGCAACGCCTGCGTCGGGCACCTCCCCCAACGCGACAGTGGACACGAGCGGCACCATGCCTGCGGCCACCACGACGGCGCCTCCGATGAACACCGACAGCGTCGGAGGGACGGGCGAGCGGACCCCGAAGGCGGATCGCGGCTGACCCACACTGCGCCTTGCATCTTCAACTGTCTTGGGGCACCCTTGTCGGGCGCGTCAAGACAGTCGTTGTGGGGATGGCCTCCCAAAGTTGCCCCATCGAATTGACAACATCGATGTCGGAAGCCCCTCGATCGAAGCTTTCCGATGTGCTCGAGGGCCTGAAGCACGGTGTCTTGCTCGCAGTGGCTGGGGGCATCGTTTTGCTGCCAAGTTCCGGAATCTCCAGCGTTGCTGGGTCCACGACTCAACATCATGCCAAGGTATCTGGCGATGCGGTGGCAAATCAAAATTCACCGCGAGCGGACTTCGGTTCGCTATCGCCGTCTGCGGATGCCAGGCACGTTGCCGATTGGGTGGCCGGCTCGAACGACAACAAGAGCTTGCCCTTCGCGATCCTCGACAAACGAGGCGCGCGCGTCTATATATTCAATGCTCAAGCTCGATTGATGGGTTCAAGTCTGGTGCTGCTGGGGTCGGCGGCTGGTGACGACTCCGTCGCAGGCATCGGCAACCGTCCCTTGACGGCGGTGCTCCCGCAGGAGCGCACCACTGCAGCAGGCCGGTTTATCAGCGAGCCAGGCCACGACGAGGCAGGCGACAAGGTAGTGTGGGTCGACTATGAGGCGGCGCTCGCGATGCACCGCGTAAAAGTCATTGATCCGAAGGAACGTCGCTTCGAGCGACTCGCCACCGACTCGATCGAAGACAAGCGAATCTCAAACGGCTGCATCAACGTCCCGATCGCGTTCTTCGACTCCGTGGTCGAACCCGAACTCGGACGCTCGCGAGCGATTGTCTACGTACTGCCGGAAATCAAGCCGATACAGCTCGTCTTCCCGGAGGCCTACCGATGGGCCTTCCCATAGTGTGTGAAAAGCCACCAAACGCTCGAATTCTGATCCGCCTGTGCTGGACGCGCACATGCATGGGCCCCCACTTGCACGAGACTTCACCCTGCAACTGTGGGGTCCGGGCAGATGGCGATTCGACAGAGCGTACCAAGCAGGGTGTGCGGATGGGTCCTTGTGGGGCTGGTCTCATCGTCGAACGCTTCCAGCCCGGCCGAGCCCGAACGACTGCGTCCCGGGGCGGCACCCACCACCGAATCAGGTTTGTCCGGAGATGCCGGACTCGTAGCTCGCTGGGTCGTGGGCAACGAGGACAACGGCGGCCTGCCCTTCGTGATCGTCGACAAGCTGCGTGCGACCTTATACGTCTTCGCGTCTACCGGTCGCCTCATGGGTGATTCGCCCGTGTTACTGGGCTTGTCGGTGGGCGACGAGTCGACCCCCGACATCGCGCAGCGCACGCCGGCGAGCCTGGCGCCTGCCGAGCGAACGACGCCAGCCGGGCGGTTTGCGTCCGAGCCAGGGCACAACCTACACGGCGAAGACATCGTCTGGTTCGACTACGACGCTTCGCTCGCAATCCACCGGTTGCGGCCCAGCCCTGCGAACCAACGCCGCGACGAGAGAATGGACTCGGCACGCAGCGATGACAAGCGAATTTCATACGGTTGCATTGTCGTGCCCGTCGCGTTCTACGATACCGTCGTGCGTCCGTCGATCGGGCGCCAACGCGGCATCGTGTATGTCTTGCCCGAGACCCGACCCGTCGGTGAGTTGCTTCGCGACCATTGGATGGGTCAGCGCGGTACTGCCATTCGATGATGCCGGCTGAGTGGCGCAGCATTGCGTCACAGCTTCACCAGCATGTAGAGACTGGAACGGGCCATCTTCTTGTCTGTTGCCCGTCACGACATCGTCCCCAAGCCGCTCATCTGGACCGCCTGCGCCCAAAACATTCCGGTCAAGTTGACCCAGGCAAAAGCGGGCGCGGCAACCATCGTCAGATCAGTACGGGACATAGCCTCGCACTGCACGGGTCGATGCCCCGCTGAAGCCGGTCCGAGATGGGTTGAGTGGGTGCGGCACCCCCCCAGATCGGGGGTCGCCAGGATCGTGCAGCGACGGGGATGGACATCATCACGTGGCTGGACGTCAGGTACGATGGATTCGCGCCTTACAGATTTTTAGCCCGAAGGAGTTACAACGTGCCGACCGCGAACTGTGACACGCCAGGATCATTGGCCAAGACGGTGCTGCGGGCAGTCGCTGGCATCGCGCTCACGACAAGTGGTGCCCATGCGGTCACGTTGACCTATGCTGTCAATATTCAGACTGGCGTTTCGGAATTCATGACCGGAAGCGTCACGACGGACGGCATTCTCGGCGTTGTGGGTGCTGCGGACATTATTTCATGGTCGTTCTCGGCAACGGGCCCGACCCCGTACTCTATATCTTCGACCGATGCCGGTGCCCACATATCGTTCACTGGGGCACCCATCATCTCGACAGCGGTAGTCACACCCGGATTGCTTGCGCGCTACCTGACGCTCGATACGAATCTCGGCCCCGGCAGCATCTCTTTCGTCGACGGGGTGAGCTCATCGTCAAGCCGGCTGGTATTCACGGTCGCTACGCCGCCGCCCGCCACGATGGCGTTCTTTCAGAGCGGCGCAATATCGCCCTACTACCTGGCTGACAACATCCGCTCTCCATTCTCCTTTGGTGTATCTCAGGGTGCGCCAGTCCCCGAGCCCGCCACTTATGCGTTGTTTCTTGCCGGCCTCGGCGGGATCGGCGTGCGCGCGCTCAGGATTGGACGCCGGCCGCCATTGGCCTAGCCAGGAACAGCACGGCGGGCCCGCACGGTCTTGCACGCTTTGGGGCTCAGTATCGACACCCGGGTCACATCGGCATGCAGCACGGGGCAGTTCGGCATGAAGGGCTTGTGAGCCTCGAACGGCGAAGCCATCGCAGCGTCGGCCCGACGGGGCCCGCTCAAGGCTTTCGGTCGCGCCCCGTCCGCACCAGCCCGTTGGCAATCGCAAACAGCACGGCCTTCATGCGGTCGGCGATACCCAGCTTGCCGAGCATCGCCGACGCATGGTTCTTCACCGTGCCCTCGGCCAGGTTCAGCGCCCGCGCGATTTCCTTGTTGCGCAGCCCCCGTGACATCAGGTCCAGCACCGCTTGTTCGCGGGATGTGAGCTCGATCGCCAAGGTGTCGCGTTCGGCGGCCGTCGCGCGCCGACCGTGCAGGGCGTGGGCGTGTGTCAGGGCGTCCAGCAAGCGGTCGCTGGCCAGATGCGCAAACAGACTTTCGCCGCGCGCCGCAGCCGCTATCGCCTGCAGCAGCGGCTCGGGTTCGACAATCTTCAGCAGCAGACCCTGAGCACCGGCACGCAGCCCCTCGACCAGGGCCTGGCTGTCGTCGAAGGTGCTGAGCAACAACACGGGCACCGCGCAACCCCGCTCGCGCAGTGCCCGCACCAGGCCGATGCCCCCGAGGCGCGGCATGCGCACGTCGGACAGCACGACGTCCGGCGGCGACTTCAGCACCTGCAGCAGCGCGGTATCGCCGTCGTCGGCTTCACCCACCACTTCGACCTGGGCTGTGAGCGACAGCAGGGCCACGATGCCCCTGCGCACAAGCGCCTGGTCGTCCACGACAAAGACGCGTGGTTTCACGGCGCACGGCCGCCTGGCAGTTCGGCTTCAAGCTGGAACCCTCCACCGTCGCTTGAGGCCCAGCGGATCGAGCCGCCCAGCCGCGCCAAGCGCTCGCGCATGCCTTTCAGCCCGTTGCCGGGGGTCACCGTCACGGAACCCGAACCGTTATCCCGCACCGCCACCGTCAACCCCGCCCTGGGTTGTCCGCGCGACGCGAACGTCGATGGTCGACAGGGCATCCCCGCCGTGCCGCACGGCGTTGGTGATGGCTTCCTGCACCAGGCGCAGCACCGTCGGTGCGTGGCTGCCTTCCACCGGGTCGTCGCAGCCGTCGATCGCCAATCGGATGTCGAACCGGCGATCGGCGACGGCAGAGACCAGGTCCTGCAAGGCCGGCGCCAGCGCGAAGGCGGCCGGGAGCGGCTCGCGCATCGGGCCGACCACTGCGCGAAGGCGGTCCAGCAGTCCCGCCGCCAGCCGCGTGGCATTGGAGCGTCGACTTTGAGGTCCGCTTCAGTCGCAGCACGGTCGGCTGCAGACAAGGTGAGCAGCAAGGCGATCAGGCCATGCCCGAGCTCGTCGTGCAGGTCACGCGCGATGTCCAGCCGTTCGTCTTGCCGCGCCTGGGCCAGACGGCGCGACTGCGCTTGCGCCAGCGTATCGAGCGCCAGTGCCAGATCGGCACGCGCCCGCGCTTCGCGGTGAGCCAGCGCATCGGCGGCCAGGCCGAACACCTGGAAGCCCAGGGCCGCACCGACATACGTCAGCACCTCCGGCCGGCCCAGGCTGGGCATCAGCACCAGCGCGCTGGCCGCAGTCTGGGTTGCGGCCAGCGCAGCGGCCAGGCGCGTCGAACGCCAGAACAGGGCCACGAGTCCTGCAAGCAACAGCGTGGTGATCAGCGGGCTCGCCGGCGCGGTGCAGAACGGCAGAAAGGCGGCAACGCTGGCGACCGTCAGCAAGCCAGCGGCACGCAGCATCTGGCGGTAGTCGGGCGATAGCGTCATGACCACAGGCGTTCGGCGGGCAGGTTGTTCAAGTCAGGCCGCACAGCGTAGCCGCTGAGAACCGCGTCGACCCATGCCAACGGTCATGGGTGCGACAGCCTGGCGACCGGCCTGCCTCAGCGCCCGCCGAGCAGGTGCCCCGACCCGTTGCAGCCGCGCCCGTTTCGCACCTCGAAGCTGCCCTGGGAGCGCCAATGTCCAGATGACCCGAGGCGTCCGCAGACGGCTGCTCAACCCGGAATACGTCTGGCGGTTGGCCCTTCTTCGCGGTACGCCCTTCCATCGCAAGGCATCAGTCTGAGCAACGCGCCAGCGGCCGCGATTTCCGTGCGGCGCCATTGCCACGCCGAGCCGAATGGACCAAAGTCGGGCGCATGGATCCGGTACTGGAGATGGCACTGCGACTGGTCACCGCCACGCTCGTCGGCGGGGTCATCGGGCTGAACCGCGATCTGCACGGCAAGCCGACGGGTGTGCGCACCATGGGGCTGGTCGGCCTCGGCTCGGCCTTGATCGTCGTCGCTGCCGGGCTGGTGGGCGGCAATGGCGATGCCACGCGCGCCGTCCAAGGCATCGTCACGGGCATCGGCTTTCTCGGCGCCGGCGTCATCGTCAAGGATTCGACCTCCGACCGCATTCACGGCTTGACGACCGCGGCGTCGATCTGGCTGACAGCAGCGCTGGGCGTGACCTGCGGGCTCGGTCATTGGGTGCTGGCGCTGGAGGCCACCGGGCTCGGCTTCGCGGTTCTCATGCTCGGTGGCCCGATCGAGAAGGGCATTCACCGCCGCTGGCCGCACAAGCCCGAAGACCCGGAGCCGCCGCGATGACCCTGCAGAGGTGATCATGTCGATCGCACCGCGATGGCCGTGCTCAGGCCGACTCCATCGACCCTGGGCTATCGCGAAGTGGCGGCCAAACCGGAGGCAACGGACGCGATGTCGTCGACCACCAACATCTGGCCCCGGTTCTGGCTCGCCAGGCAACACCGCCGCAGGGACTGCCTGTTCGACGCCAACGGCGAGCGCCAGCTGTTCGACGCCTTGCTTGCCAGCGACTTCAGGGCGGCAATCGCGGCCGCCCTCGGGTAGGCCCGGCTCCGGCCAGTTGCCGGCATTCGTCAACGGCAGCTCGGTGGCGGCTGATGGGGTCGGCGCATGCGAGCACTGAACCAGGCCGACAACGAAGCACAGACGAAAGTGCAGGCATCGTCAATGGCCCAGCGCCGCCCTGTGGGGCTTCACTTCGACGACCGATTCGCGGATGAACGCCGGGCCCCTGGCGTTGCAGTCCCAGCGTTCGATCAGGCACAGCCCGGCAGGCGCATCACGGCCCCAACGCAGGAGATTCACGGAATTCGGCACGCCGTCGCGCACCCGCCAGGACACGGCCGTGCCGGCCTGCACGGCCCACATCGGGCGTGCCAGGCCCGACAAGGCGACCACATAGGGCAGGTGGATGTGCCCGCCCATGACGAGGTCGCAGCCGGCTGCGGCCCATTCGTGCACTGCCAGTGCGTGCCTGCGCAGCAGGTTGTGAACGTCTTTCGACTGTGGCACCGCCACCGGTTGATGAGCCACCACGATGCGCAGTTGCCCGACCCCCGCGCATTGCAGGCGGCGCCCCACGCGTTCGATTTGCGCCGGGGACACCTCGCCATCCTGGTGCCGATACCAGCGGGTGGAGTTGACGCCCAGCACGAGCAACTCCGGCGAGTCGTGTTCGGGTTCCAGGTCGGGCCCGAAAGCCTCGCGGTGGCGGGCGTACGGATGCATGACGCGCGCGCGCAGGTCGAACAGCGGAATGTCGTGGTTGCCGGGTATCGCCAGCCAGGGCTTGCCGAGCCGCTCGAGAAAGATCCGCGCCGTCCGGAACTGGCGGCGCCGTGCCCGCTGCGTGATGTCACCCGAAACCACCAGCAGGTCGGGCTGCTGATCGTGCGACAGGCGGGTCAGCGCTTCCACCACGGGCTGCCGCTCAGTGCCGAAGTGCGGGTCGGAGATCTGCAGCAGGACGGTCACGGCGGGGTCTTGCGACCAGGGGTTGCAGGACCCGGCGCGGCCGTGTGGGCGTTGGGAGCCGGCCTGAGGAGGTACAGTGGCTTGGGCGAGACGCGAAATTCGAGGGGCGCCGCCAGCCGGCCGATCTCGCCGTCGTAGGCCACCTTCACCAGGCTCCCGCTCCTGCGCATCCGAGGCGTGACGACCATGCGGTGGAACTTGAAGCTCTCGACGTCGTCGGCGCTGCCGAGCGTGCCGATGCAGCCGCGCACGATCAGCCAGAGCATCGCCAGGCTGCCGATGGGCCGCAGCATCACCGCGGCGAGGCAGCCCGCGTCGAGCGCCGGCGCCTCCTGAAGACCCACCCTTTCCAGTTGCAACCGGTTGTTGCCGACAAACAGCGTCGGCGTGGTGATCTCCCGGGCGCCCGCACCCAGCTCGATTCGAAGCTGCAGTTGACGGTGGGCGCCGAGCAAGGTCGCCACCGCCGCGCTGAAGGCGACCATCCTGCTGCGACCGAAGCGGACCTTGTAGGCCTCGCGGTCCTGCAGCAGTTCCGGGTACAGGCCCAGGCTTGCGTTGACGAGAAAGATGCGCTCGTTGATCTGGGCGACCTGGACGGGCACCGGCTCGAAGCCGAGCAAGGCCTCGACGGCCTCGGTGGCCTCCGTCGGAATGCCATGTGTCCGGGCGAAATAGTTGAAGGTGCCCATCGGCACCACACCGAGGTTGCAGCCTTGGGCGTGCGCGGCTTGTGCCACCGCGTTGATCGTGCCGTCACCACCCACGGCGACGAGCGCACTTCGGCGCACCGCCGCCCTCGCCGCGGCGTGCCGTGCGACGTTTTCCAGTTCGCCCGCGCTGGTGAACAGCAGTTCGCCGCTGCGGCCGGCCGAGCGCAAGGCCTCTTCGATGAGCGGGCCGGTGGCCTCGGGCGAATGGCGCCCCGAGGCGGCGTTGATGATGAACAGCATCGGCGCAGCAGGGTCGATCCCGCGACGGCACGAAGCCTCATCGAAGGCGATGGCGTCGGTGCCGCGTGACTCGAAAGACACCTGCATCGAAAGACAGCGCCCGATCAGGACCCGCGGTACGACAGCACGGCATCGGCAGCCTGCCCGGAGGCCCTGTCGGTGTTGAATTTGAGGACATCGCCCGGTGGCTCCACAGCCTCGTTGCAGACGTCACGGCCCATCGCGCTGTCGGCGCCCCTCGGCGCCGGGCCAGGGCCACCGTTGTCTTTGGCATCCATGCCGAACCTGTCACGCGCTTTGTCGGTGCCTTCCATGTCGATGCCTTGTGCGGTTGGAACCGTCGTGATGTCCGGTTGACAGCCTGCCAGCCCTGCCGGACCCGCCACCGCATCAGCGTAAGTGCCGACGACATCCTGGTCTGTTTGGCAGCGAACCGATGCCGCCGCTCGGCGATGGGTGGGCGAAAGTCTGCCGAGCGCCGGATCTGGCACGGCATTGCGGTTCACTTCTACCGCGAGCCGGCTGCAGCGGGCCCGTAGGCTCGGCCATGAGATGGACCACCCTGCTGCCGCGCGAGTTTCCAAGCCCCCGATGACGCCTTTCAAGAAGCTGCTCAGGCGCGCTCGTGCACAGCCCCAGGCCTTGATCGCCGCGCTCGCCGCCGTGCTGCTGCTGGCCTGCCTGTTGGCCCTCTACCTCCAGGCCGTTCGGGAGGGCAACGCTCGCAAGAGCCCTGAAGCCCGGCAATTCGAACAGGCGCCAGCCGAATGGCTGGATCATGAACAGACGGTATCTCAATTTCGCCGGGCACTCGACGGCAACAGGCTCGCGGCGGTGGGCCTGGCCAACGCCCAGCCCGGGCTGGTGCTGTACACGCTGAAAAGCGGTGAAAAGGCCAGTGCCACGGTGCCGGGCTGCACCGCGCAAAGCTGCCCCGGCGCCGCGCTGGAGCGTCTCGGCGACAAGAGCGCCGAGGCCGGCTTTGTGCTGGTCAGCGTCGATGTCGATCCGCGCACAGGCAGCCGCCGTGCGCTGGACCTGGCCGACAAGGTGCTGTCGCCCCTGCTGTTGCTGGGCACACTCGTCGCGGCGCTGTTCATGGGCACCAAGCTGCAGACCGGCATGGGGGGCGCTGCGTCCAAGCTGTCTGCGCGGCCGCAGACGCAATTCGCCGACGTCATCGGCAGCGACGAAGCCAAGGCCGGGTTGAATCGGGTCAAGGCCTTCATGCACGACCCGAGCCAGTACGCCAAGCTGGGCGCGTCGGCCCCCCGCGGCGTGCTGCTGGTGGGCCCGCCGGGCACCGGCAAGACCTTGCTCGCCAAGGCCCTGGCCGGCGAAAGCAAGGCCAAATTCATCGCTGTTGACGGTTCCTACTTCACCGCCATGTTCTACGGTGCAGGTGTCAGCAAGGTCAAGGAGTTGTTCAAGTTGGCGCGCAGGAACGCACCCTGCGTGCTGTTCATTGACGAGGTCGACGGCATCGGCAAACGCAGCCAGGGTGGCCAGGGCGGGGGTGCGGAGTCAGAGCTGAACCGGATCATCAACCGTGTGCTGGTCGAGATGGACGGCTTCGAGAGCCTGGACAACGTGGTCGTGGTAGCCGCCACCAACCACGAGGACAACATCGACCCGGCGATGCGCCGGCCCGGCCGCTTCGACATGCTGGTGCGCCTGGGTCTGCCGACCTTGCCGGACCGCCAGCGGCTCTTCGATCTCTACATCGGCAAGCTGTTCCATGACGGCAAGGCCGACACCGCAGCGCTGGCGCGCATGACCGCGGGCCTGACGCCCGCCGACATCGCCAACACCGTCAACAAGGCCGCATCCAGCGCGGCCGAAGCTGGTGCGCGCACCGTGTCGCAGGAGCATCTGCTGCGCGCCATCGAAACCCATCAGCTCGGCGGCGAGGTGTCTGCCGTCAAGGGCCTGCTCAGCGAGAGCACGCGCGAACGCCTGGCCTACCATGAGGCCGGCCATGCGCTGGTCGGCCACTGGCTGCAACTCGGGGCGGTCGAACGGGTGACCATCGAGCCCCGCGGCCAGGCTCTGGGGGTGACCTACATCAGCCGTGACACCGAAGACCCGCTGTACGCTCAGGCCGAACTCAGCAACCGCCTGGCGATGATGCTGGGTGGGCGCGAGGCCGAATTGCTGGTCAAGGGCAGCGTTTCCAGCGGCGCGTCCGACGATTTGAAGCGGGCCTCGGAACTGGCCATCAACATGGTTGGCTCGCTGGGCTTCTCCAAGACCTTCGGCCTTTTGAGCGTGGCCGGCGTGCCCAAGGAATTGCTGGGCCCCGACATCCAGGCGGCGGTGCTGACGGAAGCCCGGGCGATGCTCGAGCAAGCGCAGGCCCGATGCGAGCAACTGCTGAGCTCGCGCCGCTGGCAGCTCGACGCCCTGGCGCTGGCCTTGCTGCAACGTGAGGTGCTTTGTGGCGACGAGCTGAAGGGGCTGCTCACCGCTGGCGATGAGCCCCTCGTCCAAGCCGAGGGTCTGGCCTGACTGTCCTCATGCGATGGGCATCGGCCCGTTCCCGCCGGGCGGCCATGCGCCGCTGCACGGCACTTTCACGCTGATCGCCCGCTCGGTCGCAGCCGAGGCGCTGCCGCCGGATCCGGACAAGGCCGCAGTGCCGTAGGCGCGCAGGCTAGCCGATCGGACGAACCGCACAGCGCGACGACGGCCCGTGCATGGTCTGGCGACTTGGGCGTGGCCGGCGGACACTCGCACCATGACCTTGAAGGCTTGACCTGCGCCCAGAGGCTGCGCGGGCACTTCCTCCATCGCGCCAGCGGCATCAGCATCCTGCATCGCCACCACTGCCTGTCTCGCCTGGGCGGCGGCCGTCATCGACGCCGCGCTGCCTGTGCGTGCAGCGCCGTCAGCCTTGTGCGCTGCGTCGACAAGGGCTGGATGTGGGCCACCCACGGCCTTGGCCTGGCCTTCGCGGCCCTCCTGACAAAGGCCCCGGCATTACGCAGTGATCCATCCCATCCCACGCGCCAGCAACACCAGCGACACCGCGCCGCTGGTCACCGCGAAGGCCTGCTGCAGGCGCGCCCCGGCCAGGCGGGCGGCCACCCATCGGCCAGCCACCAGTGCCACGATGGCACCCAGGGCGAAGGGGCCGGCGAGGTCCCAGGCGATGGTGCCCTGCCAGGCCGCCGCGCCCACGCCGCCAATGGATACCAGCGCGATCACGGCCAGCGAGGTGGCGAAGATGCTGCGCGTGGCCAGGTTGGTGTAGCGGCTGAGCGATGGCACGATGACGAAGCCGCCGCCCACGCCGAGCAAGCCGCTGAGGATGCCCGACACCACGCCCGTGGCCGCCAGCACCCAGGCGCAAGGCAGGGTCCAGATCAAGCGGCCTTCCGTCGGATTGAGAACACACGGCAGTTGCGACTGGGCATGGGCAGGCTGTGGCCTGCCCGCGGCCGCAAGCCGCGCCTGCCGGAACATGCGAAAGGCCACCCAGGCCAGCACGACCGAGAACGCCACCATCAGCGGCGCATTGGGGATGACCCGTGCCAGGCGCACGCCCACGGGGGCCAGCAGCATGCCGGTGCAGCCGATGAGGGCCGCTGCACGATAGCGGACGAGCCCCTCACGAAGCCCGAGCACCGCGCCGAACGCCGAAGCCGCGCCGACGGCGATCAAGCCGACCGGCGCGGCCTGCATCATCGTCAGGTGCAGCCCGAAGACCAGCAGCGGCACGGCCAGGATGCCGCCGCCTGCGCCCGCCAGCGCCAGGATCAGCCCCACGACGGCGCCCAGGCCCAGGCCCAAGAGGCTCAGCGCCATCCGCGGCACCCCGCAGGGGCGAGCAGGTTGTGCTCCACCATCGGGGCCTGCTTGCGCGGCACCGCAGGCATGTCGGCGCCGACGATCTGCGGCGCCACCGACAGTTCGGGGGTGAGTGCTTGGGTGTCCATGGGCTACACCGCATTCAAGGGGATTTTGAGGTAGCGCACGCCGTTGCTCTCAGGCTCGGGGAATTGGCCCGCACGCATGTTCACCTGAACCGACGGCAGGATCAACGTGGGCATTCCCAGGGTCGCATCCCGTGCATGCCTCATCGCCACGAACTCATCTTCGCTGATCCCGTTGCGCACGTGGATGTTGTGCTCGCGCTCTTCGGCCACGGTGCTGACGTACTGCACCTCGCGCCCTCCGGGTTGGTAGTCGTGGCACATGTACAGGCGGGTCCGTGGCGGCAGGCTGAGCACCTTGTTGACCGACCGGAACAAGGTGCGGGCGTCGCCACCCGGGAAGTCGCATCGCGCCGTCCCGTAGTCGGGCATGAACAGGGTGTCCCCGACGAAGGCGGCGATCTCCAGCGTCGAACCCTCGCCATCGCTGACGATGTAGGTCATGCAAGCCGGGGTGTGCCCAGGGGTGTGAATGGCGCGGGCCTTCAGGCTGCCGATGGCAAAGGCCTCTTCGTCGTCGAACAGGTGGTCGAACTGGCGCCCATCGCGTGCGAACAGGTCACCCGCGTTGAAGAGCGCACCGAACACCCGCTGGACAGCCGTGATCTGCGCCCCGATGCCCGATTGCCCGCCGACTGCCGCTTTCAGGTACGGGGCGGCCGTCAGGTGATCGGCGTGGACATGCGTCTCCAGGATCCACTGCACCTTGGCTCCGAGTGCGCTCACACGCTCGATCAAGCGGTCGGCAGTGGTGTGGGCCGTCCGCCCCGACTTCGGGTCGAAGTCGAGCACGCTGTCGATCAGCGCACAGGCGCGCGTCTTCCGGTCGAAGACGATGTAGCTGACGGTCCAGGTGGCCGGGTCGAAATAGCCTTCGACCTGCAGGTTGCTGCCGGTGGCCATGGTCAGCGCTGGTTCAGCGGGCAGGTGTTGATGCCCAGGATCGAATACAGCGGGCACATTCCGACGGCACCCGTGACGAGTGGCACGATGCCGACATAGGCCCATGCACCCAGCGCGTGGGTGGCTGCCAGGCCGATGAGCAACAAGCCCCCCGCCACGCGCAGGACCCGATCCAGACTGCCTTCGTTCTTGGTCATGATGTGTTTCCTTGATGCTGAAACTGGTGGCGGCCACGAGGAGCGCCGCGACGGTGCTCTATCAAGAGCCGTGCCACATCGGGGCGGAGCCGAACAACGTGCTCAACCTGTTGATTCGACAGCACTTTATGGACTCAGCTTCCGGCACCGGCCCATCCGGCGAACGCCGCCGCCGTGGCCTTGGCAGGCCCTTTGGCAGCCTGCAAGGCCGGGTTGGCAGACTTGGCAGCCCGGCGCACAATCGCTGCACGCCGCGAAAGCAACGGCGATGCAAGACGCCAAGACCCGGGCTGATGCCCAGGGTACCGCCACCGGTCCTGGGCCCGCAGTGCACGTGCAAGCGCTGATTTCGTATCTCGAGCACGAGCCGCAGCCGATGATCGTGCTCGACCCCGAGTACCGCATCCTGGCCGCCAACACCGCGTACCTTCGACAGTTCGGGACGGCCGGCAAGCCCTACGTGGGCCAGAAGTGCTTTCGCGTTTCACACCATTACGACGTGCCCTGCGACCATGCCGGCGAACACTGCCCGATGAAGAAGGCCTTCGAACTCAAGGGGCCCGACCGAGCGCTGCACATCCACCACACGCCCCGCGGACCGGAGCATGTGGACGTCGAACTGCGGCCGATCCTGGACGCCGGGCGCGAGGTGGTGGCCTACGTCGAGCGGTTGGTCACCGTGCGCAGTGCCTCGGCCCGCCCCAGCGCCGAAGGCCTGGTGGGGCGCGCACCGGCCTTCAATGCCGCGCGGTCGGCCGTCCAGCGCGTGGCCCCTTCGATGCTGCCCGTGCTGCTGCCGGGAGAATCCGGCACCGGCAAGGAACTCTTCGCCCGCGCCGTGCACGAGGTCAGCGACCGGGCCTCCGGCCACCTTCGTGGTGGTGGACTGCTCGGGCCTGACCGAGACGCTGTTCGAGAGCGAACTCTTCGGCTACGAGAAGGGCGCGTTCACGGAAGCCCATACGCGCAAGAAGGGCCTGGTCGAAACCGCCGAGGCGGGCACGCTCTTCCTCGATGAGATGGGCGACGTACCCCTGGCCATGCAGGTCAAGCTGCTGCGCCTGATCGAGTCGGGCAGCTTCCGCCGCGTGGGCAGGATCGAGACGCAGCAAGCCAACTTCAGGCTGGTGGCGGCCACGCACAAGCCGCTGGCGCAGATGGTGGCCGACGGGCGCTTCCGGCAAGACCTGTACTACCGCATCAGGGCGTTCCCGATCCTTCTGCCGCCCCTGCGCGAGCGCGTGGCCGACATCCCGATGCTGGCCGACTCGTTCCTGCAGCGCGGCGGTTCGAGCAAGCACCCTGTCTCGGTCGAACCCGAGGCCATGGCCCGCCTGCAGGCCCACGACTGGCCCGGCAACATCCGTGAGTTGCGCAACGTGCTGGACCGGGCGCGGCTCTTTGCCGACGACGGCATCGTGCGCGCCGAGCACCTGCCGGAGGACCTGGGGCCGCATCACGCCCCCGGTGCAGGCGGCTCAGGGCACCTGCCCACGAACGCTTGCCCAGACACGACCTCGACCACGAACTGAGGCAGCTGGTCCAGGGCGGCCAGCTCACACGGCTCGAGATGGCCCATCAACTGGGCCTGAGCGAGCGAACGCTGTACCGACGGCTGAAGGCGCTCGGCCTGGCCTGAGTCGGCAGGCCGGGAAGGCCGTCGGCCGTCACCCGGTAGTGCTGCAGCCGCTCGGTTGCGTTCATCACCTGCAAGCGATAGACGTTCTCCACGTAGCAGTCCTCCACGAGCCGGGCCAACGCAGCGCGGTCTCGCACCACGTCCACCTTGAACGGCGAACGCAAGGCAATCCTGACGCCCAGCGCGCTGCAGATCAGCAGCAGGATCACGCTGTAGACGATGACCCGCGGCCGGAACACGCGGCGCAGCCGCTGGCTGGCCGTGAGCCCCTGCGCCAGCCCGTTCTGCGTGTCGTAGCGCACCAGTCCCGGGGCGTAGTTCATCTTCTTCATCACGTCGTCGCACACGTCGATGCAGGCCGCGCAGCCGATGCACTCGTATTGCAGGCCCTTGCGGATGTCGATGCCGGTGGGGCACACCTGCACGCACAGGTTGCAGTCGATGCAGGCCCCCAGGTTCAGGGCCTTGGGGTCGGCCTTCTTCGACCGCGAACCGCGGGGCTCGCCACACGCCTGGTCGTAGGTGATGATGAGCGTGTCCTTGTCGAGCATGGCGCTCTGGAAGCGCGCATAGGGGCACATGTACTTGCACACCTGCTCGCGCATGAAGCCGGCATTGCCATAGGTGGCAAATCGGTAGAACAGCACCCAGAAGGTCTCCCAGGGGCCCAGGGCCAGCCTGCCCACTTCCGCGGCCAGCGAGTGGATCGGCGTGAAGGAACCGACGAAGGTAAAGCCCGTCCACAAGCCCGTGGCGATCCGGTCGCCTTCGATCCTGCGCTCGACCCACCTGAACAATTCGGTGTAGACGGTCTGCGGGCGGGCATAGCCACACCACAGCCGGCCGGCCACGGTGGTGAACAGGAACAGCGAATGGGCCGGGATCAACAACAGGGCCGTCATGTAGATGAAGCTCTGCGGGTACAGCACCAATCCGAAGACGTAGAAGCGCCGCTTGCCCAGGTCGAAGGGCATAGCCTGGCGGCAGATCGACCACGGGTGCCTCGAAAACGTGGCATGGGCACGCAGGGATGTCTGCCGCCACGGGCGTTCTGCCATTGCCGTGGGTTTGGCAGGCCGTCCCGGCAGCCGTGGCAGGCTTGCAATGTCCCCCTCGAGGGTTGGTGCCCCCTGCGCCAAGGCCCTGAGCACCGGGCGTCGACAGCCCCGCGCGAGGAGCGCGGTGTTCAGACGGAACGAATGGCACGGAACTTGGGTCTATGGCCCATGAGCGATACCCTACCCCTTCAGCCTCAGGCTGCCGTCGCCGGTGACCCGGAACGTCGCTTCTGGCTGTTGGCCACTGGCACGGCCAGTTGCGTGGCGGCTGTGGCCACGGCCATCCCGTTCGTCGAGACCCTGGAACCCAGTGAACGGGCCAAGGCCGCAGGCGGCCCCGTCGAGGTGGACATCGCGGACGTCCCGCCGGGCGGCCTCAAGGTCTGGAGTGGCGTGGCAAGCCCGTCTGGATCGTGCGGCGCACGCCCGAGATGCTGGCGTCCCTGCAAGGTCACGACGCCCAACTCGTCGATCCGCTGTCCTTGAAGGACCAGCAGCCGCCCTATGCGAAGAATGCCGCTCGCGCGGTCAGGCCGGAGGTCTTCGTGGCTGTCGGCATCTGCACGCACCTGGGCTGCTCGCCAGGCGTGGCGCCGAAAGGCGCCGGCAACCCGAGCCTGCCCGCAGACTGGCCGGGCGGCTTTTTCTGCCCTTGCCACGGCTCGACCTTCGACGGCGCCGGCCGTGTGTTCAAGAACAAGCCCGCGCCGACCAACCTCGAGATCCCGCCGTATCGGTACGCCAGCGATACGCGCATCGTGATCGGCGAAGGCCCCAAGGCCTGAAGTCACGCACGCCTCAGGACTTGAGCCGGATGTCCCGGGCGCTGTCTTCCCGCACGTGCTTGATGAAGTAGCGGACGAAGAACACAGCCATGCAGAGCATGACGCCCAGCCCGGCCACCGTCATCAGGCCCTCGGGCGATGTGAAGAGATCCTTGAGGGCATGCCTTCCAATTTCCTCGTCGTTGCGACAAGAAGATTGGGCGCCGCGCGCAATGCACCATCATCGTCCTGGGTCAATGACGGGGGCCGGCAGGCGGCCCTGGCCGACCCTGTCAGGCGCTGCGCTCGATCCGCCACGCCTGCAGCCGCAAGCCGAGCCAGGCCCCGCCCACGATGCCCGCCACCGCCAGGCAAGAACCCGCCGATAGCAGCGACAGGCCGCTGATGCCCTGGCCGATGGAGCAACCCATGGCGGTAATGCCACCGAAGCCCATCAGCACGGCGCCCAACAGGTGGTTGACCATGTCTTCGGCGTTCTGGAACGACTCGACCTGGAATTCCTTGCGCAGCAGGGCCGCGGCCAGGCTGCCCAGGACGACCCCCAGCGTGACCATGACGCCGAAGCTGAGGGTGTTGTTGCGGTCCGACCAGAGCGTGAGCAGGTCGAGGCTGTGCGCGATGGGAGCGGCAAAGGTCAAGGCTTCGGGCCGGTGCGAATAGGTGCCCATCCAGGACGCCTCCAGCGTCTCGGGATGCTCGGCTATGAACCCGAGGTGGCCCGTGAGCAGCCACGCCGCAGGCACCAGCAAGCCGACCGCGGCGCCGCCGATCCAGTGAAAGCGGTCCATGGCCTCCTTCGAGCGCCACAAGAGCCAAGCGGCCGCCAGCAGCATGAGCACCACCACTGCCCACCGGAACGCAGCCGGCGTGGCGCCCACCAGCGGGGCAAAGGTGGACCCGAGATCCTGAGGGTGGGCCAACTGGATGGCAGCGCCGTCCAGGCCGCGCACCCGGGCCTCGGCCAGCACGCCGCGCAGCGTCATCTCGGCCGAGATGGCCGCCACGACGAGAGTCACCCAGGCCTTCAGGCTGCCTGCGCCAGCCTTCACCAGGTTGCGCTGGGGGCAACCCGAGGCGAGCACCATGCCGAACCCGAACACCAGGCCGCCCACCGCGTAGGAAAGCCACAGGAACCGGTCGCTCCAGGCGGCGGTTCGCGAAGGGTCGAACCAGCCCAGGCTCATCAGGGCCACGGTGCACGTGGCGGCCAAGGTGACGGCCAGCACCCACATCATCAACCGGGCCGCGCCGCCAAAGCCGAACCAGTCGGCCAGCGCACCCATGGTGCAAAAGCGGGTCGTCTGCGCCACCGCGCCGAGCAGCAGGCCGATCAACAGGCCACCCCAGATCACGGCCTGTGTGGCAGCGGCAGGGCTTAGCGGGAGGCTCATCACGGGATTCCGTCTTCGGTAGGGGGCTGCCGGCAACCTGGCCAACACGCCCGGCAATGATGCCGCAGGGTGCAGGTTCAACAGACGACCACGGGTTTCCCCGACTGCTCGTCAATCACACTTTTCTTGGGTGTGTGAACTTGCATGCACAGATGGATGGTTCCGCGATGCCTGCGGACCGATCGGAGAAGACCCTTGCAACCCGAGCGCCAAACCACCGGACGCCTGCTCAAGGCCCCCGAGCACCTTCTGGATGCCCATGGTGTGCAGCAGGTGTTCGTCGAGGCCCAGTCGGGGCGCCGCGACTTCATCCGCAAGGCCTTTGCCACGGTGGGCGCAGCCGGCGCGGCAATCGTGGCCCCGGCTGCGGGCGCACAGTCCAATCCCCTGCCCGCCGAAGGGGGGGACCCCAACATCCTCGTGCTGCCGGCGCATTCGCGCGGCCTGGGGCAGTCGGTGGCCACCGATGGCTACGGCAAGCCTTCCCGCTTCGAGTCGAATGTGCAGCGGCGCACCAGCCCGGGCCTGACCCAGACGGCCCAGGCCTCGGTCTCGTTCGTACCGATGCAGTCCCTGTTCGGCATCGTCACACCCAGCGGCCTTCACTTCGAGCGCCATCACCAGGGCTGGTGGGACGTGGATCCGTCCAGGCACCGCTTGATGATCAACGGTTCGGATGACAAGATCCTCAGGCAACCCATGGTCTACACCATGGACGAACTGATGCGCTTGCCCGCGGTGAGCCGCTTCCACTTCATCGAATGCGGCGCCAACACCGGCATGGAGTGGGGCAACGTGGCCGTGCCGACCTGCCAGTACACCCACGGCATGCTGAGTTGCAGCGAGTTCACCCGCGTGCCGCTGAAGATTCCGCTGGACAGGGCCGGCGTGGACTACAAGCGCGGCCGATTCGTGCTGGCCGAGAGCGCCGACGGCTCTTCGATGACCCGCACGGTGCCGATGGAATTGATCGAGAGCGGCGAGGTCATCGTGGCCTACGGCCAGAACGGCGAGATGCTGCGGCCTGAGAACGGCTACCCGCTGCGCCTGGTGGTGCCGGGCGTGCAAGGCGTCAGCTGGGTCAAGTACCTGCGCCGCATCGAAGTGGGCGCCATGCCCTATGGCACCAAGGACGAGACCATCCATTACGTCGATCTGCTGCCAGGCGGGCTGCATCGCCAGTACACCAGCACGCAGGAATGCAAGAGCGTGGTCACCACGCCCTCGGGTGGGCAGGTGCTGCTGGACAAGGGCTACTACAACGTCTCGGGCCTGGCGTGGTCGGGCCGCGGCAAGGTCCAGCGGGTGGACGTATCGGTGGATGGCGGGCGCAGCTGGCGCACGGCGCGGCTTGATACCCCGGTGCTCTCGAAGTGCCTGACGCGCTTCAACATCGACTGGGTGTGGCGGGGGCGCTGCAGGCGCAAGAGGCTTATCCCGGCGTGGGCCGCGCGGCCAGCCCGAAAGAGGTGGCGGCCTGGGACATCGACGTACGCCCCGATTTCAAGGGCCTGCCGCCCGGCTCGGGCTCGGTCGCGCAAGGCATGGAGGGGTGGGAAGGCAAATGCGCCGCCTGCCATGGCATCTTCGGCGAAAGCAACCAGACCTTCTCGCCCCTGGTGGGCGGCACCACCGCCGACGACATCAAGACCGGCCACGTGGCCCGCCTCAACGACCCGGCGTTTCCTGGCCGCACCACCTTGATGAAGGTCTCCACGCTGTCCACGCTGTGGGACTACATCAACCGCGCCATGCCCTGGTCGGCACCCAAGTCGCTCAAGCCGGACGAGGTGTATGCGGTCACGGCCTACCTGTTGAACCTCGGCGGCATCGTGCCCGATGACCTCGTGCTGTCCGATCGCAACATCGCCGAGGTGCAGAAGCGGCTGCCGAACCGCAACGGTGTCACCACCGACCATGGCCTGTGGCCCGGCGCCAGTGCCGCCAAGGGCGGCCTGGGCAATGGCGGCCGGCCCGACGTCAAGGCCATCGCCTGCATGAAGGACTGCGCGCCCGAACCCCGGGTGGCTTCGTTCCTGCCCGATTTCGCACGCAACCAGCATGGCAACCTGGCCGAGCAAAACCGCCTGGTCGGCGCCCAGCACGGCGCCGACACCACATGGCCGCCGCCGGCGAGCCTGGCCACGGCCCGGACCGCCCTGGCCGCACCGGCAACCCCGGCCGAAGGCGCAGCACCCGCGTCGGCCGCCGCGCTCACCCGCCAGTACACCTGTGTGGCTTGCCATGCCGTCGACAGCTAGATCGTCGGCCCGGCCTTCCGCGACATCGCCAGGAAATACGGCGACCGCACCGATGCCGTGGCGTATCTCGCCGGCAAGATCCGCTCCGGCGGCACGGGCCCGTGGGGCGCGATCACCATGCCCCCACAAACCCTGAGCGAGGCCGAGGCACGCACCATTGCGCAGTGGCTGGCCGCGGGCTACAACTCCGCGGCGTTCGACGCCAAGACCCTGCCGGACCTGATGAAGGCGCTGGGCGGAGCCGCGCCCACCGAGAGCAAGGACGTGACCATCACCGGCCCGGATATCGCCGAGAACGGTGCCGTGGTGCCGGTCGGCGCGGCCACGTCACTGCCCGGCGTCAAGCGGCTGCTGCTGCTGGTCGAGAAGAACCCGGCCATGCTGTCGGCCATGTTCGACGTCAGCGATGCGGTACAGCCCAGCTTTTCCACCCGCGTGAAGATGGGCCAGTCGTCCAACGTCTTCGCCGTGGCGATGACGGCCGACGGCCGCGTGCTGTGCGCCACCAAGGATTCCTCCAGGTGTTGGGCGCCGCCTCGGCCGCCGGCCTGAACCTCGGCCGCCACGCCCACGCCGATGCTGCCAGCGCGCAACAAGGGCTGTACGACCTGCCGGCCTTCGGGAACGTGTCGCTGCTGCACATGACCGACTGCCATGCGCAGTTGCTGCCCGTCCACTTCCGCGAACCCAGCGTGAACATGGGCGTGGGTGCCATGCAGGGCCAGCTGCCGCACCTGGTGGGGGAATCGCTGCTGAAGGCCGCCGGGTTGCGCCCCGGCAGCGAACAGTCCTTTGCCTACACCTGCCTCGACTTCGACTCCGCGGCGCGCCGCTACGGCAAGGTGGGCGGCTTTGCGCACCTGGCCACGCTGGTCAAGCAGCTGAAGTCCAACCGCCCCGGCGCGCTCCTGCTGGATGGCGGCGACACCTGGCAAGGCTCGGCCACCTCGCTGTGGACCCAAGCGCAGGACCTGGTCGACGCCTGCAAGCTGCTGGGCGTGGACGTGATGACCGGCCCCTGGGAGTTCACCTATGGCATGGACCGGGTGAGGGAGATCGTCGAAAAGGACTTCAAGGGGCACCTCGAATTCGTCGCCCAGAACGTCAGGACGACCGACTTCGGCGACCCCGTCTTCAAGCCCTACGTGCTGCGCGAGATCCATGGCATCCCGGTGGCCATCATCGGGCAGGCCTTTCCGTACACGCCCATTGCCAACCCGCGCTACATGGTGGCCGACTGGAGCTTCGGCATCCAGGACGAGACCTGCAGAAGATGATCGACGAATTGCGCGGCAAGGCAGCGCAGGTGGTCGTCCTGCTCTCGCACAATGGCATGGACGTCGACCTGAAGCTGGCTTCGCGCGTGCGGGGGCTCGACGCGATCTTCGGCGGCCACACCCATGACGGCGAGCCCGTGGCGGTGCCCGTGGCCAACGCCGGCGGCAAGACGCTGGTGACCAACGCCGGCAGCAACGGCAAGTTCCTGGGCGTGATGGACTTCGACGTGAAAGGCGGCAAGGTGGCTGATTTCCGGTATCGCCTGCTGCCCGTCTTCGCCGACCCGTTGAAGGCCGATCCGGGCATGGCGAGCCTGATCGCCAAGTTCCGACAACCCCACCAGGCCAGGCTGGCCGAGAAGCTCGCGGTCACCGACGGGCTGCTGTACCGGCGGGGCAATTTCAACGGCAGCTGGGACCAGCTCGTCTGCGATGCGCTGATGGACGTGCAGGGAGCCGAGATCGCCTTCTTGCCCGGCTTCCGCTGGGGCACCACGCTGCTGCCGGGCGACGTGATCACGCGCGAACTGATGATGGACCAGCTGGCCATCACCTACCCGACGGCCACGGTCAGCGAGATGACCGATGAGACGATCAAGACCATCCTCGAAGACGTGGCCGACAACCTCTTCAACCCCGACCCCTACGACCAGCAGGGCGGCGACATGGTGCGCGTGGGCGGGCTGGCCTACACCTGCCAACCGGGGGAGCAGACGGGCCGCCGCATCAGCGACATGCGGCTGGCCGGCAAGTCGATCGAGGCCGCCCGCAAGTACAAGGTGGCGGGCTGGGCCCCGGTGGCCGAAGAGGCGCGCACGGCGCCGGGCAGCCAGCCGGTGTGGGACGTGGTCGAAGGCTGGTTGAAGTCGCAGCCAGGGGGCCACGTGAAGGCCCGCCAGATCAACACGCCCACGCTGGTGGGCGTGCAGGGCAACCCCGGCATCGCCAAGGCCTGAGCGAGCATGAGCACCTCCGTGCGTTCCTGCCGCTGCACCTGGCTCTGGGCGGCTTGCCTGGCGTTGCCGGCGGCAACCGTGCTCGGGCAGCAGGCGGTCTACGCCGTCAAGCTGCTGACGCCTGAAGCCGCCCTGACGGCCACGCTGGCCGCCGAGACCCTGGCCGGCATCGGCGTCTCGGGTGCGCCGGGTGCGAGGCCAACGACGCTTGCGCCGTGGCCGGCCTGAAAGCGATCGCCGACGCCATCGAGTTCTGACCCCCCGCCCGCCCATCCCCAAGGAGACCTCGATGAACGTCCGCCGCTTTCTCGCCTGTGCAGCACTGCTCCTCGTTTCCGGCCTGACCTGGGCGCAGGACAAGGTCGCCGACCACGTCAGCGACACCGATGCGCAGGCGCTGGGCGCCTTGCGCAACGTGCGCAACCACCTGGACACCGACCCCACCGCCAAGATCATCGTGGTGGCCCACGCCCAGGGCGTGGACTTCCTGATGGAGGGCGCCAAGGACAAGAACGGCAGCCCGTATGCGGGCCCCGTGTCGGCCCTGAAGAGCCGCGGCGTGTCCTTCGAGGTCTGCGAGATCACGCTCAAGACACGGGGCCTGAGGAAGGACCAGTTCCTGCAGGAAGCCGACTTCACCCCGTCCGGGGTGGTGCGGCTGGCCGAGCTCCAAGGGCAAGGCTACGCGTACATCCGGCCTTAGCCAGGCGGCCCTTCCTTGGCTGCCCAAGCGCCTGGACCTGATCCCCGTCAAGGCGAACCGGTGGCGCGTCCCCTACGGTGGCGGTGATGGTCGTTCCCCTGCTCGAAAGCCTCGTCGAACCCGCCGTCGGCCGCCTGGGCGAGAGCAACACGCTGGTACTGACGGGGCTGGCCGTGGGCGTGGCGTTCGGGTTCCTGGCCCAGCGTTCCCGCTTCTGCCTGCGCTCGGCCGTGATCGAATTTGCCCGCAACCTCACGGGCGGCAAGCTCACCGTCTGGCTGTTCGCCTTTGCCACGGCCGTGCTGGCCACGCAGGCACTGGCCGGGGCGGGCTGGTTCGACGCCCGCGACGCCCGGCAGTTGGCGGCACGCGGCAGCCTCTCGGGTGCGGTCGTGGGCGGCGCCGTGTTCGGCACCGGCATGATCCTGGCCCGCGGCTGCTCGAGCCGGCTGCTGGTGCTGGCGGCGCAGGGTAACCTGCGGTCGCTGATGCCGGGGCTGCCCGCCGCACCGCAACTTCATCTCGAATGCCGGCTTCATCGTCGCCGACGACGGCGTGGTCGTGGCCGATGCCCTGGGCTCGCCCACGCTGGCCGAGGCCCTGCTGGCCGAGATCCGGCGCATCGCCACGCAGCCCGTGCGCGTCGTGATCGTGACGCACTACCACGCCGACCACATCTACGGCCTGCAAACCTTCAAGGCCGCCGGGGCCACCATCCTGGCGCACCACGCGGCGCGCGAATACCTCAACGCCGACACCGCACGGAAGCGCCTGGAAGCCAGCCGGCTGGAACTGGCGCCGTGGGTGGATGACCACACGCACCTGGTGCCCGCCGACCGATGGCTGGAGGCCGACGAGACGCACCTGCAGGTGGGCTCTTACGACATCCTCATCCGCCATGTGGGCCCCGCCCACACGGCCGAGGACCTGGTGGTCTTCGTGCCGAAGCTGGGGGTGCTGTTCTCGGGGGACTTGTTCTTCCGCGGTCGCATTCCCTTCGTCGGCCAGGCCGACAGCAGCCTGTGGATGTCCTCGCTCGAGCGCCTGATCCAGGACCGGCCGCGCGTGGTCGTGCCCGGGCACGGCCCGGCGTCGACCGATCCGTTGGCCGACCTGGCGCTCACGCGCGACTACCTGGCTTACCTGCGCCAGACCATGGGCGCGGCGGCCCACGAAATCGAGCCCTTCGAGGACACCTATGCCCGCACGGACTGGTCGCGCTACGAAGACATGCCGCTGTTCCGCGCCGCCAACCGCATGAATGCCTACAACGCGTACCTGTTGATGGAGCAGCAGGACGGCAAGTAGCGGGCCTTGCGCGCCCCATTCATCGCTGAGTACGAATAAAATGCTGAACGAATGGGCCAACCCGCTGGAGCCGTACGATGCCAGAGCAGAGCAATCAAGACCGCGTGTTCGAGTCGGCGGCCGAGCTCTTCGGGGTGCTGGCCACGCCGGTCCGCCTGAAGATCATCAGCGCCGTGTGCCAGCAGGAGAAGAACGTCAGCGAACTGCTGGCCCTGATCGACACCACCCAGCCGAACATGTCGCAGCACCTGGCCACGCTGTATCGCAGCGGAGTGCTGGCCAAGCGGCGCGAAGGCACGCAGATCTACTACCGGCTGCAGAGCGAGCGCGTGGCCATGCTGTGCCGCGCGGTATGCACCCAGGTGGCGATCGAACTGGACAGTGGCGCCGAGGTGGATTCGTCCGACCGGCTCGTGCCCCTGGCGCACCGTTGAGAGGCGGGCCCCTCCTGTGCAGATGATGATTGCCTGGGATCGTTTCACACCCTGGAGTGCGCTCGTCGGCGGCCTGTTGATCGGCCTGGCGTCGGCGCTGTTCATCCTGGGCAACGGGCGTGTGGCGGGCATCGCCGGCATCGTCGCCAGCCCGTTGCGTGCGCTGCTGTCGGGTTCCAGCCTGCGGCCGGAACGAACGCGCCTGCTGTTCCTTGCCGGGCTCTTCATGGCACCCTGGGTCTGGCGCCTGTTCGCACCCTTGCCGGCGGCGCGCGTCGACGTCGGCCCCTGGGCGCTGGTGGCCGCGGGGCTGTTCGTCGGGGTCGGGGTCCGGATGGGCAACGGCTGCACCAGCGGCCACGGAGTGTGCGGGCTGAGCCGCCTTTCGCCGCGTTCCATGGCCAACGTGCTGGCCTTCATGGGCGCGGGCTTCGTCACCGTGTTCCTGCTGCGTCACGTCATCTGAAGCAGCCACGCCATGCGCAACGTGTTCGCGGGTATCAGCGGGTTGCTGTTCGGCCTGGGCCTCATTGCCGGCGGGATGACCGACTCGGCCAAGGTCAAGGCCTTCCTGGACCTGTTCGGCGCCTGGGACCCGAGCCTGGCCCTGGTGATGGGCGGCGCCATCGCGGTGGGCGTGTGGGCCTTCGCCGTGGCGCGGCGCCGCAAGCGCTCATGGACGGGCGAGCCGATGGAGTTGCCTGCCATCACGCTGATCGACGGGCGCCTGATCGCGGGTGGCGTGCTCTTCGGCATCGGCTGGGGCATCGGCGGCTTCTGCCCAGGCCCTGCACTGGTGGCCATGGGCAGCGGCCTGGGCGCTGCTTGGCTGTTCGTCGCGGCGATGGTCGCGGGCATGTGGCTCCACGACCGCTTCCTGGCCGCCCGCTGACAGCCTGCGCCGTGCTCAGGGCTTGCGCGCGACGAACCCCAGCAAGGCCGAGCGCCCCGCATGGCGCGCCCCTTCGTTCAACGCCGCCTCGTACTCGACCAGTTCCAGCGTCTGGAGCGGCCTGAACGATTCGCCGATCAACTCGGCCGTGTACAGGTGCGACAACTCGCTCGGCCCGCCCGTCTTGTATTCGAGCTGCCGGGGCGTGTAGCCCTGCAGGATGACCAGGCCGCCGGGCTTCAGCGCCTGGACCATGCGGGCGAACAGGCGGGCCCGCATCGCCGGGTCTGCGAATTGCACGAAGATCGCGACCACCGCATCGTGGCTTTCCGGGGCCCATGCAAAGTTGTCGCAATCGGCCACGCTGAAGGCGACCGACACCCCCGCATCCGCGGCCAGTCGCCGGGCCTTGTCGACCCCCACGGCCGAGATGTCGAAGGCCTCGACCTGCAATCCCTGCCCGGCCAGCCAGACGCTGTTGCGCCCTTCCCCATCGGCCACGCACAAGACCCGGCCGGCCTTCGGCAGCAGGGGCGCCTTGGCGCGCAGGTATTCGTTGGGATGGCGGCCGAAGAGATAGTCCTCACCCGCGAACCGCTGGTTCCAGAGGGCCGCCGCGTCAGTGAATGGAGTCGTCATGGGAGTCCGGGCCTGTTGATTGCTGGCGATCTTGTACCCGATTCGCGCGCACAGCCCTCAACCCTGGCCGCGCTGGCCATGCGAGTTGGCGCACAGACGCCCGCCCCCGTTACCGCTAAACCGTGTCATCGACACGGGGCCGCGTGCCCCGTGCGTTCATCCCGCGCATCCGCCGGGTGCCACGCTCTTGCCAGGAACTGCCATGACCCTTCGCAACACGACCCTTCGGACCCCCGCCCATCACATCACCACGCTCTGCGCCTTCACGCTGCTGGCGTTGACGGCAACGGCTTGCAGCAATCTCTCGCAGCACGAACAGAACACCGCCGGGGGGGCGGCCATCGGAGGGGTGGCGGGCGCCATCCTCACCGGCGGCAGTGCCGTGGGCACGGTGGGCGGCGCCGTGGTGGGTGGGGTCATCGGCGACAAGGTCGACCCCAAGAAGAAATGAAAAAGGCCGCCCCAGGCGGCCTGTGTGGTGTCTGGGGCCGCACGTGGCGGCCCCAGGTGCGGCATCAGCCCGCGCGACGGCGGACGCTGGCGCCCACCATGGCCAGGCCCGCCAGCATCAGGGCGTAGGTCTGCGGCTCGGGCACGGCGACCACCAAGTTGTTGATGGTCGGCCAGGTCGGGCTGGCGCTCGCCTGTTCCGTGACGCTCATGCTGACGATGGCCGTGCTGGACACGAAGCCCAGGAAACTGCTGGTGGTGCCATTGACCACGCTGCTCGTGGTGGTGGTGGTGCCGTCGCTGATGGTGACATCCAGCGACAGCCCCGCGGCAAAGGCGCCGGCGAAGTTGGTGCCGAAGAACAGGCCGCCAATCGCATAGATGGGACTGGTGAAACCGGTGAAGCTGATGGTGTCGTCCACCACGTTGGGCGACAGCCAGCTATCGCCGCCGCCCCCGGCGGGATAGAACGTGTCGGCACTGCCGTCGGACCGCGTGACCGAGGCCGTGTAGCCGTAGGTGCCCGCGCTGCGCGTCATCGGGCTGGCGTACTGCGTGCCGGCCGTCAGGTTGTCGAACGTGTCGGTGGCCGCGGCCGTAACGGCAGCCAGGAAGCTGGCGGAATCGGTGTAGACCTGCACTGCAGCCTGCGACGCGCCCGCGGCGCTCAGGCAGGCCGCCATCAGGGCAGTCTTGAAAAAGGACTTCTTGCTCATGTGTTCCTCGTGGAGTGGTCGTTAAATGTGTGAAGTGCCCACATTTTGCGGCATAGCACCACAAGTTTGAGATCGGGGAATCCCTCCAGCAAGCCCTAACCCCTCATTCGAGGGATCGTAGGTGTGTTTACCCTGGCCTGAATGTGTCTTGATGTACGTCGCGGCATGCGCCGGGGCGGCGCCCCACGAAGGGCGGGTTCAATCGTGCAGGGCGCGGACTTCGATGTCCGGGCTCGGCGAGCTGATGCTGTCAGGCTGCAGCAGGCTGCGGCGGGGTGCCGTGCGGACCGACTGCGAGCGCAGCTCGCCTTGCGTTTCCACCGTGCTGGGCGCCAGGTCGCCCAGGGCGGCGTAGGCCGCCGCCAAAGCCTCGTCGTCCGATCGGGCGGGGACCTCGGGTACTTCCTGCGAGAAGGGTGCCGCTTCCAGGACCGCGGCCGTCCGGTAGGCATCGGCCTCGGCGTCCGGGTCCATGTTTTCACGGTCGATGATGGCCACGGCCATCTTGGAGCGCAGGCCGGCCAGGCCAACAGGCGACCAATTTGTTACCAGGCCGTCCAGCTGTTCCAAGGCCCTCTGCAGCACATCCAGCGGCAACTTGTGCAACGCACGCAAGCCTTTGCGGGTGAGCGCCTGTTCCACGAAGACGAGGTGCCGCATGGCCTGCCGGGTCTCGGGCACCTCGTTGAGAAGTTCGGCCAGCTGGGTGCGCATCAGCTCCAGTTCCTTGGCCTCGCGTGCCGCTGCCAGTTCGGCCCGGCTGGGCGGCTTGACCTTGCCGGGCCGCGTGCTGCGCTCTTCCAGCACCACGCGCACGCCGGACTCGGCTCGCCGCAAAGCCAGGTCATGCCGGAAGACGGCGGCGACCAGTTTGCGAAAGGGGTTGAACAGGTGGCTGAGAGGACTCATCGGTTGCATGCCCTGTGGCCTGAGCCTTGGCGGTTGGAACGCTCGGATTCGGAACTGGCCTCACCAGCCGAATCCAGATTCTGGATTCACCTGACAGCCTTTCGACCGAGTGTAGGCATGGCTTGAGACCCGGTTGTGACCAAACGCACGCGGAACATGGCGGGGCGCCACCGCAGGACCCTCGCCTCGCACCGGTCCTGGATCAGGCCAGGCAGGTCCTGTTCTTGCCGCTGCGCTTGGCTTCGTACAGGGCTTCGTCGGCACGCTCCAGGGCCGCCTGCAGCGCCTCGCCGGGGCGCCATTGGGTCACGCCGCCCGAGAAGGTCACGAAGACTTCGCGCCCATCGTGGAGGAACAGGGCTTCGCTCAGGCTTCGCTGAAGCCGGGTCAGCGCCTCCTGCGCCTGCGCCGCCTGGGTGGCCGGCATCAGCACCACGAATTCCTCGCCGCCGAAGCGGGCCAGGTGGTCCACCGGGCGCAGCCGTTCGCGCACCGCGGCAGCCAGCAACTTCAGGGCCTGGTCGCCGGCGGCGTGTCCCAGGCTGTCGTTGAGCTTCTTGAAGTTGTCGATGTCGATCAGGCCCACCGCCAGTGCCGCGGCGGCCGTGTCGCCTGCGGACTGCTCGCGTTCGCTGCGAGCACTTTCGGCGGTGAAGGCTAGCGTCAGGCCGCGGCGGTTGGCCACCTGTGTAAGCGCATCGGTGGACACTTCCTCGGACAGACGCCGCAACTCGCTCTCGAGCTCGAGGACCTTCGATTCGAGATCGGCAGCGCGGGCGCGGTCGGCCTGCAGTCGCTGCTGCGAGACGCGGACGGCCGACTGCACCGTGCGCGTATCTTCCAGCAGCGCCTTGACCACGGCGGTGAGCCCGTCCAGCGTGTCGGCGCGCTCGATGGCCTGCGCGTGGCTGGCAGCGGCCTGCTCGAAACGGCCTGTGTGCTCGCCGAGCTCGCCCATCTCGTGCAGCATGTCCGTGATGAGCTGCCGCAGCGCCAACCGTGCAGCCTGACGGTCACTGCGAAGGCGCTGCTGCTCGGCGCGCGTTTCGGCCAGCAGCGCACTGGCCGCCCGCACGCTGCGCACGCTCAAGGCCTCGCCGGGCTCGTCGCCCAGGCGGGCCTGCAGCGCCTCGCACTGGCCCTGGGCCCAGCTGTCGTCTTCGGACAGCTCGGTCAACCCGGCGCTCAATTCACGGCACAGGCCGGACAGTTCGTCGACCAGGTGGTGGCGGTGCGCAAAGAGACGTCGCGCCTGGTGGCAGACGGCATCGATGGCCGCGATGTGGGCCGGCAATGCGCCGTCGGCGGCCAGCGAGCAGGCCAGGGCCTTGAGTTCATCGGCCAGCGCCACGGCACGGGCTTCCGCCGGCGGCAGGCCGGCCCGGACGGTGGCCTCCAGCGTGGCGACCAGCGGCGGCCATGCCCCGGGGTCGCCTGCAACCAGGGCGGCGGCCGGCGGCGTGCCGATCTCGGCCGCCAGCGCGGCATCGGGAGGAAGATCGCCCTCCCAGGCCGTCATCAACGACTGCAGGCGCTGCAGCAGGCGCTGGGCGTCGCTGCGGCTGCCATCCAGCACGCGCTGCAGGCTGTCCTTGCGCCGCGCCGCGGTCCACTGCCGGCCGCCGCGCTCGAGGTTTCGTGCCAGCCGCTCGACCAGCCCGGCCCAGGCAGGGCCCTGCACTTTGGCATCCGTGGCGCCCGGCGCTACCGACGCCAGCGGCGAGGGCGGCGGCAGGCCAGCCTCATCGGCGTAGGCGCGGGCGTAGTTCTCGGGCGTGGGTTCCAACTGGGCCTGCGCCAGGCGGCGCAGCGCGCCCTTGGCCAGGGCTGCGGGCAGGAGCCCCGTGGCCATCGGCGACGCGGCAGGCGCCGCCGCTGGCGACGGCGAGGTCCGGGTGGCGTCCATCAGCGGGCGGGCCGCCCGCCCGCGGCGCGGGGCCCCTCCCCGAGGGGATCGCCTTCGTTGGCCGCGCCGATCCAGGGCGCCTTGCGCGGCAGCACCGTCTGCTCCAGCCACACCTGAAGGTCATCGGGCGGCACGGCGCGGCTAAACAGGAAGCCCTGCATGACGCCGCACCCCAGGCGGTGCAGCACCTCCATCTGGCGCAGCGTCTCCACGCCCTCTGCGATCACGCGCAGGCCCAGCGAGCGGGCCAGCGCGATGATGGCGGTGACAACCGCCGAGCTCTGCGGCGTGATGCCCAGGTCGCGCACGAAGCTGCGGTCGATCTTGAGCTCAGAAATCGGCAGGGTGGTCAGGTAGGCCAGCGACGAATAGCCGGTGCCGAAGTCGTCGATGGAGATCTCCACACCGATCTCGTTCAAGCGATGCAGCGCCGGGATGACGTTCTGCAACTCCTTCATCAGGTTGTCTTCGGTGATCTCGAGCTGGATCACGCGGTGCGGTACGCCGGCCTGGGTGACGCACTGGTGGATGTGCTCGACCAGGTCGCTGCGCTCGAACAGGCGGCTGGGCAGGTTGACGGCGATGGAGTCCGCAAAGCCGAAGGCCTCGTGCCAGAGTCGGGCCTGCTTGGCGGCTTCGCGCAGGGCCCACTCCGACAACGGCACGATCAGGCCGGTGTCCTCGGCCAGTGGAATGAAGTCGCCCGGCGGCACCAGCTTGCCGCCGCGCTGCCAGCGCATCAGCGCTTCCACGCCCACCATGCGGGCGCCACGCACGTCGACCTTGGGCTGGTAGTGCAGCACCAGTTCTTCGCGCTCGATGGCCTTGTGCAGGGCCGTTTCCAATTCCAGCTTCTCTCGGCCGCGGCCAGCCAGCGTGTGGCTGTAGATGGCCGAGGAGTTCTTGCCCTGGGCCTTGACCGAATACATCGCCACATCGGAATTGCGCAGCAGGTCCATGACGGTGTTGCCGTCGCGCGGGAAGATCGCCACGCCGATGCTGGCCGTGACGAAGCATTCCTGGCCGCTCACGAAAATCGGCTCGCGCAGCGATTCGAGCACCCGCTCGGCCACGCGCTCGGCGTCGCTGTCGGCGGCCACCTCGGGCAGCAGGGCCACGAACTCGTCGCCGCCCAGCCGGCCCACCGCCTCGAGCGAGCGGTGCGATCGCACGCCGCCGATCTCAACGGCGCCTTCCATCACCTGGTCGCTGTGGCGCACGCAGGCCCGCAGCCGGCGGCCCACTTCCACCAACAGTTCATCGCCTGCCGCGTGGCCCAGGGTGTCGTTGATGATCTTGAAGCGGTCGAGGTCGATCAGCAACAGCGCGCACTGGTGCTGCATGCGCCGCGCCTGTTCCAGCGCACGCTCGGCGCGCCACATCAGCTGGCGCCGGTTGGGCAGGCCGGTGAGCGCGTCGAAGTTGGCCAGCTGGCGGATCTTGTCCTCGGCCACCCGGCGGTCGGTCACGTCCTGGACGATCCCCGCATAGCCCGCACCGTGGCCATGCTCGTTGAACTCGGGCTCGGCCTCCACGTGGATGATCCGCTGGCGGCCGTCGAACAGCACGATGGGCACGTCGGTGGCGAAGACCGATGCGCGGCGCAGCGCGTCGTGCAGCTGCCGCAGGAAGGACCGTCGCTCGTCCTGCGGCACCATGCGCAGCAGCGCGCGCAGGCTCACATCTTCCTGAGGGCCGAAGCCGAAGACCCGCAGCGCCTCGGGCGACATGATCAGGCCGCCGGTTTCCAGGCGGTCGGGCCGGCGCCAATCGAAGCTGCCCATGCGCGCCAGGTCCTGGGCGCGCGCCAGCTTGCTCTTGCTGCGTTCCAGCTCGATGCGCGTGCGCGAAGCGCGCAGCAGGTAATGCAGCCGGCGAACCAGCAGGTTCCACTGCGTGGCCTTGATGAAGAAGTCGGTCGCGCCGGCCTGGTAGGCGCGGGTGATGGAGGGGTCGTCTTCCAGGCCCGTGAGCATCAGCACCGGGATGTTCTCGAACCCGGGCATCTCGCGCAGGCGACGGCAGGTGTCGAAGCCATCCAGGCCGCCGGGCATCAGTGCATCGAGAACGATGATGTCGGGCGTCCAATCCCGCAACATCTCCAGGGCCTTCTCGCCGCTGCAGGCCTCGGAGATCTTGAAGCCGCGCTCGCGCAGCGCCAGCGAGATCAAGAGCAGGTTGACTTCATCGTCGTCGACCAGCAATACCTCCGGTTGAGGCAGAAGGCTGTCGTCGACGAACGGCTGCGAGGTGATCATGGGCTGCGCTCGATCAATACCGCAGCATAGCCTTAACCGCCGCCAACGCGGCGTGGGACTCGGCAAGCAACCGTTCGATGTCCGCGGCGAGGTCGCCGGGCTCGCCGTTGCGCAGCCACTTCTCGGTCTCGGCGCAGGCCCTGGACAGGGACAACGCGCCCACGCTGGCGGCCGATGACTTCAGGGTGTGCGTCACGGCAGAAACGACCGCCGCGTTGCCGCCCGAACGTTCGGTCTCCAACTGTCCCATCATCCGCGACAGCGACGTCTCGAAGGCCTTGAGGACCCGTTCGACCACGCCCAGGCGGCCCTCGGGATCCAGCTCACGCAGCCGCGCCAGGGCGGCCGCGTCGAGCGTGATCGGGACGGGAGCCGGTGTCGGCGCAGACGGATGGTCGGTCAGTGGGCTCATCGGGGCAGGCGCGTAGGAGCATGGATTGCGATCGTCCCGGCCTGCTCGGCAAGCCGCGCGAGAGCGTCCTGACTGTACCCGCGCTGGCGAGAACGGCGCACGCAAAGCAAGGCATGCCACGGGCGATCAGGGTGCAAGTGCATGTCGTGAATTTCGGCGCGCCCCAACCGAACTTGAGCGCCAGGGAGGCCCGCCGGGCGCTCCGTACAATGGCTTTCATGCTTGGTACAAGCCCGGACGGCAGGCCGCGTCGCACGCGACATGCCGCCGCATGGGCCGCTGCACTGGCTCTCAGTGCGTGCCAGGGCCCGACCGATCCCGACGCCGCCACCCATTGGCTGTTGGCCTGCACCGCCCTGGTTGCCGTGGGGGTGCTGGCCCATGTCTGGGGCCGCCAGGCCGGTCGCGCGGCGGCCGATCGCGAACTGCGCGAAGCCCGAGCTGCCGCAAGGCTGTGGCAAGGCCTGCAGGACGCCTTCGTCTGGCGCACCGATGCGGCCCACCGGCTGGTCACCTGGCAAGGGCCGGGGCTGCCGGCCGTGGACCGCTGCGCCCTGTTCGACCCGACCGACGATGCCCAGGACCCGCCGCCGCGGCCCGGACTGCAGGACCGGCTTCGGTCGCAGACGGCCTTTGCCGGCCTGCAGTGGCATGGCGCCGCCGCCGCAGGCGCCCAGCACTGGGAACTGGCGGGCATGCCGCAGCTCGACGATCGGGGCGCCTTCAGCGGGTTCGTCGGCACGGCCCGACCGGTCGACGCCCTCGACCGGCTGACAGCCGCTTCGGCCGCCCTGCCCGCCTTGCTGGCCAGCGACGTCACGGCAGTCATCGTGGCCACGGCCCGACAGGGCGCCTGGACGGTCAGCCACGCGAGCCAGGCCGCCCGTACGCGCTGGCCAGGCCTGACGGCCGGCGCCAGGCTGGACGCTGTCCTGGAGGACCTCCCGGAGCCAGCCCGCCAGGCGGCCCAGCGGCTGCTGCTGGCCAGCACCGCTGCGCAGTCCACACCGGGCATTCCGGCCGGCGAGACCGCGGCAGGCTGGCGCTTCGAGCCCTTCGGGCCCTTGCCGGACGGCAGCGCGGGACTGGTGCTGGCGCAGCGCACGCCCGGCAACCGCGCTGCCCTGACCGAGTCACAAGTCGCCGACAGCACCGAGAGCGAGCAGTTCAGCTTCACGGTCTCGCACGACCTGCGCGCGCCGATCCGGGTGGTCGAAGGCTTTACCCGCATCGTCAAGGAAGACTACGGACGGCTGCTCGACCGCGTGGGCAACGACCACCTGGACCGCGTGCTCGGCGCCGCGGCCCGCATGAACCTGATGATCGATGCGCTGCTGACACTGGCCAAGCTGTCGACGCAGCCGCTGGCGCAACAGACCGTCAACCTGTCGCAACTGGCCGGTTGGGTGGCGGACGAGCTGGCCCGCGGCGCGCCCGAACGCGTGGCCGAGATCGACATCGAGCCCGGTCTGAGCACCCGTGGCGACCCCACGCTGCTGCGGCTGGTGCTGGAAAACCTGATCGGCAACGCCTGGAAGTACAGCGCGCGCTGCCCCAAGGCGCAGATCTCGTTGCGGCGAGTGCCGCATGGCAGCGGGATCGCCTATGTGGTCCGCGACAACGGCTCGGGCTTCGACATGCGCTCGGCCGACCGGCTCTTCGGCCTGTTCCAGCGCCTGCACAGCGCCAGCGAGTTCCCCGGCCACGGTGTGGGGCTGGCTTCGGTGCGGCGCATCGTGAGGCGGCATGGCGGCGAAATCTGGGCCGAGGCCGAAGCCGGCCGGGGTGCCTCCTTCTACTTCACGCTGGCCGGCTGAACGGCCGGCGCGGTCAGCCGCCCGTACGGGCCAGCTCTTCCACCGCGCCCAGCAGCCGCTCGGCTTGCGCCTGAAGGCTCATCTTCTGGTCAGCGGCCAGCCGCTGCAGACGGCGCCAGGCCTCGGTGCGCGACAGCGAATGGCGATGCATCAACACGCCCACGGCCAGGGGCACCGGGTTGCTCAGCACGCTGGCCGCCCCTTCGGCCGGCGCCGCGGCAATGGTTGCCGGGGTCGCCGGCTGGGCCCCCGCCGCCCGCAAGCGCGCGAAAGCCGCGTCCACGCTGGGCACGATCTGGCCGACATCCAGCGGCTTGATGAGGTAATCCACGGCCCCCAGTGCCTGCACCTGCGCCAGGGTGGCCTCGTCGGCGAAGGCCGACAGGAACATGAAGGGAATGCCATAGGCGTCCCGCAGGGTCTCGGCGACGTCGAAGCCGCTCTTGCCTTCCATGCGGATATCCAGCAGCGCCAGTTCCGGGCGGTGCTCGCGTGCCAGCAGGATGGCGTCGTCGCCGTTGTCCGCATCGATGACGTGATAGCCCGCCTGGGACAGGCCGTGCACCACCGTGGCCAGCACCAGGCGGTCATCGTCCACGACGAGGATGCTTCCCTTGCCGGCCGACGGGCCGCTGGGGGGGCCGGGGGGAGGCGAGGCGGTGGCCTGTGCGCTCATGCCCTGGATTGTGGCCGATCAGGCGGGCGCCGCGTCCAGCGCCGGCACCCGCACTCCCGGGGGTCGCAATTCGATGGCAGCCACCACCTCCTCACCCACCTGCTGCAAGCTGAGCGTGGCGCTGCGGCGGGGAAGCAGCGCCCGCACCAGGCCCAGCCCCGAGAGGCCACCCCGCATGCTCGCCAGGTCGAAACCTTCGGGCAGCCGGCCGTGGCTGCCGATTTCGATGCGTACACCCTCTTGTTGGACCCGCAAGGCGCAACGCACCTCACCGCCCTGCCCGTGCTTGATGGCATTGGTCAGCAACTCGTTGACCGTCAGGGCCACCGGGATGGACTCGGCCTCGGGAAGCAGGTGAGGCACGTCGCCTTCGACGCGCACGACGATCGGCCGGCCGAACGTGCGCTGCACCGACTGCGCGATGGCTGCCAGCAGGCTGGCCACCGTCAGCGGGCCGCCGGCACCCACCTGCAGGCCATAGACCTGCGCGATGGCCTGCACCTGGCCCACGGCCTCGGACAGCGCCAGGGCCAGCTCGGGGTGCCTTGCCGCGTTCTGCTGCAGCAGGCCGGCCACGCCCTGCAGGTTGTTCTTGATGCGGTGGTGGACCTCACGCACCAGCACCTCGCGCTGCGCGATGGCCGCCTGCAGGCGGGCCCGTTCGGCAGCGCGTTGCTCGGTCACGTCGCTGGCCACCAGCAGCAACTGGGTGACGGTCTCGCCGCCCTCGTCCAGCGGCGTGATGCGGCAGTCCCACACGCTGAGCGGCGGCGCGCCATCGGCCGAGCCGGTGGCCTCCTCGCGCCATTCGTGCAGGCGCACGCCACCGCCGGCGGCGGCCTCGCCCAGCCACGCCACCAGTGCCTTGGCGCTGGGGCTGGTGGCCCACTGCGCGGGCGCGGCGCCCTCCATGGCGTCGACCTGCGAATGGAAGAAGCTGGCCGCCGTCTGGTTGAGTTGCTGCACGCGAAGGGTGCGGGCATCGAACAGCGCGATGGCCAGCGGGGCAGTCTCCATCACGCGCTGCAGCGAAGCCTGGGCCTGTGCGATGCGCACCTCGGCCTGTCGGCGCTGCTCGATGTCCAGCAGCGCGATGGTCAGCTCGCGCCCCCCTTCCGCGGGGGTGTCGCCGGTGCGCACCGCATTGCCCACGACCCAGAATTCACGGCCGTCGCGCCCGCGCAGGCGGCACTCGAAAGTCTCGGCGTGGCCTTCTTCCAGCCGTTCCAGCAGGTCGGCGCGGCGCAAGGGATGGTCGGGTTCGGCCGTGGCCACGATGCTCATCGGCTCGCCCACGAAATCGGCCAGCTCGCCGGCGAACATGCGACGGGCCGAGCGATTCATCCACTGGATGCCTTGCTCGGACACCGTGACGATGCCCACCAGCACGGAGTTGAGGATCGCCCGCGTGCGGTCGGCCTGCTGGGCCAGGCTCTCGCGGGCGCGTCGCCGCTCGTCCACGTCGACGAAGGAGCAGATCACGCCCTCCTCGGGGTCGTCGCTGCGGACCGGGCGCACGGCCACCTGAACCCAGGTCAGGCTGCCGTCGCGGCGGCGCAGGCGGCGTTCGCCACTGAAACGGCCGTGCTCGCGCAGGGCCTGCACGGTGCGGGTTTCGAAGTCGACGCAGGCCCGGGCGCTTTCGTAAAGCTCGGCCGCATCCAGCGTGCTCAATTCGGGCGGCGCCCAGCCCGTGAGCGCGGCCATGGCTTGGTTGGCCCTCTCGATGCGGGCCCCGCGCTGGTAGACGATACCCACTTCCGACAGGCTGAACATCAGCTCGCGGTCGCGCAGCAACTGCTCCAGCTCGGCCTGCTGGGTCTTCAGCCGCGTGATGTCGGTCAGCACGGCAACGGCCTCGTCCTGCTCGCCTTCGCCCTGTGCGCGCCGCACCGACAGCGAATACCACTGGGCCGGCCCGCCGTCGCGGGCCAGGGGCAGTTCGGCCTCGAAGGGCAGGCCGTGCGCCAGCGCCTCGATGGCTTCGTGCACGCCCTGCTGGGCGCCCAGCGTGCGGCCGAAGATTTCTTCGAGCGAGGCGCCGGCGGACGCCCCGGCGGAAAAGCCGAGCATGCGTTCGAAGCGGCGGTTGCAGCGCACAAGCACCGGCCCGCGCAGATAGGCGATGCCGGCAGTGGAGCTGTCCAGGATGGTGCTGAGTTCGCGCAGCAATTGCTCGTTGCGGCGCTGGGCGCGCTCCTGGTCGGTGACGTCCAGCGTGACCACCGACGTCGTGGCGCGCCCGCCGGCCAGCGCACCGGGCTCCACCCGCGTGAGCAGCCAGCGCGGGCCCAGTTCGGGGTGTCGCACGGCGTAGCGCACCTCGGTCCGTTCACCACTGCGCAGGGCACGCTGCAGGCGTTCGAACTCGGGCAGCGAGGCCGCCTCCACCAGTTCCCGCCCGATACCCCGCAACGCGCCAGCCGGGCCCGCGCCCTGCGCGGCTGCGGTCGCCGGCCCGGCCGGCTCGGCATGGCCGTCGGGCGCGGCGGCAGATGACTTGTGCTGCGGCGCCAGCCAGCCGTGGGTGGGGTCGTAGGTGGCCACGCCGATGCTGGCCGTGTCCATCAGCATGCCCATCTCGAGCTGCGCCAGATCGCGGTCATCCTCGGCGCTGCGGTCTTCGACCACGGCCATGACGCGCCGTGGGTTGGCGCCGTCCTGCCCGCCCGGATTCACCGCATGGCACGCCAGGCGGGCACTCAGCCTGCGGCGGCCGCCACCGGGGAGCGGCACCAGCGCCTGTCTCTCGATGGGGGGCGCGCCGGGTACCAGAGCCGGGGCCACCGCACCAGCCTGCCACCCGAGCAGGAACTGCAATTCCGGCGATGCTTCCTCCAGCGTGGCCGGCACATGCTGCACCAGGCCTTCGAAGGCGGCGTTGCAACGCACGATGAGTCCGGCGGGGTCGAACACCAGCATGCCGGTCCCACTGAGCTCGAACCACTGGCCCAGTTCGTCCTGGGCGTGGCGGGCCTGCTCACGGGCCTGCACTTCGGCCGTCATGTCATGCCACAGGGTCAGGTGGAGTCCGGCGCGGGCGGCCGAGCCCGGGGCGCTGGCGGGCAAGGGCTCCAGGGCCGAGGAAGAGGTCGAGAACCAGCGCACCTCGCCGCCCGCGCCAACCAGCCTGCGTTGCTGAACCTCGGGCTGGGCCGCAAGGCCCGACGCCGCGCCACTGTCCCCGGCCCTGCTGGAGGGCCGCCCACGCGCCAGCAGCTGATCCTCGGCCGGTTCGAACTCGAAGGCGCTGCGGCCGATCAGCGCTTCGCGCGCGCAACCCACGAGCGCCGAGAAGGCCAGGTTGGCATCCAGCAGGCGTTGGTCAGGGCCTTGGAGGGTGGCGGGGGTTGGCGAAGCCCAGAGGGCCAGCAGCAAGGAACTGGCCTCGGGTCTGGCGTAGGCCTGCGCCATGGCCCGTTCAACCGTCGAGTTGTCGCGCGCCGAGCAGCGCCGTCAGCACGGCCCTGTTGACCGCGGCGGGGCTCAGCAGGACCTGCTCGGTGCGCTCGCGGATGTCGAAGAGCGACTCCTGCTCGATCGCCTGGACCAGTTCCAGATAAGGCAGATAGGGCCCGCCTTCGCCCCGCAGGGCCTGCTGCACCCGCTCGGGCACCGGCACGTTGCGCAGCAGGTCGCTGAAGGGCTGGTTCAGCAGGCGGTCGAGCAGCGAGAAGACGCCGCAGACGAACATCTCCGAGCGCATTTCGCTGTCGTTGCCGGGGCCATGTTCCTGCGCCAGCGCCTCCATCAGCAGGCCGCGGCGCACCGCGGCAAACATGATCGGCCGGCAGTTGGCGCCCTTGGCCGAAGAGACCAGCAGCAGGGCCAGCCAACGCTTGAGCCGCTGGTAACCCAGCATCATCAGGGCATGGCCGAAGGAGCTGATTTCGACCGACAGGCCGAAAGCGGGTGAATTCAGGTAGCGCAGCAACCGGAAGGCCAGGGTGGGGTCGCGGCGCAACACGGCCTCGAGCTGGCCGAGCGGCGCTTCGCGCTCTACCCCGTCGATCAGTTCCATCACCACGCCGATCTCGGCGGGCACCACATGGCGGCCGGTGCTGCGGGGCACCAGGTCTTCCCAGGGCCAGCCCAGCACGGCCACGGCGCCGCGCTGGAAAGCGGCGTCGACCTGGGCGCTGTTGCGCGCCCCGGCCTGCACCGTGGTGACGCTGCGCACGCCCGAAGGCGGCTGCGACGGATGGCGCCGCTCTTCGTCAACGTCCACGATGGAGTGCCCGAAAAGGCCCAGCACCTCGGGGGCCAGGGGCGCCACCGGGCGCCCCTTGATCAGCAGCACCGTGCCGGCATCGTGCAGCCGCTGCAGCAGGGCAGCGTGCGGAGGGTCGGCCGCCATGAAAGCAGGGACTTCCACCATGAATTGGAGCGGCGGCGCCGCAGCCATCATTTCACGCAGCAGGCCTTCGCCGGCCAGGTTCAGCGAAACCGCGGGCCTTCCGGCGGCAGCCTTGCCGGCCGCCGGATCCAGCGGATGCGGGTTGGGTGCCGGGCGGCCACCGGGGCCTTCGGGGTCGAGCGGCCAGACTTCGCTCAGGGCGGCCAGGAGGGCCCGGGGATCGGGCGCGAGATCGGGACGCTCAGGAAAGACAGTCAGGCGAGTAGCCACCACGGCGCGCTGGCGATCGATCATCGGGCTGTAGCCCAGGGCCACCTGGGCCAGAACGGGATGGTCTTGCATGCACGACGCCTGTGGGGCCGAAGATCACTTGATGTACTGGAACAGCGACATCTGCTGGACCATGGAGTATGTCTTCAAGGCTGCATCGTAGCCGCTCTGCCGGCTCTGGAATTCCGAGACAGCCTGCACCATATCCAGGTCTTCGGCGGTGGACCGCTGGGTCTGCGCGTCCAGCTTGGCCTGCGACAGGCGCGCGTCGATGCCATCGGCCCGCGTGAGCTGCGCACCCGCATGGGATCGCCAGGCAGACAGGTTTGCCGAGGCAGCGTCGATGCCGCCGAGCCCGCGCGAAACGGTCTGTGCGATCTGGGCACTGCTCTGTCCGGGCGTCGCCAAGGCGTTGATGGTCTGATCCAGGGAGTCGAACAACGAGATGGTGCTGCCAGGATTGGCCGGGTCGGGCGCTTGCAACCACGCCGCGCGGCCGTCGATCGACAGGGGCATGGTTTCGCTGGTGGCGGCCTGTTGCTGGCCCGAAGAGCCGTTGTAGGTGACCCCGCCCGGAGCATCGACCAGCGGCTGGGTGTCGCTGCCCTGTCCGCCGAAGAGGTAGCGGCCGTTGGCATCGGTCCGGTTGGCCACGCCCAGCAGGTCGGTCCGCAACCCCTGCAACTGTTGCACCAGGGTGGCTCGGTCGCTGTCGGTGTATGTGCCGTTCCCGGCGGTGACCACCAGGTCACGGGCCTGGACGATCAGGTTGGAGGCGTCACCCAGGGCGCTCTCGCTGAGCTGCATGTCGTTCTTGCTCGCATCCAGTGCGCGCTGCTGGGCCACCACACGCGATGAGGCAGCCAGGGCACGTTCGGCTTGTGCCGCCGCAGCCGGGTCGTCGCTGGCCCGCTGCACGCGCTTGCCGCTGGTCAGTTGCTCCTGGCTGTCGGTGAGCGCCGACTGCCGACGCTGCAGGTTGGCGACCGAGGATTCGAAGGCGTAGGCGGTACTGATTCGCATGAACAATGACCTTACGGTGGGCCCGATCAGGCTGCCGAGGCGGTCTGCAGCAGCGAGTCGAAGAGCGTTTGAGCAACCTGCAACACCTTGGCCGCGGCCTGGTAACTTTGCTGGTACTGGATCAGCCGTGCGGCCTCCTCGTCGAGGTTGACGCCAGCTTGCGAACTGCGCGCCTGTTCGGCCTGCGAAGCCGAGGCCGTCGACAGGTCGGAGCTGGTCTTGGCGCTTTGCACGCTGACGCCCACGTCAGCCAGTGCCGTGGCGTAAGTGTCGGTCGCCGTGTGGCCGGTTGCCAGCGGCGCGTCGCGCAGGGCGGCCAGCGCGACGGCATTGCCATTGTTCGAGGCCACGGCGCCGGGTGGGGTGGGTGACACGGTGACGACGTCGCCACTGCGCGGCACTCCCGACAGCAACAGCGAGAAGCCGTTGTAGTCGGCAGGCGGCGGGGGAATGGACTGTCCGGCTACCCACTGCCCCGAGCCTCCGCCCAGGGAGCCGCCGTTGGCGTCCAGCAACTGCCAGTCGTAGCCACCCGAGTTGTTGTTGAACGTGATCTGCGTGGTGGCGCCCGGCGTGGGCAGCGGCGAAGCCGTGACGGCGAGGGTGGCCACGCTGGACGTGCCGGTGTTGGCACCGGCCATGGACGCGAGAAGCGGCGAGGCCGCCGCGATGTCACGGGGATCCGTCAACAAGCTGGCCATGCCACTGGCTGCACGTCCCACGGGCTGGAGCAGGTACCGATCGCCAGACTGCAGATTGGTCATGTCGATGCGCACACCATCGACCACGTCGCCACTGCTCACGGTTTGCACGTTGCCGTCCATCAGCCGAGTCAGTTGCCAGGTGCCGGGGCTTCCGGGCGCCTCGCTCAAGGCGTAGTCGCTGGGCTGCAGGGCGCTGGCATCGGACACGGTCAGGGCGACGCTGCCCAGCGGGTTGCCGTTGCCGTCCTTGGCGTTGTTGGCGTTGGAAAGCGCCACGGGTGCGCCGGTGCTGAAGAGCGCAGCGCCGGCGCTCTGGCCCAAGGGCGGCTGCAGGTTCACGCCACGCGCCTGCTGGCTGTTGACTGCCGCACTGACCGACGCGGCCAGGCGGCCCACGAGATTGCGTCCCTGCACGAGGTCGTTGTTCTGGAATTTCAGCAGGCCCGCCACGGCGCCACCACCCAGGCTGGAGGTGTCCAGCACCCGCTGCGTGGGCCCTTCGATGACGGCCAGCGCGCTGCGACTGGGGTCGGCGGGGTCATGGGCCAGTTGCACCTGGAGCGCGTCGCTTCCCAGCACCAGTCGCTGGCCACCGCCGATGAAGATGTTGGCGTTGCCGTCGGAATCGTCGACGCGGTTGATCTGCACCTGCTTGGCGAGCTCCGAGATCAGCCGATCGCGCTCGTCCAGCAGATCGTTGGGGGGCTGTCCAGACCCGCGCTGAGCTGCGATCTGCTGGTTGGCGTTCGCGATGCTCTGGGCCAGGCTGTTGATCTGAGTGACGGAGGAGCCCAGCTCCGAGGTCACCGAGCTCTGGAGGGTGTCCAGCGCGTTGGACGCATCGGAGAAGCGCGAAGCCATGTCGCTGGCGCGCGCCAGCACCACCTGCCGCGAGGACAGATCGGCCGGGTTGCTGGCCACGTCCGTCATGGCGCTGAACAGCTGGCTGGTGGCATCGCCCAGGCCCTGCTCTCCGGTGACGAACACCTTTTCCAGATCCTGAAGCTGGCCATAGCGCGCGCTGTCCATGGCGGCAAGCGACGCCGTGTTGACCGCTTGCCCGCTGAGGAAGTTGTCGTGCGAGCGGCTGACCGTGCTGACATCGACACCGCGCCCGAAGTACCCGGCGCCGGTGAACTGGCCCGGAGCCGTGGCCAGTTCGACCTGCTGGCGCGAGTAACCGGCCACGTTGGCATTGGCAATGTTGTTGCCCGTGGTCTGCAAGGCCGCATAGTTGGCCGTCATGGCCTTGACGCCGATCCCCAGCAACGCAGTGCCGCTCATCGCCCGCCCTTAAGCCTGTGCACGCTGCAGGCGCAGCGTGGTGTTGATGACGCGACTGAGCTTGTCGGCATACGCCGGGTCGGTGGCATAGCCCGCCCGCTGCAGCCCGTGCGCAAAGCCGCTGGCCGTGCCGCCCTGGGCCTGCGCCTGGGCCACCACGTTCTGGTAGCGCGGGCTGGCCGTCATCAGCCTGCCATAGTCGGCGAAGGATTCGGCGTAACTGGCGTAGGCCCTGAACTTGGCCACGCCCTTGACGGCCTTGCCACCGACATACTCGGTGGTCGTGACTTCGGCCACCGGGCCTTTCCAGCTGGCGTCGGCCTTGATGCCGAAGAGGTTGTACGAGGGCGAGCCGTCCGCATGCCGGATCTCCTTGCGGCCCCCAGCCGGTCTCCAGGGCAGCCTGCGAGATCATGAAGGTGGCCGGGATGCCGGTACTGCCTTCGGCCGCGCGGGCGGCCTGCGTATGCTGCTGGACGAAGCCTGCCGCCCCCGTCTGCGGGATGTGCGTGGGCTGCGCGGTGGCGCCCAGCGCAGCCGGCGTGTTGTTGGCCGAGCCGGTCGCCGGGATGGGCCCGGGCGACAGGCCCATCTGCCGCTCCAGCTGCTTCATGATCGCGTCCGACAGCCCGCCGGGCCGGCCGCTGAGCTGCGTGGCCAGCTGGGTGTCCAGCATGTCCGTGCCCATGCTGGTGCCGGCGTTGTCCAGCGCCCCGGTGGCCAGCGTGGTCGAGCGCATGCTCTTGACCAGTTCGTTCATGAACAGCGATTCGAACTGCCGCGAAGCCTCGCGCACCGCACCCCGGGGGTCCTTGGCGGCGCGCGACTTCAGGCTGTCCAGCGACCGCGTGTCGGTGGCCAGCCCGCCGGGCTGCTGCGGGCCTGCGGACAGCGGCGATGCGGGAACGACGCCCATGCTCAGAGATTCTCGATTTCCGCGTGCAAGGCACCCGCGCTCTTCATGGCCTGCAGGATCGCCAGCAGGTCCATCGGCGTGGCGCCCATGGCGTTCAGCGCCTTGACGACGTCGGTGAGCTTGGCCCCTGCGGGCATGTTGATCAGCGCGCCGCCTTGCTGGCTGATGGTGATGTCGGACTTCTCGGCCTGCACGGTCTGGCCCTGCGCCAGGGCATTCGGCTGGCTGACCACCGGCGTGTTGCTGATGGTCACCGACAGGTTGCCATGCGCCACGGCACAAGGGCTCAAGGTGACGGACTCGTTCATCACCACCGAGCCGGTGCGGGCGTTGACGCTGATGCGCGCCGCGGGCTTCTCCAGCGCGATGGGCAGGTTCTCGATGTCGGCCAGGAAGGCCACGCGCTCGTCCTCGGTTTCGGGCATCTTCACGCGAACGGTGCGGCCGTCCATGGCGCTGGCCGTGCCGTCACCCTTCGCGCCGTTGATGGCGCCCACCACGGCGCGGGCCGTGGCGTAGTCGTTGGCCGTGAGCCCCAGCCGGATCATGCCGGCCTGGCCCAGCGGGGTGGGCACGGCACGCTCCACCGTGGCGCCATCGGGCACGCGCCCGGCAGACAGGTGGTTGATCTGGACCTTGGAGCCGCCCGATGCAGCGCCGGCCCCGCCCACGATCAGGTTGCCCTGGGCAATGGCGTAGACCTGCCCGTCCACCCCCTTGAGCGGCGTGGCGATCAGCGTGCCGCCACGCAGGCTCTTGGCGTTGCCCATCGAGGAGACGTTGATGTCGATGTTCTGGCCGGGCCGCGCGAAAGGCGGCAGGTCGGCGGTGATCATGACGCCGGCCACGTTGCGCAGCTGGATGGTGACGCCCGCAGGCATGGTCACGCCCATCTGCTGCAGCATGGCCTGCAGGCTTTGCGTGGTGAATGGGGTCTGCGTGGTCTGGTCGCCGGTGCCGTCCAGGCCCACCACGAGACCGTAGCCCACCAGCTTGTTGGAGCGCACGCCTTCCACGGCGGCCAGCTCCTTGAGCCGCACGGTGGCCTTGGCGCTGGCCGGCCACCACAAGGCGCTGCTGGCCAGGGCAAAGGCCAGCAGCACGACCCAGCGCAACGCGCGATCCGGCTGGCGGTCCATCAGATGGGCAGCACGCTGAGGAAGACGCGGCCGAGCCAGCCGATGGCCTGCGAGTCGGCCTGCGCACCGCGGCCGCGCTGCTCGAGCCGCACGTTGGCGATCTGGCCACTGGCGACGGTGTTGCCCAGCTGGATGGTGCGCGGATCGACCTGACCCGAAAAGCGCAGCACGTCCACGTTTTCGTTCACGCCGATCTGCTTTTCGCCAGCGATGATGAGATTGCCATTGGGCAGCACCTGGCGCACCACGACCGTGATCGTGCCGCTGAAGTCGTTGCTGTTGACCGTGGCACCCTTGCCCGCGAAGGTGTTGGACGAGGTGCCGTTGACGCTGGCCCGGTTCAAGGGGTTGGGCACCACCCCGGGCAAGGCGGTGATCGAACCGGTGACAGTGCCGCTCTTGTCGATGGAACTGGTGGAGGTGGCGGTGGCGCTGATCTTCTCCACGATGGTCACCGTCAGCGTGTCGCCCACCAGGCGGGCCCGATAGTCCTCGAACAGCGGGCGGTAGCTCGACATCTGGAAGATCGAGCCGGTGGCCATGGGCGCCTCGGCCGGCGCGGCCGGCGGCGGCGGGGGCGCTGTGTCGTCCATTTCTACCCGCGGGTAAAGGGTATCGCAGCCGGCCAGCAGCGCCGCGGCGCCCAGGCAGGCACCGAGAACGGCGCGGCGGATCAGGCAGAAGGCGTTCACAGCTGGCCCAGCCTCTGCAGCATCTGGTCGGAAGTCTGGATCGCCTTGGAGTTGAGCTCGTAGGCGCGCTGCGTGGCGATCATGCTCACGAGCTCTTCCACCACGTTGACGTTGCTGCCTTCCACGAAGCCCTGCTTGAGCGAGCCGTGGCCGGAGCTGCCCGGCGCCGCGGCGTTGGCCGTGCCCGAGGCGGCGGTCTCGCCGTACAGGTTGCCGCCGCGCGACTCCAGGCCGCCCGGGTTCACGAACGACGCCAGCTGGATCTGGCCCAGCGTCTGCGGCGCCACCTGTCCGGGCATCATGGCCTGCACCGTGCCGTCCTGGCCGATGGTCACGCTCAGCGCCGTGCCGGGCACGGTCAGCCCCGGCTGCAGCACGTAGCCGGCGTTGGTGACGATCTGCCCGGCCGCATCGCGCTGGAAGCTGCCGTCGCGCGTGTAGGCGGTGGTGCCATCCGGCATCTGCACCTGGAAGAAGCCCGCGCCCTGGATGGCCACGTCCAGGTCGTTGCCCGTGGACTGCAGGGTGCCCTGGGCGAAGTTGCGCGTGCTGGCCGCAGCCCGCACGCCCAGGCCCACCTGAAGGCCGGTGGGCAGCTGGCTCTGGTCGGAGGTGGCCGAACCCGCGGGCCGCAGGTTCTGGTACATCAGGTCCTCGAACACGATCCCGCCCCGCTTGAAGCCGTTCGTGCCCACGTTGGCCAGGTTGTTCGAGATGGCGTCCAGCTTGGTCTGCTGGCCTTCCATGCCTGACTTGGCGATCCACAGCGATCGAATCATGGTGCGTGCTTCCTTGCCCCTGGAGGCGTGGGCCTCGATCGGTCGATCTTGTCTCCGACTGAAGCCCCGCGAGCGGTGGAAATGCGGCGCAAATGGCCCGTAATTCGGGGCACGCCGCACGGCGTGCGGCCTCGCCGCCTTCAGCCCGGCGCCAGCAGCTTGGCCGCGCCCTGCTCGCGTTGCTCGGCGCCCTGCAGGCTCTTCATCTGCTGCTCGAACTGGCGTGCCGCCGAGATCATGGCCACCATGGTGGCCACCGGGTTCACGTTGGAGCCTTCGAGCGCGCCACTGCGCAGCCGGGCCGTGGTGTCGGATGTCAGGTCGTTGCCGTCGGCGGGACGGAAGAGGCCGTCGTTGCCGCGGTTCAGCGTGGCTTCTGGCGTGACCAGCTTCAGCCGGCCGGCCTGCTGCGGGCGCGCGCTGCCCACCGTGGTGGTGATGCTGCCGTCGTCGGCGATCTCCACCGCCGCGTTCGGCGGTATGGTGATGGGCCCGCCATCGCCCTGCACGGGCAGCCCCGACAGCGTGACCAGTTGCCCTTCGCTGTTGACCTGCAAGGACCCCGCGCGGGTGTAGGCCTCGGTGCCGTCCAGCGACTGCACGGCCAGCCAGGCGTTGCCGCGCAGCGCCACGTCCAGCGAGCGCCCCGTGCTCTCCACGGGGCCGGCGCTGTTGTCCCAACCGACGCTGGATTCCAGCGCATAGACCCGGGTCGAGGCGCCATTGCCCAGCACCGGCACGGCGCGGAAGGCCTGCAGTTCGGCCCGGAAGCCGGCCGTCGAGGCATTGGCCAGATTGTTGGCCAGCGAATCCTGGCGCTGCAGCGTGGCCTTCGCGCCGGACATCGAAAGGTAGATCAGGCGGTCCATGGCGGCTCAGGCTGGCAGGGCTAGGGCCCCGTTCAACGCAGGTTGACGAGGGTCTGCAAGACCTGGTCCTGCGTCTTGATGGTCTGCGCATTGGCCTGGTAGACGCGCTGGGCCGTGATCATGTTGACCAGCTCGCCCGTCAGGTCGACGTTGGACTCCTCCAGGGCGCCGGCCTGCAGGGTGCCCAGGTTGGCACCCCCGGGGACGTTCGTGATCGGGTCGCCCGAGCTGTAAGTCCGCGCCCAGGCGTTGTTGCCGATGGGCTGCAGGCCCTGCAGGTTGGTGAAGTTGGCCAGTTCCACCTGGCCCGCCGGCCGCGTCTGCCCGTTGGAATAGCTGGCGGTGATGATGCCGTTGTCGGCCGTGGTGATCCCGGTGAGCTGGCCGGCCGAGAATCCGTCCTGCTTGATCATGCTGACGCCGAAGGCGCTGCCGAATTCGGTGGCCTTGGTCAGGTCCAGCTTCACGCCGGTCATCGCCAGGGTGGTGGCCCCGGTGGCATTGGTGGTGGCCGGGACGTCGAACAGGACGGGCGCCGTGGGGTCGGTGGGCGCCACGCCGGATTCGGGGAAGGTCAGCGTGGTGACGGCCACGGGGGCCGTGTTGTCGCCGGCGACGCTGACGCCGTTGGCCGTGGCGTACACGTTCCAGCTGTCGGTGGCGGCCTTCTGGAAGTAGTACGTCATGGCAATGCTCTGGCCCTTGGCGTCGTACACCGTCAGGCTGGTGGCATTGTTGTAGGTGGCTGCGTTGGCAAAGTCGATCGTGGTGCCGTCGGTGGGCAGCGTCACGGCCTTGCTGGCGTCCAGGTTCAGCCCGATGTTCACCGTCGAGGTGGGGTTCGGATTGACTTCACCGGTGGGCAGTTGCAGCGGCACGGCAATGCCGGGCTGGATGACGCCCTGGGCATTGACCTGGTAGCCCATGAGCTTCTTCTGGTCGTTGGTCACCAGGTAGCCGTCGCGGTTGACCTTGAACTGCCCGTTGCGCGTGTACTGCGTGGGGCTGTTGCCGTCGGTGATCTGGAAGAAGCCCGCGCCATTGATGGCCAGGTCCATGGGGTTGGAGGTGGTGGAAATGGTGCCCTGCGTGAACTGCTGCGCCACGGTCTCCAGGCTCGTGCCGATACCCACCGAATCGGTGCCGGTGCCGTTCAGGGCCGCCGCGTAGACGTCGCCGAATTCACCCCGCGACATCTTGCTGCCGTAACTGTTGGCGTTGGCGATGTTGTTGCCGATGATCTCGAGGTTCTTGCTCGAGGCCGAGATGCCCGACAGGCCTTGCTGGAAGCTCATGGATGGGTACCGGTGGGGTTAATCGAAGGACTTGACGTCGGCATACGCGACGTCGCCCGAATTCAAGGTGGTCAAGGTCAGGCCGCCTGCACCCGAACTGACCGAGACGACCTTGTCGCGCATCAGCGGCGTGGCCGCCACGGGGTTGCCGCTGGACGTGGCGACGACCTTGAAGCTGTATTGCGCGCCATCGACGGCGTTGGCGCCGCTCCAGTCGAAGCTGTGCTGGCCGGGTGTCTGTGCAGCCAGGTTCACCGTATCGACGACCGAGCCCGCGCCGTTGATCACCTGGATCTTCACGCTGTCGGCGCTGGTGGACAGGTCGAAGCCGCCCGTGGCCGTGCCGTTGACCGGCGTGAGTCGATTGCCCTGCACGGTGACCGAGTGGCCTACGAGCGAGGCGCCCTGCAGCGCCTGCAGCTGCACGAACTGGCTGTTCAAGCCGGCCATCGTGGTGTTGAGCTGCTGGATGCCGTCGACCGTGTTGATCTGCGCCATCTGGCTGGTGATCTGGGCGTTGTCCGTCGGGTTCAGCGGGTCCTGGTTCTGCATCTGCGTGACCAGCAGCTTCAGGAAGCGGTCGGAGGTGGCCGCGGCCGTGGTGGTGCTGGCGGCGCTGCTGCTGCTGGCACCGGCAGAGGCCGTGCTGGTGTTGTTCAGCGCGGTGAAGGTGTCGGCGGTGGAGGTGATGGTCATGGAGATGCAGGGGGGGTTGGGCCGTGCCGGACTCAGGACTGGCCGAGCTGCAAGGTCTTGAGCAGCAAGCTGCGGGCGGTGTTCATGACTTCGATGTTGTTCTGGTAGGACCGCGAGGCGGAGATCATGTTGACCATCTCCTCGACCGGACTGACATTGCTGTAGGTCACATAGCCCTCTGAATCGGCGCTGGGATTGCTCGGATCCCGCACCTTGCGCCCTGGTGCCTGGCTCTCGGTGATGGTGCTCACGCGCACGCCGGCGGTGGCGTTGCGCTGGTCGCCGGTGCCCATCAGCTCGGTCTGGAAGACGACCTGGCGGGCCTTGTAGGGGGTGCCGTCCGGGCCGGCCACGGCATCGGCGTTGGCCAGGTTGGAAGCCACCACGTTCAGGCGTTGGCTCTGGGCGCTGACGGCGCTGCCGCTGACGCTGAAGATGTTCATCAAGCTCATGGGGATCCTTGGCTCGGGTTCGCTTCAGGGCCGCTCAGAACTGGTGGAAGCTCTTCATGGCGTCCATCGTGTTGCGCACGCTGGCGTTGATGAAGCGCAGGGTCGACTCGTACTTGACGCTGTTGCTGGCGAAGGCGTCGCGCTCGCGGTCCATGTCCACGCTGTTGCCGTCCAGGTTGGTCTGGCTGGGCAGGGCGTAGCGCAACTCGGGGTTGGGCACGCCGGGCTCGCCGCTGGACATGATCTGGCTGGCGATGCCGCTGCCCAGGCCGGCAGAGCCCGTGGCGTCGCGCAGCGCCGAGGCGAAGTCGAAGTCGCGGGCGTTGAAGCCGGGGGTATCGACGTTGGCGATGTTGCCGGCGATCAGCTTGGCCCGCTCGGCCTGGAGCTGCAGGGCCTGGCCATGGAAATCCAGTGAATCGGTGAGTCCGGTGATCATCGGCAACTCCGTTTGGGGCTTGCAGCGATTCTGGGCAGCCCCCCTCGCCGCGTCGGCGCGAATAGAGGCTGCAACCGTGGCCTATTCACGCGCTCGGGGCTCAAGTCCGGTGGCTACAGTCGCCAAGGTGTACAGAACCTTTCCTTCCTCCATGGCCGCAAGGGCCTGCGGCGCGCTGGCGCTGTGGGCCGGGCTGAGCGTGGGTGCCACGGCAGAGCCCGGCGCGGCCCTGCCGCCGCAGACCGTGGCTCATGCGCTGACCCTGGCCAGCGAAGCCGCCACGGTGCTGGCGCCGAGGGGCGCACGCGTGGTCGTGGAGGCCGGCTCGCTCGACCCGCGGTTGAGCCTGGCGCCTTGCACCCGGGTGGAGCCGCACATGCTGCCGGGCGTGCCGGTGTGGGGCCGCAGCCGCATCGGGCTGCGATGCGTCGAGGGAGCGACACACTGGAACGTCTCTCTGCCGGTCACGGTGGCGGTGTGGGCGCCGGGGGTGGTCGCGCGCGGGCCCCTTCCCATCGGCACTCACCTGGATCCTTCGCAACTGCAGCGCACCGAGATCGACTGGGCCGCTGCGCCGGCAGCCCCCTTCGAAGACCCAGCGCTGCTCGCAGGCCGGGTGCTGTTGCGCCCGCTGGCGGCCGGCCAGGCGCTGCGCGGCGTCGACCTGCAGGCGCGCCAATGGTTCGCACCGGGCGACAGCGTGCGCATCGTCGCGACCGGCCCGGGCTTTTCAGTCACCGGCGAGGGGCAGGCCCTCACGGCCGGCATCGAAGGCCAGTCCGCCCGGGTCCAGGCTCGCGACGGAGGGGTGCTCACCGGGCGCGCCGTGAGCGACCGCTGCATCGAAGTGAAGCTGTGAATACGTAAGAAAATGTACGGCGAGTCTCAAGTATGCTGGGCTGCCGTCCGATAGAGCGTCTATGTCGTTGGGTCAGCACCTCAGACGTGCCCCTGACAGGAGTTCAAAATGAAAATCGGTCCTCTCGATAGCCAGCCCGTCAACACGGCGCCCACGGAGCGAAAGGGCACCGCCACGCCCGCGCAGAGCACGGCCGAGCCCAGCGCCAGGGTTGCACTGTCTTCTGCTGCCACGCAACTGACCGGTGCAGCCTCGGGCGCGACCTCGACGTCGGGCGCCGACCCTGCCTTCGATACCGCCAAGGTGGACCGGATCGCGCAGGCGATCCGGGATGGCAAGCTCACGGTCAACCACGAGGCCATCGCCGACAGGTTGATCCTCAACGCCACGGAACTGCTCGGCAGCCGACCCAGCTGAACGCGCCCACCCTGTCGCGACGATGAATCCATCCAAGGAGCGGCTGCCCTTGCAGCACGCCAACGAGCTCGAACGTCCCTTGCTGGCCGTGGAAGCACAACTCGACGCCCTGGCCCTGGGGCTGCAGCGTCAGGACACGGCCGCCATCGACCGGGCTGCCGACGCGCTGCACGTGGCGCTTGCCTCGGCCATCGAACACTTTGCCCGCGCCGCGCGCCGCGGCAGCATCCCGCCCGGCCTGCGCCGCCGCCTGGCGGTGGCCAGCGGCCAAGTGGCCGCGCAGCGCGAAGCGCTGGCCCGAGCCACTGCTTCGCTGGACCGCGCCATCGACGCACTGCTGCCGCGGCCGGTGGCCGGCGGCGTGTACTCGGCCGGCGCCGGTCTGCGCGCCGCCAGCACCCCCGGCAGCCTGCTGGCCTGAACGGCCACACCCCGCACGGCCGCTAGAATCAGCGGCTTTCGGCGCTTTTCGGCCTCAACCGGCCGCCCGCACAGGCCTCAAGCACCGGTCCCAATCGAGCCGGGGCCGCCAGCCCGGCGCACCCAGCGCCGCGGAGCCGCAGCGCCACTGCCCATGCCCGACCCTTCCCGATGCCCGCGATGACCAACCCTGCGAACGCTGCACGCGCGGGTTCCTGGCGCGCATCCGGCGCAGCAGGCTCCGAGCAGGCAGGCCCGGCCTGGCTGCAAGGGGGGTGGGGTCTGGCCCTGTTGGCCCTGGTGGCCGTCGTGTGGTTCGTGAGCCTGGACGCGCGCCACCTGCTGCGTTCGGACGAAGGCCGCTACGCCGAGATCGCCCGCGAGATGTTCACTTCCGGCGACTGGGTGACCATCCGCTACCAGGGCCTCAAGTACTTCGAGAAGCCGCCGCTGCACCTGTGGATGACCGTGCTGGCCTACCACGCCTTCGGGGTGGGTGAATGGCAGGCACGGCTGTGGGTGGGGCTGTGCGGTGCCGGCGGCGTGGCCATCGTCGGCGCTGCTGCCGCGCGGTGGTTCGGGCCCCGCGCGGGGCTTCTGGCGGCGCTGGCCCTGCTGGCCACGCCCACCTGGAACATCGGCGGCCATTTCAATTCGCTGGACATGGGCGTGGCTGCGGCCCTGGCCGGCGTGCTGGGCGCCGTGCTGATGGCACGTCATCCGCAGGCCACGCCGGCCGCGCAACGGGGGTGGATGCTGCTCGCCTGGGCGGCCATGGCCGTGGCCGTGCTCACCAAGGGGCTGATCGGCATCGTGCTGCCCGGCATGGCGCTGGTGGTCTACAGCGCCCTGGCGCGTGACTGGGCCCTGTGGCTGCGCCTGCAATGGCTGGGCGGCCTGGCCGTGTTCGGCGTGATCGCCGCCCCCTGGTTCGTGCTCATCGAACTGCGCAACCCCGAGTTCGCGCAGTTCTTCTTCATCCACGAGCATTGGGAGCGCTACACCTCCAGCGTGCACCAGCGCTCGGCACCGGCGTGGTACTTCGTGCCGCAGCTGCTGGCGGGTTTCTTCCCGTGGCTGGGCCTGGCGTTGCGCGGCGCGGGCGCGGTTCGCGGCGAATCCGCCCAGCCGGGCTTCCGGCCGCTGCTGTTCTGCGCCGTGTGGGCGGGGGTGATCTTCGGCTTTTTCAGCCTGTCGGGCTCCAAGCTGCCGGGATACATCGTGCCGGTGTTCCCGGCGCTGGCCCTGATCGCCGGCGTGGCGCTCGACCGGCTCGACGCCGCTGCCTGGGCGCGCCAGTTGGTCTGGCTGCTCGTGGCCGGCACGCTGGCGCTGCTGGCCAGCACGCTGGTGGGGCGTGTGCCGGCCGGCGAATCGAACCCCGAATTGCAGGCTTATGGCGCCTGGCTGGTCGGCGCCTGCGCGGTGGCCGTGGCCGGGCTGCTGCTCGCCTGGCGGCTCAACCGGCGAGGCCGGTTGACGTCCAGCCTGGTGGCCGCGGGCCTGGCCTTCTTCGGTGCGACCACCTTGGGCCTGGCGGGGCACGAAACCCTGGGTCGGCCCAGTTCCGGGGCCGACCTGGTGCCGGCCATCCAGGGGGTGCTCACGCCCGGGATGCCGATCTACAGCGTGCGGCTGCTCGACCACACCCTGCCCTTCTACCTGAGGCGCACGACGATCCTGGTCGAAGACCCCGACGAACTGGACTTCGGCACCCGCCAGGAGCCGCAGAAATGGCTACCCACCCTGGCCGCCTTCGAACAGGCCTGGGTGTCGGGCGTGCCCGCACTGGCCATCATGTCTGCGGACACCCACGCTGCCCTGCAGGCTCGGCACCTGGTCATGCACACCGTGGCCGCCGACGAGCGGCGCGTGGTGGTGGCCAACTTCGAGACAGCCCACCCCTGATGGCGCCATGACCCCCGGAACCTTTGCACTCATCCTCACCGGCGTGATGCTCAATGCGGGCGCTCAACTGTTGCTGAAGGCCGGCGTCCAGCCGCTGGGCAGCTTGAGCGTCGGCTGGGACACGCTGGTGCCCACGGCCCTGCGGGTGCTGGCGCAATGGCCCATCATCGCGGGTCTGGCGTGCTACGTGGTCAGCGTGGGCGTGTGGATCGTCGGGCTGTCGCGGGTGGAAGTCTCGCTGGCCTACCCCATGCTCTCTCTCGGCTACGTGGTCAACGCCCTGGCGGCCTGGTGGCTGTTCGGCGAAGCCCTGGGACCCATGCGCTGGGCCGGGATGATGCTGATCCTGGCTGGCGTGCTCGTCATGTCCCGAACCTGAAACACTGCCTGCCGAACCACCCATGCCGGACCCCGCCTTCCTGCCCTTCACGCGCCCCCACATCGACGAGCAGACCATCGCCGAGGTCGGCCGCGTGCTGGCTTCGGGGTGGATCACCTCGGGCCCCAAGGTCCAGGCCTTCGAGACGCAACTCTCGGCGCTGTTCGGCGGCCGGCCCGTGCGCGCCTTCGCCAATGGAACCGCCACCATGGAAGTGGCCTTGCGGGTCGCCGGCATCGGGCCGGGGGACGAAGTGATCACCTCCGCCATCACCTGGGTGGCCACGGCCAACGTCGTGGTGGCCGTGGGCGCGCGCCCGGTGTTCGTCGATATCGACCCGGTCACCCGCAACCTCGACCTGGCCGCGGTCGAGGCCGCCATCACGCCGCGCACCCGGGCCCTGATGCCGGTGTACCTGGCCGGCCTGCCGGTGGACATGGACCGCTTGTACGACATCGCGCGGCGGCACAAGTTGCGCGTGATCGAAGACGCTGCCCAGGCCATCGACGCGCGCTGGCAGGGCCGGCGCATCGGCAGCTTCGGCGACCTGGTGAGCTTCAGCTTCCAGGCCAACAAGAACATCACCTGCGCGGAGGGCGGCTGCCTGGTGATGAATACCGTGGACGAAGCCGAGCGGGCCGAGCGACTGCGCCTTCAGGGCGTGGTACGAACCGGCGCGGATGGCATGGACGTGGAGACGCCGGGCGGCAAGTTCAACCTGACCGACATCAACGCCACCATCGGCCTGGGGCAGCTGCCCCACCTGGCAGCGATCACCCAGCGCCGCACCGAGCTGGCCGCGGCGTATTTCCAGGCGACCGAACGCCACGGCCTGGCTTCGCTGGGCATCGGGCTGCCGCCCACTCCCATGGCCATCTCGGCGGCCGGCATCACGCCCAACTGGCACATGTTCCAGGTGGTGCTGCCGGCCGAGCGGCTGGCCGGCGGCCGCGCCGGCGTGATGCAGCTGCTGAAGGAAGCCGGCATCGGCACCGGGGTGCACTACCCGGCGCTGCACCTGTTCTCGTTCTACCGCGGGCTGGGCTGGCGCGACGGGCAGCTGCCGGCGGCCGAGCGCATCGGCCGCGGCATCCTGACCCTGCCGCTGTTTGCGCAGATGGCCACCGAGGACACCGACCGTGTCTGCTTCCAACTCGCCCTGGCTTGCCGGCAACTCGCACTGTGAACACGCCCGTCCTGTCCGTCGTCATTCCGGTCTACAACGAAGAGGCCGTGCTGGCCGCCTTGTTCGAGCGCCTGTACCGCGTCATGGACGCACAGGGCGAGCCCTGGGAGGTCATATTCGTCAACGACGGCAGCACCGACCGTTCTGTGCCCCTGCTGGCCGAGCAATACCGCAAGCGGCCGGACGTCACCCGCGTGGTGCTGTTCAACGGCAATTTCGGGCAGCACATGGCCATCATGGCCGGCTTCGAGCACGTCCGCGGGCAGATCGCCATCACGCTGGATGCCGACCTGCAAAACCCGCCCGAAGAGATCCCCAAGCTGGTGGCCACCATCCGCGCCGGGCACGACTACGTGGGCAGCATCCGCCGCAAACGCGAAGACAGCGCGTTTCGCCGCATCGCGTCCAGGGCCATGAACAACCTGCGCGAGAACATCACGCGCATCCAGATGACCGACCAGGGCTGCATGCTGCGGGCTTACGACCGGGCGCTGGTGGACACCCTGAACGCCTGCGGCGAGGTCAACACCTTCATTCCGGCGCTGGCCTACACCTTCGCGGCCACGCCCACCGAGATCGAGGTCGAACACGAGGAGCGCTTCGCGGGGGAATCGAAGTACTCGCTGTACAAGCTCATCCGCCTGAATTTCGACCTGGTCACCGGCTTTTCCATCGTGCCGCTGCAGTGGTTCTCGCTGATCGGCATGCTGCTGTCACTGGGCGCGGGCGCGCTGTTCGTGCTGCTGGCCGTGCGGCGCTTCGTGCTGGGTTCGGAAGTGGAAGGCGTGTTCACGCTGTTCGCACTGCAGTTCTTCCTCACCGGCATCATGCTGTTCGGCATCGGGCTGATGGGCGAGTACGTCGGTCGCATCCAGCAGCAGGTCCGGGCGCGGCCGCGCTGGCGCATCAGCGCGGTGCTTCAGGCACCGCAGGACCCGCCGGCTCTCGCCGACGCCGGCAGGGGGCCCGCGTGAGGGCCGTCGTCTTCGCGTACTCGAATGTCGGCGATCGCTGCCTGCGCGTGCTGGTGGCGCGCGGCCTGGAGGTGGTGCTGGTGGCCACGCACACCGACCACCCCGGCGAGGTGCTGTGGTTCCAGCGCGTGGCCGACACCGCGGCAGAGCTGGGCCTTCCCACGATCTACGCGGACGACCCCCGGTCGCCGGCCCTGGCCGAAGCCGTGGCACAGGCCCGGCCCGACGTGATCTTCTCCTTCTACTACCGCGCCATGCTGCCCGCCGGCCTGCTGGCGCTGGCGCCGCAGGGTGCCTACAACCTCCATGGCTCTCTGCTGCCGCACTTCCGCGGCCGCGCCCCCACCAACTGGGCTGTGCTCAAGGGCGCCACCGAGACCGGCGCCACCCTGCACGCCATGGTGGCCAAGCCGGACGCAGGAGCCATCGTCGACCAGAGCGCCGTACCCATCCTGCCCGACGACACGGCCGAGCAGGTCTTCGACAAGGTCACCGTGGCCGCCGAGCTGGTGCTCTGGCGCAGCCTGCCCGCGCTGATGGCCGGCCGCGTGCCGGCCTTGCCCAACGACCTGTCCGCCGGCAGCTATTACGGCGGCCGCAAGCCCGAAGACGGCCGCATCGACTGGACGCGCCCCGCCGCCGAGGTCTACAACCTCGTCCGCGCCGTGGCCCCGCCCTACCCCGGCGCCTTCACCGACACGGCGGGCCGGCGGCTGGTGGTGGCCCGCGCACGCCGCCCGCTGCCGGGCCGGGCCGTCGATACCACCGGCCTGGCGCCGGGCCTGCACGCCGTCGATGGCCTCATCATCGGCGTGTGCGGGGATGGCCAGACCGTGCACGTGCACCAGTTGCTGGCCGATGGCCAGGTGCTGGATGCAGCCGGCCTGCAGGCCCTGCTGCACCCTTCCTCCGCGAAACCGACGACATAAAGAGCGACGACATGAAGAAAGTCCTGATCCTGGGTGTCAACGGCTTCATCGGCCACCACCTCACGCAGCGCATCCTCGAGACCACGCCGTGGGAGGTCTACGGCATGGACATGAGCAGCAGCCGCCTGGGCGACATGGTGCGCCACAGCCGGATGAAGTTCTTCGAGGGCGACATCACCATCAACAAGGAATGGATCGAATACCACGTCAAGAAGTGCGACGTGATCCTGCCCCTGGTGGCCATCGCCACGCCAGCCACCTACGTGCGCGAGCCGCTGCGCGTGTTCGAACTCGACTTCGAGGCCAACCTGCCCATCGTGCGCGCGGCCGTGAAATACAAGAAGCACCTCGTCTTCCCGTCCACCTCCGAGGTCTACGGCATGAGCCCGGACACCGAGTTCGACCCCGAGACCTCCAACCTCGTCTACGGCCCCATCAACAAGCCACGCTGGATCTATGCCTGCAGCAAACAGCTGATGGACCGTGTGATCCACGCCTACGGCATGGAACAGGGCCTGAACTACACGCTGTTCCGGCCCTTCAACTGGATCGGCTCGGGCCTGGATTCGATCTTCGAGACCAAGGAAGGCAGCTCGCGCGTGGTCACCCAGTTCCTGGGCCAGATCGTGCGCGGCGAGCCCATCCAGCTGGTGGACGGCGGCCAGCAGCGGCGGGCCTTCGCCGACATCTCCGACGGCGTCTCGGAATTGATGAAGATCATCGACAACCCGGGCGGCGTGGCCAGCGGCCGCATCTACAACGTGGGCAACCCCGCCAACGACTACTCGGTGCGCGAACTGGCCGAGATGATGCTCAAGATGGCCGCCGACTACCCCGAGTACGCCGAAGGCGCGCAGCACTCGCGCATCATCGAGACCTCGTCCGGCCAGTTCTATGGCAAGGGCTACCAGGACGTGCAGAATCGCCTGCCCAAGATCGAGGCCACCATGACCGAGCTCGGGTGGCAGCCGCTGATCAACATGGAAACGGCTCTGCGCCGCATCTTCGAGTCGTACCGCGAGAAGGTGGTGGAAGCCCGCTCGCTGCTGGATTCGGCCACCTGAGCCCCCGGCCGAACGCAGACCGGGGCCTTGCATGGCGCGCATCGCGCTGAAGGTCGATGTCGACACGCTGCGCGGCACGCGTGAAGGCGTGCCGCGCCTGCTGCAGGTGCTCGGCCGGCGCGGCCTGCAGGCGACGTTCCTGTTCAGCCTGGGCCCGGACCACACCGGCTGGGCCCTGAAGCGGGTCTTCCGGCCGGGCTTCCTGAGCAAGGTGTCCCGCACCTCGGTGGTCAAGCATTACGGCCTGCGCACGCTGATGTACGGCGTGCTGCTGCCCGCTCCCGACATCGGCCGCGTCGCCGCCGCCCCCATGCGCGAAGCCTTGCGGTCCGGCCACGAGTGCGGCATCCACACCTGGGACCACATCGTCTGGCAGGATCAGGTGCGCCAGCGCGACAACGCGTGGACGCAACGGCAGATGGCGCTGTCGTGGCAGCGCTTCGGCGATGTCTTCGGCCAGGCTCCCACCACGCACGGTGCTGCCGGCTGGCAGATGAACGACGAAGCGCTGCGCCAGATCGACCGCTGGGGCCTGGCCTACGCATCGGACGGGCGCGGCAGCGGCCCCTACCGGCCCAGCGCCGGGGGGCAGGTGCTGCGGCACGTGCAGTGGCCCACCACCTTGCCCACGCTGGACGAGCTGATCGGCCAGGAGGGCGTCGATGACGGCAATGTGGCCCGCGCACTGCTGCGCAAGACGGAGACCGGCGGCGACCAGGTCTACACCCTGCACGCCGAACTGGAAGGCGGTCTGCTGGCCCCGGCCTTCGAGGCCCTGCTAGACGGCTGGATCGTCCAGGGCCACCGCCTGGTCACCCTGGCCGGCCTGCACGCCGGGCTCGGCAGCACTGACCTGCCCGTCCGGCCCCTGGTATGGGGCAGTGTCCCCGGTCGCAGCGGGACGCTCGTGGTGGCCGGGCAACCGGGGTGAAGGCTGCGGCAGCAGCCCGCGACGCGGTGCGGCTTCGCCCCCCGGGCCCCAGAACCTGAAGCTCAGCTGGCGGCTGCCTGCAGCCGACTTGGGCGGCGGCAACATGACCTACCAGGCCCGCAGCCGCGTCCGCAGCCGGGCAATGGATTGGCTGTGCAGTTGGCACACGCGGCTTTCGGTCACGCCCAGCACGGCGGCGATCTCCTTGAGGTTCATGTCGTGCTCGTAGTACATGCTCATCACGTACTGCTCGCGCTCGGGCAGGTTCTTGATGGCTTCCACGAGCGCCTCGCGCATGCGCTGGTCCTGCAGCCGCTCGATGGGGTTGGCGTCGCCGTCGGCGGCCACGTGCCGGTCGAGGTAGTCGTCGTCGCCCTCGTCGCCGCTCATGTCTTCCAGGTAGATGAGCTGCGTGCCACGCACCTTGCCCAGCAGTTCCTGGTAGTCGGTCAGGCTCAGGCCCATCTCGCGGGCGATCTCGCCTTCGCTGGGGGCACGGCCGTGGCGCTGTTCCAGCTTGTGCACGGCGGCCTCGATGCTGCGCTGGTGTCGGCGGTCGCCGCGGCTCATCCAGTCGTTGCCCCGCAGTTCGTCGAGCATCGCGCCGCGGATGCGCTGGGTGGCGAAGGTCTCGAACTGCACCCCCTGCGCGGCGTCGAAGCGCGACAGGGCGTCGCTCAGGCCGATCATGCCGACCTGGATCAGGTCGTCGAGCTCGACGTTGGCCGGCAGCTTGGCAATCATCTGATGGGCCAGACGGCGGACCAACGGGCTGTACTGCTTCAGCAGCGCGCCGGCGTCGAGTTGTCCCTTGGCGGTATACATGGATGGCCTTTATCGGAATGCGGTGCGGTCGGCGGAGGGGCCAGCACGAAGCTCGGCGAAGAGGGCGCGGGCATCGGCAGTGGCGCCGGCCGAGGCGCCAGGGTGCGGGTAGAACGGGGCCGGGCTGTCCTGCAGCAGCAGCTGGCCTGCCAGGAGCTGGGCCAGCGCTTCGTCGGGCGGATCGGCAGGGTCGCCGGCAGGATCGACGAGCGCGCAGTGGCGCATCACGGCGCCCAGGAAGTTCTCGGTGCAGCTGGCCATGCTGTGCTCGATGCCGGCGGCCCGCGGCGAATGCGGTGCAGCGGCCAGCAGCAGGTCGAAGGTCATCAGCGCGCAGCGTCGCACCAGCAGCTTGGCATTGGCGTAGGCGTGCTTGATGCTCTCGGGGTGGTCGGCTCCGATGAGCAGCGGCCTTGCCGCACGGTGCTTGAGCAGCCGGGCCAGGTCCACGCCGTCGGCGTGCAGCAGCATCACCGTGGCCTGGGGCGCCGCCAGTTGGGCCGCCTCGATGAAGCCGGCGGCCGAGCCACGGGTGTCCACATAGGCCAGGGGCAGCCCGCGCGCCGGCAGGTACGCCACGCGCGGCGCGATGGGCTCCACGCAGGCCGCCAGGTCGACACTGGAAAGCTCATGCGGCAGCGGCGAACTGTCTGCGGCGTCCACCACCAGCACCTCGTGGCCCTGGGCCGCCAGCACGGCAGCCAGCCGGTCCAGCACCAGGCTGCCGAAGGGCACGTGCGGGTTGGCGGCCAGCGGCAGCACGTGGCGGCGGCGCCCTGCGAACAGCCGCCGCAGGCCGTCGGCCTGGTCCTGGGGCGCCGGGGTGGCCGGGTCGTAGAAGTCGCGCATGGGCAAGTTCACCCTGCGCGCAGCGGGCTGGCTGCGGCAGACGTTGCGGCCGGCATGCCGGCAAAGATCAGGCTCACGTCGTTCTCGTCCAGACGCCACGCGGGGCCGCCAGCCGACTTGAGCGCCCGCTGCACCAAGGCATTGGCACTCAGGCGGTGCCAGTCTTCGGGCACGCGCTGGCCGTTGGCCACCGCCAGCACCTTGAGCTTGTGGCGGATCATCGAGTCCAGCGCAGGCCCGAGCTTGACGGCCTCGTCCAGCTTGGACAGCACCAGGCCGCGGCAGCTGGGCGCGCCGTAGGCCGCCAGCTGGTCTTCGATGGTCTCGCCCTGCGCCGACGCGTTGACCACCAGCAGCCGGTTGATCGAGCGGTGCGACAGCATCTCCAGGAGCTCGCGGGTGCGGGTATCGCGCTGGGCCATGCCGGCGGTGTCGATCAGCACCATGCGCTTGGCCGCCAGCAGCTCCAGCAGGTCTTCCAGCGAGGCTCGGTCGTGGGCCGTGTGCACGGGCACGCCCAGGATGCGGCCGTAGGTGCGCAGCTGCTCGTGGGCGCCCACCCGGTAGGCATCCAGCGTGATCAGCCCCAGGTTGGAAGCGCCGTGGCGCGTGGCGAAGGCCGCCGCCAGCTTGGCCGTGCTGGTGGTCTTGCCCACGCCCGTGGCGCCGATCAGGGCGTAGATGCCGCCGGTGTCTTCCAGCGGCGCTTCGCGCTCGCCCGTGGGCAGGTTGCGCTCCAGGATGCCGGCGGCCCACAGGGATTCGTCGCCATCCAGGGGCAGGCTCTCGGCCAGCTTGCGAATCAGCGCGGGCGAAAATCCGGCATCCAGCAGGCGCTGGGCCAGGCGGGCCTGCCGGGGTTGGCGCTGCAGCTTTTCCATGAATGCCAGCGCGCCGAATCGCTGCTCGATCAGGCCGCGCATGGAGCGCAGCTCGGTCATCATTTCCACCTGCTCGCCGCGGGTGGCCAGGGCCGGACCTGCGGCCGTGGCGCCGGCCGGGGCCTGGACGGGCTCGTTGCGAGGCGCCGCGGGTACCTCGTCGCGCAGCACCGGCACTTCGCGGCGGGCGGCATGGCGGGCGCGGGCGGCTTCGATGGGCGCCACCACGGGCGGGGCTGCGGGCGGCGCGGGTGGCGGCTCAGGCACCATCTCAGCGGTACGCTCGGCTTCCCGACGGCGCAGCATGCGGTCGCGCACGTAGTCCTGGAAGGTCAGCGTGCTCATCTGCAGCTGTTCCACGTCCTGCGCGATCTCGGCGTCCAGGCGCGGCTCGACGCGGGCCGGAGCGCGGGCGGCCAAGGACTGGCGGGCCGGCTGCACGGGGGCGGCGGACGGCATGGCCGGCAAGGCGGGCGCAGAGCCCACGCGCTCGATCTGCTGGATGCTTTCGGGGGCCATGGCCAGCACCTCCACGCCTTCGGCGCAGGGCTTGGTGGACATCACCACGGCGTCGTCGCCGAAGGCGGCCTTGACCATGGCCAGCGCGTCGCGCGAGCTTTTGGCCGTGAAGCGCTTGAGGTTCATGCCGTGCTGCCGATGATCGAGCCGATGCGGATCGAGTGGGTTTCAGGGATCTCGCTGTGCGAGAGCACTTTCAGGCGCGGCGCAGCGCGCTTGAGCATGCGCGCCATCGGTGCGCGTATGAGGTCGGGTACCAGCAGGCAGGCCGGATGGCCCAGGTCTTCCTGGCGGCGGGCGGTCTCGGCCGCGCTGCGGCTCAGTGTGTCGGCCACGCCGGGGTCCAGGGCCGCGCCGTGCGTGCTGGTGAGCGCCTGGGTCACCAGCCGCTCGAGTTCGGGGTCCAGGGCGATAACGTCCAGCTCCTTCACGGGTCCGTAGATCTGCTGGACGATGGCCGGGGCCAGGTGCACGCGGATGCGCCGTGCCAGCTCGCCGGCATCGGTGGTGTTGCCGCCGTGCTCGGCCAGGCACTCGATGATCGAGCGCATGTCGCGGATGTGCACGCCCTCTTCGAGCAGCAGTTGCAGCACGCGTTGCAGGGTGGCGATACCGATCATCTTGGGCACGACGTCTTCGATCAGTTTGGGAGCCAGCTTGGTGACGTGCTCGACGAGTTGCTGGGTTTCGACCCGGCCCAGCAGCCGCGCGGCATTCACCTGCATCAAGTGTGAAAGATGGGTTGCCACGACGGTCGCGCAATCAACGACCGTAAACCCGGCCATTTGGGCCATCTCACGGTAGCGCTCCTCGATCCACACGGCCGGCAGGCCGAAGGCCGGGTCGGTGGTGCTGGTGCCCGGCAGCTGCTGCGTCGCGCCACCCGGGTTGATGGCCATCAGCTGGCCGGGCATGGCCTCGCCCTCGCCCACCACCGCGCCGCGCAGCAGCACACGGTAGCCGCTGGGCTTGAGCTCGCCCAGGTTGTCGCGGATGTGCACGGGCGGCGGCAGGAAGCCCACGTCCTGAGCGAACTTCTTGCGCACGCCCTTGATGCGGTTGAGCAGGTCGCCGTCGCGCGCCTTGTCCACCAGGGCAATCAGTCGGTAGCCCACTTCCAGGCCCAGCGTGTCCACGGGCGTCAGGTCGTCCCAGCTGGCTTCGGCCTGGGCCGCCTGCACGTCGGTGCCCACTGCGCGCTCGGGCAGTGCGGCCTCGCGCTGGCGCTTCTTCATCAGTTGCCAGGCCAGCAGGCCCAGGCCGCTGGCCACGATCAGGAAGACCAGGTGCGGCATGCCCGGCACCAGGCCCAGCAGGCCCACCACGCCGGCAGCGACGCCCAGGGCCTGCGGCGAATCGAAGACCTGGCCGCGGATCTGCGTGCCGATGTCCTGTTCCTTGCCGACCCGGGACACCACCATGGCCGAAGCCACCGAGATCAGCAGCGCCGGGATCTGCGCCACCAGCGCATCGCCCACGGCCAGGGTGATGTAGGCGTCGGCCGCCTGCGAGGCGCCCATCCCGTGCATGGCGATGCCGATGATGAAGCCACCGACCGTGGTGATGAACAGGATCAGCAGGCCGGCCATGGCGTCACCGCGGACGAATTTGCTCGCGCCGTCCATGCTGCCGAAGAAGTCGGCTTCCTCGGCCACTTCCAGGCGGCGGCGGCGTGCTTCCTTCTCGTCGATGAGGCCGGCGTTCAGGTCGGCGTCGATGGCCATCTGCTTGCCGGGCATGGCATCCAGGGCAAAGCGCGCACCGACCTCGGCGATGCGCTCGGCGCCCTTGGTCACCACCACGAAGTTGATGACCACCAGGATCGCGAAGACGATCAGGCCGACGGCGAAGTTGCCGCCGATCAGGAAGTGGCCGAAGGCCTCGATCACCTGGCCGGCCGCGCCCGGGCCGGTGTGGCCTTCGACCAGCACCACGCGGGTGGACGCCACATTCAGCGACAGCCGCAGCAGCGTGGTGACCAGCAGCACGGTAGGCAGGGCCGCGAAGTCCAGCGGCTTGACCATTTGCGCGCTGACCATCATCACGGTCAGGGCCAGGGCGATGTTGAAGGTGAACAGCAAGTCCAGGATGAAGGGCGGCAGCGGCAGCACCATCATCGCCAGCATCATCACCACGAAGCCCGGAAGCACCAGGGCCTTCATGGCCGCCGCACGGCCGGCGGCCTGCGGGCCCAGCCAGGCATTCAGGCGAACCATCCATTCGTTCACGGCGTGGCTCCGTCGGCTTCAGGCGCCGCCGGCCCTGCCGTCGCGTCGTTCAGCGGGTCCAGGTCGGCCGGCACCTCGGGCACAGGTGCGTCAGCGGGGCTCACGCGGCCGGCTGCCAGCGCGTCACGCAGTTGGTAGACCCAGGCCAGCACCTGCGCCACGGCCGCAAACAGCCGCGCGGGGATTTCCTGGTCGAGCTCGGCGTGCGCATACAGGGCCCGCGCCAGAGGCGGCGACTCCAGCACCGGCACCTTCGATTCGCGCGCCAGGTCGCGGATGCGGAAGGCGATCAAGTCGGCGCCCTTGGCCACCACGCGCGGCGCGGTCATCGAGGCTTCGTCGTACTTCAGCGCCACCGCATAGTGGGTGGGGTTCATCACCACCAGGTCGGCCAGCGGCACGGCGGCGAACATGCGGCGGTTGGCCATCTCCCGCATGCGCCGCTTCATGCGGTTCTTCATCTCGCCGTTGCCTTCGTTCTCCTTGAACTCGCGCTTGAGTTCCTCGGACGACATGCGCAGGCGGTTCTTGAGCAGTTGCCGCTGCAGCGGCACGTCCACCAGCGCAAAGACGGCCAGGAGGCTGCACACGCCCAGCAGGCCGTCGCGCAGCAGCACCCCCGCGGCGGCCAGGGCCGCCGGCAGCGGCATGGACAGCAATTCGGCATGCTGGAGCCAGCGCTGATGCAGGTACCAGGCACCCAGTGCGCCCAGCAGCACGGCCAGCAGGCTGGCCTTGAGTGTCTCGCCGAGCTGGTGGCCCGAGACCAGGCGCAACAGGCCCGACAGCGGATCGATCTTGGAGAAGTTGGGCGTGAGCGGCTTGAGCGTGAAGTTCCAGCCGCCGCACAAGGTTCCCGACGCCAGTGCCACGGCCAGCATGCAGCCGAACAGCGGCAGCAGCACGGCCATCATCTGCAGCGACATCGCCAGAAGCTGGTTGGCCATGGCTTGCGGGTCGCGCAGGCTGGCCGCGTCGAAGCGCAGGCCCAGCGCCATCGTCCGGGTCAGCCAGTCGGACAACTCGGGCGCCATCGCCACGACCAGGGCCACGCCAGCGGAGATGGCGCCGAAGTGGCCCAGGTCGCGTGAACGCGCGACCTGGCCATCGGCGCGGGCCTTGGCGATCTTGCGCGCTGAAGCGGGAAGCTTGCGGTCTTGGGCGGTGTCGGCCATGGGCAATGAAGTAGCGCTCCCGAAGGAGCCCTGCCATGGTGCCGGGGACCGCCGCCGACTTGAGCGGGAATAGCGGGCTAAAGGGCCCTGTACTTACACAGGCCGGACGATCTCGAGCAAGTTCGGCTCTGCCACTTTGCTTGAACCCTCCGCGGAGGGCCGGGTAGGCGCAGCCCGCCCCAGGGGGCGCTCAGAAGCCCAGGCTGGCCAGCAAATCGTCCACTTCACCCTGGTTGGAGACCACGTCGGTGCGGCCTTCGGGGTTGACGATCGGGCCGTGCAGGACGTTGGGGTCGACCTTCTCGCGCTGGTCGGGCGGCACCACCGAGACCAGCAGCTTGACCAGGCTGTCTTCCAGGTCGTTGGCCAGGGTCACGACCTTGGCCACGACCTGGCCGGTCAGGTCATGGAAGTCCTGCGCCATCATGATGTCGGTCAGGTGCGCGTCGATGCGCGCCGTGCGCTGCTCGACGTCCTGCACGAAGTTCAGCACGGCGCCGCTGGCCACGGCGCGAACCGGGTCCTGCACGATCGCTTCGGCCATCTTGCGGGTGGCCTCGGTGATCGCGGCATGGTCGGTCTTGGCCTGGTCCACCGAGTTCAGCACCTTGTCAGCGGCGGCGGCGGTCTTGGTGGCGATGTAGTTCAAGCGGCTGCGCGCGTCGGGCAAGCCGTCTGCCGCGACCTGCAGCTTGGGCATCACGCCGAGTTGCTGCATGGTGTCGTGCAGCAGGCGGGTGATGGAGCCGATCTGTTGGAACACCTCGGGCGAGACGCTCAAGGCACCATCGGGCTTGAATTCGGCAATATCGTCCATCTTCATGTCGTGTTCTCCCTCGACCGATCAAGCCGTGGCGGCCAGTTTCTGCAGGATCTTCTGCACCTTCTCTTCCAGCGTGGCCTTGGTGAAGGGCTTGACGATGTAGCCGGCGGCACCGCTCTGGGCCGCCAGCACGATGTCTTCCTTGCGCGCCTCGGCCGTGACCATGAGCACGGGCAGGTGGCGGAGTTGCTCGTCGGCCTTGACCGCCTTGAGCAGGTCGAACCCGTTCATGTTGGGCATGTTGATGTCGGAGACCACGAAGTCGTACTTGCCGGCCTTGAGCATGGCCAGCGCCACGGCACCGTCTTCCGCTTCATCGGCGTTGTTGCAGCCCATCTCCTTGAGCAGCCCGCGCACGATGCGCCGCATGGTGGAGAAGTCGTCGACGATCAGGAACTTCAGCTCGGTGGGCGTGGTCATGGGGTAGGCCTTGGACGGATGGGCTGTGAGGTTTATCGGTGCTCTGCCGCGGGACTTGAGCGCAGGGCGGGCGCCGGGGCGGCCGCATTGGGCAAGGGGATGGGCAACGGGCCCGGCCTCGGTGCGGGCGGCTCGGAAGGCGTGGCCAGGGGGGTGGCTCGGAAGACCTCTTCCTCGGCCGCGCGCGTCATCACCACGATGCTGATGCGCCGGTTGGTGGCGGCGCTCGGATCGGTGCGGTCGAAGGGGTTGCTGGCCGCCAGGCCCTGCACGCGCAGCACCTGCTCTTCGGGCAGGCCACCCACGATGAGCTCGCGGCGCGAGGCGTTGGCGCGGTCGGCGCTGAGCTCCCAGTTGCTGTAGCCGCGCTCCGCCCCCGCGCCATTGCCGAAGGGCAAGGCATCGGTATGGCCTTCCAGCGTCAGGCGGTTGGGCACTTCGGCCAGCACGCTGCCCACTTCACGCAGGATTTCCCGCATCGTCGGCTGTACTGCAGCGCTGCCGCTGGCGAACATCGGCTTGTTGTCCTGGTCGATGATCTGGATGCGCAGCCCGTCCTGCGTCATCTCCAGCAGGATCTGCGAACTCATGCCCTGAAGCTTCGGGTTCTTGGCGATCTTCTGCTCGACCCGGTTCTTGAGGTCTTCCAGCCGCGCCACCTCGGCGCGGATCTGTTCTTCCTTGAGCTGGTGCAGGTTGATGGTGGACTTGGGCGCCTCGATCTCGCCGCCCTTGACCTGGCCGGTGCTGCGCGAAAGGTCCTGGCCGCCGCCCTTGAGCACGTGCGAGGCGTCGCCGGCCCCGCTGCCACTGGCCAGCAGCGCCAGCTTCAGCGGCGAGGCGAAGTAGTCGGCAATGCCCTTCTTGTCGCCCTCGGTGGTGGAACCCAGCAGCCACATCAGCAGGAAGAAGGCCATCATGGCCGTGACGAAGTCGGCGTAGGCGATCTTCCAGGCGCCGCCGTGCACCGCATGGCCGCCCTTCTTCACCCGCTTGATGATGATCGGCTGAAGCTTCTTCGCGTCGCCAGCCATCAGGTGCCCCCAAGCTCGCTGCGCTCGCTAACCCCCGAGGGGGCTCTTGCTGCGGCCCGGCGGAGCCGGTTCCGCGCAAGGCCTTGATCGGGTGTGGTCATCGTCGCGCTACTTCTTCTTGACGTGGGCTTCCAGTTCGCCGAAGGTGGGGCGGTCGCCCGAATAGAGAACCTTCCGGCCGAACTCGATGGCGACTTGCGGGGCGTAGCCCTGCATGCTGGCCAGGAGCGTGGTCTTGATGCACTGCAGTTCCTTGCCGCCATCTTCGACCTTCTGCTCGAGCAGGCCGCCCAGGGGTTCGACGAAGCCGTAGGCCAGCAGGATGCCCAGGAAGGTGCCCACCAGGGCCGAGCCGATCATGCCGCCCAGCACGGCCGGGGGCTGGCCCACCGAGCCCATGGTGTTGACCACACCCAGCACGGCCGCAACGATGCCGAAGGCCGGCAGGCCGCCGGCCAGGCGCGCGATGGCGGCCACGGCGGCGTGCTCTTCGTTGTGGTGGGTTTCGATCTCGCTGTCCATGAGGCTCTCGATCTCATGGGCGTTCAGGTTGCCCGAGACCATCATGCGCAGGTAGTCGGTGATGAATTCGGTGACGTGGTGGTCGTTGCCCACGGCCGGGTACTTCTGGAACAGCGGCGAGCTGTGCGGGTCCTCGACGTCCTTCTCGATGGACATCAGGCCTTCCTTGCGCGCCTTCTGCAGGATGTCGAAGAGCAGCGCCAGAAGCTCCATGTAGCGCGCCTTGCTGAACTTGCTGCCCTTGAAGCACGCGCCCAGGCCCTTCAGCGAGGCCTTGACCACCTTCATCTGGTTGTTGGCCAGGAAGGCGCCCAGGGCGGCGCCGAAGATGGTGATCATTTCGAAGGGCAAGGCGTGCAGGATCACGTGGATGTTTCCGCCGTGCGCGATATACACGCCGAAAATGCATCCAAGTGCGAGCAGCCAACCGACGATGACGAACATGTGAATGGATCCGCTGTTTGCCCCGGTGCGGCAGATGCCGGGGGGCTTGCGAGGGTTATCGGCCCTGGCGACCGGCGGTTGAGTCGGAATTGGCCGCCGAAGCCGGACGGTAGATCCACAACGGGCGCTGCCGCCCGCCCTGCAGGCAGGCCCAGGGCGCCTGGCCGGGCACCGGGAACTCCAGGCTCACCAGCCAAGCCGCGGGCGACAGCTCGCGCCTCGCCTTGTCGAAGACCCGCGCCATGCTTTCGGGCCGCTGGAACACGTAGACGAGGTCGTAGCCGGCCCAGGAGGCAGCCCACATGTCGCCTCGCCGCACCTGCGCCCGGGTGCCGTCCCACCGGCTGCGCAGGGCGCTGGCCCAGGCCAGCAGAGGGCTCCATTCCACGCCGTGCAGCCCGGCCTGCGGCCACAGCCGCCGCAGGGCTGCCAGGCCGTGCCCCAGGCCGCAGCCGGCATCGAGCACCCGCGCCGGCGTGCCCACCACGAAGTCCAGCCCGTCCAGGGCCTGCCACGGCGTGGGGAAGAACGGCGCGTCGCGCCAGGCCCGCACCGGATAGGCCGCCAGCACCGGCAGCAGCAGCACCAGCCACACCCAGGCAGGCAACGGCGCCGTCAGGCCCAGGGCCACGGCCGACAGTGGAAAGCCTGTTGCCGCGATCAATCTGCGGCGCACACCCTCGATGGCAAGGGCTGGGGCCACCGGGAGCGAGGCAGCCAGCGCCAGGGCCAGCGGCGCGCCAGCACCGCCGCGCAGGGCCGCCAGCCAGGTGATCCAGCCCAGCGACCAGGCCAGCACGGCCGGCAAAGGCCACGGCAGGCGGCGCCACGCGGCAAACGCAGCGGACAGCGAATTCGACATGGCAGAGCGCAGGCGGGGCATCGGGACCGGGTGTGCCGAGTGTGGGCGCCAGGCTCGGCCCGCAAGGCCTGAATAACAGGGCAATGGCCCGGCACTCTGCGGCGCAGGCGCGACGTGGTCCGCGGTGCCTGCCCGGTTCAGCGCAGGGCCATCAGCCGGTCGTGGGGTGGCCGCACCTTGATGGCGTCGGGCGCGACCGAGCCCTTCACGGCGTAGCGGCGATCGACGGTGTCGCGCAGTGCCGGCTCACCCAGCGGGTTGCCGCTGGCGGCAATCAAGGTGGCCACGAAGGGCAGGTTGGCCGCGCGGCCCCGCGCCACCACGATGCCGATGTCGCCGCTGGCGAGTTCGACGAAGCTGCCGGGCGGGTACAGGCCCACCGCCTTGAGCAGCGCACCGCCGATCTCGTCGGGCACGCCCATCACGCCCAGGCAGGCTTCGCGAGCCGCCTGCACCGGCGACATCGGCTTGCGCACGGCCCGCCGGCTGATCTTGGCCGCGAAGATGTCCACGCGCCGCAGCAGCCGCGCCAGCTGCCGCTCGGGCGGCAGTTCCGACAGGGGCTGGTCGGCGTTGCCCGTGTCGTGGTGCAGGCGCACGGTGGCCAGGGTCAGCGCGTCGGCCATCCCCGCGGCGGCCAGCATCCGTTCACTGTTCGCAGGGTGGGCGGCAATTTCGGCGCGCATGTCGGCGGTGGGCGCCAGGTGGGTGCTGGCCAACTGGTCCTGCAGCCGCAGCATGGCCACGTTCATGGTCAGGGCCGCGCGGCCCAGGCTGTCGATCCAGGCCTGCGGCCAGCCGAGCACCGCGGCCGCGTGCTCGCAGATCAGCATGACCAGCAGTGCATGGTGGCTGCTGTACTTGACGGTGGAGTGCGCCGCTTCATACACGAGGTAGTACAGCGGCGCATCGGGCCGGCGCTGCGACTGCTGGCGGGCCCGGCCGTGCAGGGCCATCAGGCGGGTGCGCCAGTCGGTCCCGGGCTTGACGTCGCGCAGCGCGGCGTCCAGCTGCAGGACCATCTCTTCCCAATGTTCGGCCAGTGTCAGCTGGGTCGCCGCGGTATCGCGGGAAGCGGCTTCGGGCCGTGCCGACACCACATCGCGCAAGGCCGCGCCCTGGCGGATGGCGGCATCCATCGCCGCCGCCAGCCGCCGGTTCCAGTCGGCCGATTCGGACTCTTCGGAGAAGAGCGACTCCTTGACGAGTTCGGCCATGCGGCTCTCGGTCCCGACGACCTGGCCGGCGGCGAGCAGCAGGCGCCCCGTCCCATCGCGCAGTCCGAAGGGCAGCGGTTCGTCCAGGCGGAGGTGCCGGGCTGAGAACGGGACGAGTTTCAAGGGCTGATGTCCGTGGATCGAGCCGCGATCGCGGCTTCGTGCAAGCCTTATCGGAGCATTGTGTTCCCGCCTGAAGCGAATCCCGTGCCCCCTGAACGGGCAAGCAGCGGGGCGAAGGACGTGAAGGGCAAAAAAAAGCGGGCCCCGGGGGACCCGCTTCAAAGCACAGAGGTCTGTGCCAGGAGGAGACGAGCAATGAACAGAACTACATCGGTATCTTCGGCAAAGCCCGCGCGGCTTGGAGCGCCATGCACCGTCAGTTCGTGACCGATGCACGCTTGGGGCGGGTCATGACGGGGGCTGGCTCGGCCGCGGGCGGCACCGCCGCGTGGGCCATGGAGCCGGCCAGCTTGCCCTTGCCGGCGCGGGCCGGCGGGTTGCACATGCCGCACACATAGTGGCGGGCGATCTCGTGCGGATGGGTCACGAAATGTCCTCCGCACTTGCAGCAAGAGGTCATCGTGAGCATGCCGTTGTCGACGAACTTCACCAGCCGCCAGGCACGGGTGATGCTCAGCAGCGGCTCCAGCCCCTGGGCCTGCATCTGCTCGGCGTACAACTGATATGCCTTGATCACGGTGTCGATCTCGTCGAGCGCCGCGACCTTGTTCAGGTATTCGTGAACGTTGAGGAAAAGGCTGGCGTGGATGTTGGGCTGCCACGTCATGAACCAGTCGGTCGAGAACGGCAGCTGGCCCTTGCTGGGGCTCTTGCCCGAGACTTCCTTGTACAGGCGCAGCAGCCGCTCGTAGCTCAGGTCGGTCTCGCTTTCCAGGACCTGCAGCCGCGCTCCGAGGTGGATCAGCGTCACCGCACGTTCGATCTGGCGGGCTTCGGTCAGGATGCTCTTGTTGCGGGCCATGTTGTTGTCGTTGTGTGCGGGTAGGGGGGCGGCAGGAACCAGCAGGGAGTCAGGCGGCTTCCTGGTGCCGGCCGGCCATCAGGATGGAGGCGTGCAGGCGCGACATGCCGTCGTTCGCAGCGCCCTTGCCGTGGTTGGTCAGCAGGCTCCAGACGATGTCATCGTCCATGCGGAAGCGGCACAGCAGCGTGTTGCCGCTGGCGATGCGCATCATCTGGGCCGAGGTCAGGGCGCCGATCATGTCGGCGGTCTCCTCGCTCACGCCCAGGCGGAACAGGGCCTGCTCGCGGTCGATGCGAACCAGGCTTTGCGCCAGCATCAGGTACGAGAGGTTGGCTTCGCGGATTTCGGCAAGGATCTGTTCAGAGGTCATGGTGGCTGGCTCCAGCGTGGGGTGAAAGGTGGAAATCGTTGAAGACAACTTTAGGCGCTGGAAATGGACTGAAACATCGGCCCGTTTCCGTGGCTTGAGTCCCGGTTCTTCCGTAGGCCTTGTCAGGCAAATTCCTACAACGGGCCCTGGACACCCTTCCCCTGCTGCCGCTGCCGAAGGTCAAGCTACGATATTGCGATGACTGGCGAGACCGACCTGGCACGCATTGCACGCATCGGCGACAGCGTGTTCGCCGTAACCATCACCCTGCTGGCGTACCGCGTGCGCCCGCCCAGCCACGACACCCTGGTCAGCGCCGATGTGTCGCTGTGGGCCCCGTTCCTGACCGACCTGGCGGCCGTCGTGCTGAGCTTCTTCGTGGCGTCGGTGTTCTGGATCTCGCACTGGCGCATCTTCCGGCGCATGCGGCAGTCGGACATGCGCTTCGTGGCGCTGAACCTGGCGTTCCTGGGGGCGCTGATCCTGCTGCCCATCTCCACCAGCCTGGTGAGTTCCGACTTCACGCGGCTGGGGATGATGGCCTACAGCATCAACCTGTTTCTGGCGGCCGCGGCCGGGTTGTTCGTGCGGATGCACGCGCAGCGGCTGGATCCGCACGCCTTCGGGCCGGGCAGGCTGTTGCTGACGCCGTCCCTTTCGATGGCCACCTTCGCCTGCGCGGCGCTGGTCAGCGCATGGTCACCCCTCGGGGCCGTGGTCTTGTGGTGCGGCGCCCTGGTGATGCCCTGGATCGACGGAAGATGGGGCATCGGCCGCGCGGCCTGAAGCCGCGCGGGCGGGGCCGCGCTTTCAGCCGTTGACGGCGGCCAGGGTGGGCCGGAGGCCGAAGCGCTGGGCCACGGACTTCTCGATGCCCGCGGCATCCAGGCCGCACAGCGAAATCAGCTTGGCCGGGTCACCGTGCTCGACGAAGACGTCGGGCAGACCCAGTTGCAGCACCGGCACGGCCAGGCCGGCCGCGGCCAGGCACTCGAGCACGGCGCTGCCGGCGCCACCCATGATGCAACCCTCCTCCACCGTCACCAGGCCTTCGTGCGTGCGGGCCAGTTCCAGCACCAGTTCGGTGTCCAGGGGCTTGATGAATCGCATGTCGGCCACCGTGGCGCCCAGCGACTCGGCGGCCGCCAGGGCCGCATGCAGCAGGGTACCGAAGGCCAGGATGGCGATGCGCTTTCCGGTCTTGCGCACCACGCCCTTCCCCCAGGGCCATTCGTTCAGGGCCTCTTCCACGGCCACGCCCGCCCCCGTACCGCGCGGGTAGCGCACGGCCACCGGGGTGCCGTGGCGGTAGGCCGTGGTCAGCGCCTGGCGGCATTCGTTCTCGTCACTGGGGGCCAGCAAGCTCATGTTGGGCACGCAGCGCACGAAGGCGATGTCGTAGGCCCCGGCGTGGGTGGCGCCATCGGCCCCCACCAGGCCGGCCCGGTCCAGCGCGAACACCACCGGCAGGTTCTGCAAGGCCACGTCGTGGATGAGCTGGTCGTAGCCGCGCTGCAGGAAGGTGCTGTAGATGGCCACCACGGGCTTGAGCCCCTCGCAGGCCATGCCGGCCGCGAAGGTCACGGCATGCTGCTCGGCGATGCCCACGTCGTGGTAGCGCCTGGGGAAGCGCTTGTGGAACTCGACCATGCCCGAACCTTCGCGCATGGCCGGCGTGATGCCGATCAGGCGCTCGTCGGCGGCAGCCATGTCGCACAGCCAGGTGCCGAAGACCTGCGTGAAGGTGGGCTTGCCCGGCTTGCTCTTGACGAAGCCTTCGGCCGGGTTGAACTTGGCTGAAGCCGCGTGGTAGAGCACCGGGTCGGCTTCGGCCAGCTTGTAGCCGTAGCCCTTCTTGGTGACCACGTGCAGGAACTGCGGCCCACGCTTGCTGCGCAGGTTTTCCAGCGTGGGGATCAGGGCGTCCAGGTCGTGGCCGTCGATGGGGCCGACGTAGTTGAAGCCGAATTCCTCGAAGATGGTGCCCGGCACGACCATCCCCTTGGCGTGCTCCTCGAAGCGCCGGGCCAGCTCGAACAGCGGCGGTGCGTTCTTCAGCACGGCCTTGGCCCCTTCTCGAGCGGCCTCGTAGAAGTTGCCGCTCATCAGGCGCGCCAGGTACTTGTTCAGCGCGCCCACGGGCGGGCTGATGGACATGTCGTTGTCGTTGAGCACCACCAGCAGGTCGGCGTTCATGCCCGCGTGACTCACGCCGGCGTTGTTCATGGCTTCGAAGGCCATGCCAGCGCTCATCGCGCCATCGCCGATGATGGCCACTGCGCGGCGTTCCTCGCCCTTGAGCTTGCTGGCCAGCGCCATGCCCAGCGCCGCGCTGATCGAGGTGGAGCTGTGCGCCGTGCCGAAGGTGTCGTACTCGCTTTCGTCGCGCCGCGGGAACCCGCCGATGCCGCCCAACTGGCGCAGCGTGTGCATGCGGTCGCGCCGCCCGGTCAGCACCTTGTGCGGGTAGGTCTGGTGGCCCACGTCCCACACCAACCGGTCGTAGGGCGTGTTGAACACGTAGTGCAGCGCCACGGTCAGTTCCACCGTGCCCAGGTTGCTGCCCAGGTGGCCGCCGGTCTGGCTGACCGTCTGCAGCACGAACTCGCGCAATTCCTTGGCCAGGGCGGGCAGTTCGGCCCGGCTGAGGCGCCGCAGGTCCGCGGGGCTATCGATGGTGTTCAACACAGGTGGCTTCATCTCGGTGGTCCTGGAGGCGCCGAAGGCGCTTCGGGGCAATCAACTCTCTCTTTCGACGACCTTGTCTGCGAGCACCGCCAGCAGCGATGCCGCCCCGCCCAGGCCGCTGCGCCGCAGGGCCGCATGGGCCTGCTCGCGCAGCGCCTGGGCGTGGCTGCGGGCAGCCGCCAGGCCCAGCACCGACACATACGTCGGCTTGTTGTGGTCGTGATCCTTGCCCGCCGTCTTGCCCAGCGTCTCCGAGGCCTGGGTGACGTCGAGAATATCGTCCACCACCTGGAAGGCCAGCCCGATGGCCGCACCATAGTCGGACAGTGCATCCCGCGCTTCGGGCCGGATGTCGCCACAGGCCGCACCCATCAGGACGCTGGCCTGCAGCAGGGCGCCGGTCTTGCGGCGGTGCATGTCGCGCAATTCGCCTTCGTCCAGCGGACGGCCGATGCTGGCCAGGTCGATGGCCTGGCCGCCGGCCATGCCGGCGTGGCCGGCGGCCCGCGCCAGCAGCGAGATGAGGCGGGCCTGCAGCACGGGCGCCACCTCGGGCGCGCCGCCGGGGCCGGGCTCGGGCGTCAGCACCTCGAAGGCCAGCGCCTGCATGGCGTCGCCAGCCAGCATCGCCTGCGCCTGGCCATACTGGACGTGCACCGTGGGCTTGCCGCGCCGAAGGATGTCGTTGTCCATGCAAGGCATGTCGTCGTGCACCAGCGAATAGGCGTGGATCAGCTCCACCGCCACCGCCGCCCGCATCGCCGCCGGCACCGAACCCGCCACGGCGTCGCAGCTGGCCAGCACCAGCAGGGGCCGCAGCCGCTTGCCGCCATCCAGCACGCCGTAGCGCATGGCCTGGCCCAGGCCAGCCGGGGCATCCGAAGGCACCCACCGTTCCAGGGCGGCTTCGACCGCAGCCACCTGGGCCTGAGACCAGAGATCGAACTCATGCCCGTTCATGCGGGAGCCCACGACTTGAGCTGGCCATCGTCGAGCAGCTTGACCTGGTCTTCCACGGCCTGCAGGCGGGCTCGGCACAGACCCAGCAATTCCGTGCCGCGGCGGTAGCCCTCCAGCAACTGGTCCAGCGGCAACTGGCCGCTTTCCATCTGGGCCACCAGCCGGTCGAGCTCGGCCAGCGCCTGCTCATAGGTGGCGGGCGGGGCGGTTGCCACCGGGGGGGCCTTGGGTTCAGGGGAAGCTTTGCTCGGCATTTCGTGAGATGAAATCTAACGGTCATTCTAGACAATCGCGCCCGCGCATCGAAGGGGCCCGAGCCGGGTCTGGCGGGACCGCTAGAATCCCGCCCTCCCCAGCACCCTGAAGGCTGCCCACACGCGGCCTTTGCTCTTTTTCATTGTTTGCCGCCCGCAGGGCCACCGGGCGGCAGGGTCGATGTCCCTTAGAGGAGGATCCAGTCGGATCATGTCGGACCTGAGCATCAGTCTCGAAGCTCTTGAGCGCAGCCGCTCTCAACTCCCGGTTACCAGCTACTTCGACGAGGGCCTGTTCCAGCGCGAACAGGAACTCATCTTTGAGCATGCACCCCGCTACCTCGGGCACGAACTTGCCGTGCCCGAGGTGGGCGACTACCTGGCGTTGGCGCAGGAAAGCGAAGGCCGGGCTCTCGTGCGCACCGCGGACGGCATCGAGCTCGTCTCCAATGTCTGCCGCCACCGCCAGGCCATCATGCTCAAGGGGCGCGGCCGCACGCAGGGTCACATCGTGTGCCCCCTGCACCGCTGGACCTACGACCTGCATGGCGGGCTGGTGGGTGCGCCGCACTTCGAGCAGGACCCCTGCCTGAACCTGCGCAACTACCCGGTGCAGAACTGGCAAGGCCTGCTCTTCGAGCACAACGGCCGCAGCGTCACCACCGACCTGGCCGGCCTGGGCGCGGCAGCCCATCTCGACTTCAGTGGCTACGTGCTCGACCGCGCACAGGTGCACCCTTGCGCCTACAACTGGAAGACCTTCATCGAGGTCTACCTCGAGGACTACCACGTGGGCCCCTTCCACCCGGGCCTGGGCCGCTTCGTCACCTGCGAAGACCTGCGCTGGGAGTTCGGCCGCCACCATTCGCTGCAGACCGTGGGGGTGAACAAGGCTCTCTCGCGGGCGGGGTCGCCCGTGTACGAGCGCTGGCACCGCGCGGTGCTGGACTTCCGCGGCGGGCAGGCACCCGAGCATGGCGCCATCTGGCTGACGTACTACCCGACGGTGATGGTCGAGTGGTATCCGCACGTGCTGGTGGTCTCCACCCTGTTCCCGCAAGGGCCGCAGCAGACCTTGAATCTGGTGGAGTTCTACTACCCGGAAGAAATCGCGGCCTTCGAACGCGAATTCGTCGAAGCGCAGCAGGCGGCCTACATGGAAACCTGCCTGGAAGATGACGAGATCGCCCTGCGGATGGACGCCGGCCGGCGGGCGCTGATGCTGCGCGGCGACAACGACGCAGGCCCGTACCAGAGCCCCATGGAAGACGGCATGCAGCACTTCCACGAGTGGTACCGGCGCGAGATGGGCCTGCGCTGAGTCGCGGGCCTCGCCCAACCGAGGAATTTCCATGCACCCCAAAACGTTGATCACCGCCGCCGAGTTGCAGGGCCTGCTGTCGGCAGGCTCACCGCTGGTGCTGCTGGACTGCAGCTTCGACCTGGCCGACCCTGCCGCCGGCGAGCGCGGCCATGCCACGGGCCACCTGCCGGGGGCGCAGTACGTGCATCTGGACCGCGACCTGGCTGGGGTCAAGAACGGCCGCAACGGGCGCCACCCCCTGCCCGACCGTGCCGATTTCGCGGCCCGCGCCGGGCGCTGGGGCATCGGCCCCGGCGTGCAGGTGGTGGCCTACGACGCCCAGGGCGGCCCCTATGCGGCACGGGCCTGGTGGTTGCTGCAATGGCTGGGGCACCTGCAGGCTGCGGTGCTGGACGGCGGCACCGGCGCCTGGCTGGCAGCCGGCGGCCACCTCGCCACCGACACCCCTGGCGCAGCCCCCCTGCCGCCCTACCCGGCTGCCGCCCCCGCCATGCCCACCATCGACGCCCAGGCGCTGCTGGCCCGGCTGTCCGACGTGCGCATCTTCGACGCCCGCGCGGCCGAACGCTACCGTGGCGACGTCGAGCCGCTGGACGCCGTGGCCGGACACATCCCGGGCGCGGTCAACCGCTTCTTCAAGGACAACCTGCTGCCCGATGGCCGCTTCAAACCGGCCGGGCAGTTGCGCACCGAGTTCACGGCGCTTGGTGTTGCGCCCGGTGCGGCCGGGGTGGTGCAGCAATGCGGATCGGGCGTGACGGCCTGCCACAACCTGCTGGCCCTGGCGCATGCGGGCCTGGGCACGTCCACGCTGTATCCGGGCTCCTGGAGCGAGTGGTCGAGCGACGCGTCGCGCCCCGTTGCCAAGGGTTGACAGGGATCAAGAGCGCCGCCGGGCTGCGGCCCGACACTGGCTCGTACAGGCCGACGTGTTTGCACGGCCGCTAGAGGAGCCCTCATGTACAAGCGCATCTTGTTCCCCACCGACGGATCGGACATCACCAGCAAGGCGATGGAGTCGGCCCTGGATCTGGCCCGCCTGAGCGGTGCCGAAGTGGTCGCCCTGGCCGTGAAAGACCCTTTCCCGTACAGCGCCATCTCGGAGATGCAGCCGGTGCCACCGCAGGAGTTCTTCGACGCGCAGAACCGCCTGGCCAACGCGCGGCTGAAGGCGGTCACCGTCGCTTGCGCCGCCGCCGGCGTGGCATGCCGGGCGCTGAGCTCCGAAGCGCTGCACCCCTGGCAGTCCATCCTCGACACAGCCAAGGAGGAGCTCTGCGATGTCATCGTGATGGCCTCCCACGGCCGCCGCGGCGTCAGCGCGCTTCTGCTGGGCAGCGAGACGCAGAAGGTGCTGACCCACAGCACCCTGCCCGTGCTCGTCGTACGCTGAGCGAAGGGTTGCGGGCGGCCGGCTGCGGCCGGCTCAAGGCACTGCGCCGCGCAGGCCGAGCATGGCCGTCATGACCACCCCCAGGCCTGCAGCCAGCCAGCCGATTTGCGCCAGCGTCTGGCGCCATGCCAGACGCTGCTGGAGTTGGGGCAGCAGGTCGGCCACCGCCACGTAGATGAAGCTGCTGGAGGCCACCACCAGCAAGTAGGGCAGCAACGTCTGCCAGGGGCCGACGAGGAAATAGCCGGCCACCCCGCCCGCCACCGCCGACAGGCCCGACAGCATGTTGAACAGCAAGGCCCGGCCGCGCGTGAAGCCCGCATTGAGCAGCACGATGTAGTCGCCGGCTTCCTGCGGGATCTTGTGCGCGAGGATGGCCAGGGCCGTGACCACGCCCAGCCGGGTGTGGGTCAGGAAGGCCGCGGCCACGATGCCGCCGTCGCAGAAGTTGTGCACCGTGTCGCCCACCAGCACGCCCAGGCCGCCGCGGCCGGCCTGCTGGGCGTCGAAATGGTGGTGGTGCTCGTGGCCGTCGCCTTCGTGATGGTGGTCGTGCCGGTACAACTCGGCCTTTTCCAGCAACCAGAAGAACAGCAGCCCGGCCAGCAGCGCGGCAAACAGGGCCTGCGGCGCAGGCCCGCTCTCGAAAGCCTCGGGCAGCATGTGCAGCAGGGCCGTGCCCAGCAGCACGCCCGCCGACAGGCTCACCAGGTGCTTGACCAGCCGCGACAGCACCTTCAGGGTGAGTGAAGCCGCCACGGCCACCGACAGCACCCCACCGCCGGCCGTGGCCAGGATGATGAAGAGCAGCGTCAAGCGCGACCGCCGGCCGGGGCCACGGGGTTGTCGTATTCCGCTTGCAACATGCCAAGGCCCATGGGTTGGTGGATGGTGCCGATTGTAGGAACCCCGGCGGGTACGATCAGGCCATGAACGCAAGCGTGAACCCCAACGGCCCGCTGGCCGCCGTGGACATGGGGTCGAACAGTTTCCGGCTCGAGATCGGCCAACTGTCACATGGCCGCTACCGTCGCATCGACTACCTCAAGGAAACCGTGCGCCTGGGCGCCGGCCTGGATCCCAGCGGCATGCTGTCCGAAGAAGCCGCCCAGCGGGGGCTGGACTGCCTGCGCCGCTTCGCCGCGCGGCTGTCCGGGTTCGCGCCCGGCCAGGTTCGCGCCGTGGCCACCCAGACCCTGCGCGAGGCCCGCAACCGCAACGCCTTCCTGCTGCGCGCCCAGGAGGTCCTGGGCTTTCCGATCGAGGTCATCTCAGGCCGCGAGGAAGCGCGCCTGACCTATGCCGGCGTGGCCCACCTGCAGCCCAGCAACGAGCCGCGGCTGGTCATCGACATCGGCGGGCGCTCCACCGAACTCATCCTCGGCCAGGGCCGCACGCCGCGCGCGGCCGAGTCCTTCTCCATCGGCTGCGTGAGCCTGTCGCTGCGCTACTTTCCCGACGGCCGGCTGACCGAGTCGGCTTTCCGCTCGGCCCAGGTGGCCGCCGGGGCCGAGTTCGAGGAAGCGCTGCAGCCCTTCGCCCGCCACCACTGGGAGCAGGCCCTGGGCTCGTCGGGGACGGCCGGCGCCGTGTCGCAGGTGCTGCACGCCGCGGGCGTGACCGATGGCCGCATCACCCCGGGGGCGCTGCGCTGGTGCATCGAGCGTTGCCTGGAAGCCGGCCACATCGACAAGATCGTGCTGCCCGGCATGAAGTCGGACCGCCGCGCCGTGCTGCCGGGCGGCCTGTCGATCCTGTACACCCTGGCGGCCCACTTCGAGATCGAGACCCTGTGGCCTGCCAAGGGCGCCTTGCGCCAGGGCGTGATCTTCGACCAGCACGAGCGACTGCTGGCGCTGGGCCAGGCACGGCCCACCGACATGCGCGACGAGTCGGTGGCCGAACTGCAGCAGCGCTTCGACGTGGACGTCACGCAGGCCGTCCGCGTGGCGACCGTGGCGCTGGCCCTCTTCGACCAGGTCATGCCCGAGTCCGAGGCCGCCGCCATGACCGATGCCCGCCGCGAACTGGGCTGGGCCTGCGCGCTGCATGAACTGGGGCTGATGGTCTCGCACCATGACCATCACCGCCACAGCGCCTACCTGCTGGCCAACGTGGACGCGCCGGGGTTTTCGCAGAGCCAGCAACGCCGGGTGGCCGACCTGGTGCTCGGTCAGCGCGGCGGGTTGCGCAAGATCGAGCCGCAATTGGCCAGCGAAGTCTTTGCGTGGCAGGTGATTTGCCTGCGACTGGCCGCCATCAAGTGCCACGCCCGCGGCGAGGTCGACATCAAGGCCCTGAGCCTGCAGGCCAACGGCCGCGACGCCGTCCTGACGTTCAGCGGGCCCTGGGCAGAGACCCATCCGCGCACCGTGTTCCTGCTGCGCGAAGAAGTGGCGGCCTGGACCCGCAGCGGCCCGTTGCGGCTGTCCACGCCCTGACGCGCGGGGGCCGCAGGCCGCTCGATCAATAAGCCCCCCGGTCAGGCCGGGTGGGTGACCGCGTGGCGCCATTGATCGTGTCCGGGTCGGACGACGCCTGGCCCGAGGCCAACGCCGGGCTGCCGGCCTGCAGGCGGAAGTCCGCCACCAAGGGTGCATTCGACGGCGCGACGAAGAGCGGGTCGGGCCCGAGCAGGTTGCCCGCAGCGGAGGACACCGGGGTCGTGGAATTCTCGAGCCCCACCAGGTTGGCCGCGACGCCTTCGGCATAAGCCAGGTTGGACTGCCACGACACGCCCGCGTTCGGTGTGCCGGCGGCGGCATCCAGGATGGCCTTGTTGCGGCTGTCCAGGGTGGGGTCGGCCACGGCGATGTTGTTGATCCAGACGTTGTCGCTGCCGCTGGAGTTGGCGAGTTCGCCCCGCCAGGTGCCGCTCATCTGGGGGTCCAGGTTGTTGTGGAATGCCGTGTTGTGTCGCACGGTGACGTGGTCGCTGGAGTAGACGAGCAGCCCCTTGCCGCCATTGCCGAAGACCACGTTGTTCTCCACCAGCGTGGCGTACGGGTAAACCACGCCGGCCCACGGCCCCGAGGTGTTGGCCGCGTTGCGGAAGTCGTCGATGATGATGCCGTTGCCGTCGGTGTGGCAGTGGTCGCACGCCAGCCGGATGAAGTTGCCGTAGGCGATGTTGTTGCGCACGACGATGTGGAATCCGCTGGCCGCATCGGCATTGGCACGCGGCTGGTAGATCGAGATGCCGCTGCCCTGGTAGATGCTGGTGGCCGAGTTGTTGGCCGCGACGTTGCCTTCGATTTGGAAGTAGTCGCCCTCGCACATCGAGATGCCCGAGAGACCGGCATCGTGGGCCAGGTTGTTCAGGACCACGAGGTGCTGGCGGCCGTTCGTTGAATCGATGCAGGCGTCGATCGCACTGCCCGTGCCGCCCTGCACGTCGAATCCATCCACCACCAGGTAGTCGGCCATCATGTCGACGGTGGAGTAGCCGCCCGCGGGCGGCCGCAGCCTGGCACCCTGGGGCACGGTCGAGCGCAGCACCACATAGCCCGTCGCGGTGGCCGCCGAGCCGCCGTTGGCCAGCACCACCGTCTCGGTGTAGGTGCCCGGGGCCACGTTGATGCAGTCGCCACCGCGAAGGTCCGACCGCGAGACGGCCGTGTCCACTGTGGCATAGGCCCGCGCCGCGGACGTGCCGTCGTTGGCGTCGGAGCCGGTTGTGGCCACGTAGAAGTTGCGCAGGCAGGTGTAGCTGAAGTCGGGCTTGTAGAGCGGCATCACCGGCCCGCCGGCCAGCGCCTGCACCGAGCCCTGTGCGTTGCTGGCGGTGACGGCCACGCTGTAGGCAAATCCATTGTTCAGGCCCGTGAGGGTCAGCGACTGCGCCGCGGTGGACGCGCTGCGGCTGGTCAGCGCCGCAGGGTCGCGGCCGTAGGCGACCGTGTAGCTGGTGGCGTCGGACGAGGCGCTCCAGGCCACGGCCAAGCTGCCGCTGCCGCTGCCGGCGCTGAGGTCGGTCAGCTGGAAGGCGCCCGGTGCCGGGCCGGCAGGGGTCGGGCCGACCGTGGCACCACCGCCGCCGCCGCATCCTGCCAGCACAGCCCCCGCAAGCAACACACCGGCACCGATGCGCCGCAGGAATCCGTGGCGTGCGATCAAACCAGTTCCGGCGAAACCACGGCGTGCAGCACCACTTGCACCACGCCGTCGCGCTCGCGGGCACGCAGCCACCACACGGCTCCCTTGCGCACGGTCCAGGCCTGCGCCTGGCCGGCCAGCAGGTAAGCCGCCGCCAAGCCCAGCGTGGGCTGGTGGCCGACCACCAGCACGGGCTCCCGGGCGTCGGGCCAGCGCACGGCGTGCATCAGGCCTTCGACCGTGCCATCCGGGGCCAGCGCGGGCACGGTCTTGACCTTGCGGTCCAAGGCCGCGGCCGTCTGCTGAGCGCGGCGCGCGGGGCTGGCCATGACGCGGGTGCTGGCCGGCAACTGGCGGTTCAGCCAGGAGGCCACCCGGTGCGCCTGGCGCTCGCCCTTGGGTGTGAGGGCACGGTCCAGGTCGTCGCGCAGTTCGCGCAGTTCCAGGGCTTCGGCGTGGCGCCAGAGGATCAGGTCCATGGCGCTCACGCGTACCGCTGCATCAGGGCCTGCTGCGCGCTGACCCCTTCGTCGGACACGCGCTTGTAGCGGCCCGAACCATCCAGCAGCCAGGCGTCGCGCTGGTCGTGGAGATAGGGCACCAGCCCTTCGTCGATGACGCGCTGGCGCAGCGCCTTGTCGCGCACGGGCCAGGCGACCTCGATGCGGCGGAACATGTTGCGGCTCATCCAGTCGGCGCTGCTGAGGTAGAGCACCTCGTCGTCCTCGCCGGGGCCCCAGGCGAAGTACAGGATGCGCGAATGCTCCAGGAAGCGGCCGACCACCGAGCGCACGCGGATGTTCTCGGTTCGCCCCGCCAGGCCTGGGGGCAGCATGCAGGCGCCGCGCACGATCAGGTCGATGCGCGCGCCCGCCTGGCCGGCTTCCACCAGGCCAGCCATCAGGCCCGGGTCGGTCAGTGCATTGATCTTGGCCACGATCCGGGCGGGCAGGCCGGCGCGCGCCGCCTCGGCCACCTGGGCCATGTGGCGCAGCAGCCGCTTGTGCAGCACGAAGGGCGCCGTCACGAGGTGGTTGGGCGAACGCACCCGCGTCTGGCTGGCCAGTTGCAGGAACACCGCGTCGGCGTCCGCAGTCAGGCCAAGGTCGCTGGTGAGCATGCCCATGTCGGTGTACAGGCGCGCCGTGCGGGGGTTGTAGTTGCCGGTGGACAGGTGGGCATAGCGGCGCAGGCGCGGCTGGGCCCCGCGGCGGCCATCGCCGGGCTCACCGCCTTCGCGGCGCGTCACCAGCAGCAGCTTGGCATGCGTCTTCAGTCCGACGATGCCGTACACCACCTGCGCCCCCACGGCCTCCAGCCGTTCGGCCCAGTTGATGTTGGCCTCTTCGTCGAAGCGCGCCTTGAGCTCGACCACCGCCAGCACTTCCTTGCCGCGGCGCGCCCCCTCGATCAGCAGGTCCATCAGGACACTCTGGGTGCCGGTGCGATAGATGGTCTGCTTGATGGCCAGCACGTCGGGGTCGTGCACCGCCTCGCGCAGGAACTGCACCACGGGCTCGAAGCTCTCGAAAGGATGGTGCAGCAGCACGTCGGCGTTGCGCAGCTGCTCGAAGATGGACCGCGCTCGCTGCAGGCGGTCTTCGGGCCACTTGGGCTCATAGGGCGGGAAGCGCAGGGCGTCGGCATCGGCCTGGTCGATGAGCTGATTCAGCCGCACCAGGTTCACCGGACCGTTGACCTTGTACAGCGCCACGTCGGGCAACGCGAACTGCTCCAGCAGGAAGGACGACAGCTCCTCGGGGCAGCTGGCCACCACCTCCAGCCGGATGGCCTGGCCAAAGTGGCGCGTGGTCAGGCCGGTGCGCAGGGCCTGGCGCAGGTTGGTGACGTCGTCGGCGTCGACTTCCAGGTCGGAGTCGCGCGTGACGCGGAACTGCGAGAACGAATCCACCGTGCGCCCGGGAAACAGCTCGGCCAGATGGGCCCGGATGACGCTGGTGAGCAGCACGAAACCCTGCTGGCCCACGCACAGCGCCGCAGGCAGGCGGATCACCCGCGGCAGCACGCGCGGCACCTTCACGATGGCGATCAGGTTCTCACGGCCGAAGGCGTCGCGGCCGCCCAGCCGGGCGATGAAGTTCAGCGACTTGTTGGCCACCAGCGGAAAGGGGTGGCTCGGGTCCAGGCTGACCGGCACCAGCAGCGGCCGCACCTGGCTTTCGAAGAAGCGCTGCACCCAGGCCCGCTGGGCGGGGTTGCGCTGTGCATGGTTGAGCACCACGATGCCCTCGCGCTCCAGCGCCGGCATGACGACATCGTTGAAGAGCGCGTACTGTTCGTCGATCAGTTCGTGCGCCGCACGCGCCACCGAGGCCAGGTCGCTGCGCGAAACCCCGGAACCCGGCTGCCGCGTGGCTTCGATGATGTCGGCCACGCGCACCTCGAAGAACTCGTCGAGGTTGGACGACACGATGGTGATGTAGCGCAAACGCTCCAGCAGCGGGACATCGCTGCGCTGTGCCTGGGCCAGCACGCGACGGTTGAACTGCAGCACCGCGCGCTCGCGGTTGAGCAGGGCCAGCGGACCACTGACCAGCACCGCGGCCGTCTCGGTGGCGGTGCTGTCGGCACGGGCGTCTTCGGACATGACGGGGATGTTACAGACGCAGCGGGTCAATCACGTGACAGGCGACGTGAAGGGGGGCGCGCCTGACCCCCGGCAACCGCGGGGAGCCGATCACAAGGCGAGCAGGTGCGTGCGGTAGTGCGCCAATTCGTCGATCGACTCGTGGATGTCGGCCAGCGCCGTGTGCGCCTGGGCCTTCTTGAAGCCTTCCAGCGCCGAGGGCTTCCACCGCTTGGCCAGTTCCTTGAGCGTGCTGACGTCCAGGTTGCGGTAGTGGAAGAAGGTCTCCAGCGCCGGCATGGTGCGGGCCAGGAAGCGGCGGTCCTGGCAGATGCTGTTGCCGCACATGGGGCTCTTGCCCTTCGGGACGTAGCGTTGGAGGAAGGCCATGACGGCCTGTTCGGCGGCGGCCTCGTCCACCGTGGAGGCCCGCACCCGGTCGGTCAGGCCGCTGCGGCCGTGGGTGCCGCGGTTCCAGGCATCCATGCCGTCGAGCACGGCGTCGGTCTGGTGCACGGCAAACACCGGCCCCTCGACCCGAACGCTGAGCTGCGGGTCGGTCACCACCACGGCAATCTCGATGATGCGGTCGCTGTCGGGCAGCAGGCCGGTCATCTCCAGGTCGATCCAGATCAGGTTCTGGTCGCTGATCGCCAAGGCTGCTTCGGTCATCGTCTGGGCCCACGTCAAAGGAGGGCGAAAACTGCCCCCATGCGACTGATTTTCACCCAAGCCTAAACTTCGGGGTCATGCCCTTCCAAATCACGCCCCAACCCGTCACGCTGGCCTTCGCGGCGGCCTTGCTCCTGAGCCTGGCTGTCAAGCTCTGGCTGGCCACCCGCCAGATGCGCCACGTGGCGGCCCATCGCGGCCAGGTGCCTGCGGCGTTTGCCGCCACCGTCACCCCCGCTGCCCATCGCAGGGCGGCCGACTACACGCTCGCCAAGGGCCGTTTCGGCCTGATCGCCACGGCCTTCGGCAGCGCCGTGCTGCTGGGCTGGACCTTGCTGGGCGGCCTGGACGCGCTGAACGTCGCCCTGCGCGAGGCGCTGCTGATGCGCTGGGGCGCGATGCCCTACCAACTCGCATTGCTGGCCGCCGTGGCTCTCATCGGCGGGCTGATCGAATTGCCGCTCGAGGCCTATGGCACCTTCCGCATCGAGCAGCAGTTCGGCTTCAACCGCATGACGGTCAAGCTGTGGCTGGCCGACATGGCCAAGGGTGTGGTCGTGGGCGCCCTCATCGGCCTGCCGCTGGCAGCGCTGGTGTTGTGGATCATGCGGGTATCGGGCGGCCTGTGGTGGCTGTGGGCCTGGGGCGCCTGGGTGACGTTCAATCTGGTGCTGTTGGTGCTGTATCCGACCGTCATCGCACCCCTGTTCAACAAGTTCGAACCCCTGGCCGACGAGGCGTTGAAGGCCCGCGTGCAGTCGCTGATGCAGCGCTGCGGCTTCGCGGCCAAGGGCTTGTTCGTGATGGACGGCAGCCGGCGCTCGGCGCATGCCAATGCGTATTTCACGGGGCTCGGGTCGGCCAAGCGGGTGGTGTTCTTCGACACCCTGCTCAACCGACTGTCCCCGGGCGAGGTCGAGGCGGTGCTGGCCCATGAGCTCGGGCACTTCAAGCATCGCCACGTCGTGCAACGCATGGTGGCCATCTTCGGCCTGAGCCTGGCCGGCCTGGCCCTGCTGGGCTGGCTGGCTTCGCAGATCGGCTTTTACGTCGGCTTGGGCGTGTCGCCCAACATGGGCGCGCCCAACGACGCGCTGGCCCTGCTGCTGTTCATGTTCGCCCTGCCCCCTTTCACCTTCTTCTTCTCGCCCCTGATGGCGCACGTGTCGCGCCAGCATGAATTCCAGGCCGATGCCTATGCCTGCGCCCAGGCCGATGGCGCCTGCCTGGCCAGTGCCCTGCTCAAGCTGCACGAGGACAATGCGGCCACCCTCACGCCCGATCCGGTGTACGTGCGCTTCTACTACTCGCACCCGCCGGCCACCGAACGGCTGGCCGCCCTGCCCATGCCTGCTCCCGTCCACCCCCAACCCGCCGCCGCCTGAACGCACACCATGAGCAACCTGGCCACCCGACGCTGCCAACCTCTGGAAGGACAGCCACCCTTCACGGCCGCTGAAGTCCAATCGCACCTGGCAACGGCACCCGGCTGGACGCTGGTGGACGGTGCCATCCAGAAGCGCTTCGACTTCCCCGATTACCACCGCACGATGGCCTTCGTGAACGCGCTGGCCTGGATCGCCCACGTGGAAGACCACCACCCCGACCTGCTGGTGTCCTACAGCCGCTGCACGGTGCGCTTCAACACGCACTCGGTAGGCGGCATCTCGATCAACGACTTCATCTGCGCCGCGAAGGTGGACGCGTTGCTGCCTTGACCGCTGATGGCCCGCGGGACCCCGGCCTGCGCGCCGAAACCGCAGGGGCTCAAGACGGGCTGGTGGTGGCAGCCCATGGCCGCCACGCGATGATCGAGACCCCCGAGGGCCGCCGGGTGCTGTGCCATTCGCGCGGCAAGAAGAGCGACCTCGTGGTGGGCGACCACGTGCGCTGGCAACCCACCGGCGACGAGGGCGTGATCGACGCCCTGCTGCCCCGGCGCAACCTGCTGTTCCGCCAGGACGACTGGCGCACCAAATCCTTCGCGGCGAACCTCGACCAGTTGCTGATCCTGGTGGCGCCCGAGCCGGTGTTCGGCGAATCACAGCTCAGCCGAGCGCTCATCGCTGCATCGGCGGCCGGCATTCCGGCCATCATCGGCCTGAACAAGATCGACCTGCCCTCGGCCGCCACGGCCCGCGAGCGGTTGGCGCCCTACCTGGCCATGGGCACGGCCGTGATCGAGCTGGCCCTCAAGCGCGAGCCGGCCGTGGCCCTGGGCATCCTGCAGCCGATGCTGGCCGGCCGGACGACGCTGGTGCTGGGCCCCAGCGGCATGGGCAAGAGCACGCTGGTGAACCTGGTGGTGCCCAGCGCCGAAGCACAGGTGGGCGAGATCTCGCAGGCGCTGAACACCGGCCGGCACACCACCACCAGCACGCGCTGGTACTGGCTGGCCGGGCGGCAAGGCGCGCTGATCGATTCACCGGGTTTCCAGGAATTCGGCCTGCGGCAGATCGCCGCCGAACAGCTCGCCGGCCTGATGCCCGATTTCGCGGCCGCGCTGGGCCACTGCCGATTCCACAACTGCAGCCATCGGCACGAGCCCGGCTGCGGCGTGCGCGAGGCCGAAGCCGGCGGCGCCATCACGCCCAGCCGGCGCCGCATCTACGACGAACTGTTCGAAGAGCTCTCGCAGAAGCGTTGGTAAGGCGGCGGGCCCGCTGGGGCCCGGCACCGGCTCAACCCAGCACGTTGGCCAGCGTCAGCAGGGCCACCAGCAGCATCCACAGCACCACCGAGCGCCACACCAGCCCCACCACGCTGTGCAGGTGGCCCGATTGCGCCGGTACGCCGGCCGTGGAGCCCTGGGCATCGTCCATGCCGGCTTCGGCGCCGGCCGCGAAGGTCTTTGAGCGGTCGGGCGTGACGCCGGGCGCGGCCGCACCGCCCAGCTGCACGCCCACCGCGCCGGCTGCGGCAGCCAGGATCACGCCTTCGTTGGGCTGCTGCCACAAGCCGGCGTCGCGACGCCAACTGCCGATGGCTTCCTCGAAGTTGCCGACCACGGCAAAGCCGAAGGCGGTAAGGCGGGCCGGCACGTGGTCGATCCAGCCGAACAACCTCTGCGACAGGGCGAGCAAGGCGTCGTTGGCCGGTGCGTCGATGGCCCGCAGCCGGTAGCCCCAGTAGCGGGTGGAGAACTCGGCCATGCGGTAGAGCACGGCGCCCATCGGGCCCAGGCCCAGAGCCGACAGCACCACGAACCAGAAGAACACGCCGAACACATGCCGGTGGGCGGCCAGCAAAGCGTGCTCGATCACGTGGCGCAACACCTCGGTGCGGGGCAGTTCGCTGGCATCCAGGTGGCGCCATTCGGCCAGCAGGCGGCGGGCTTCGTTCTCGTCGCCACGGTCCAGCGCATCGCGAATGTCGGTGAAGTAGTGGCTGAACTGGCGGAAGCCCAGGTTCAGGTACAGCAAGGCCACGTCGAAGGCCAGGGCTAACAGAAGACTGTAGTGGGCAATGCCGACGTAGACGGCCCCGGCTGCAATGGACGGCACGCCCACCGAGACACACCAGACCACCCAGGTGTGGTGGGGCTGGCCCGCGTCGAAATTGCGGCCGGTCCAGCGCACCCACGAGGTCAACGTCTCATGGAACCAGTTGTCACGCGGCAGCGGCTTGAGTTGTTCGATCAACAGCGCGCACAGGACGGCAAAGAAGCTCATCGCCGTCAATGATAGGCGCTGGGGCGTGCGCCGGGCCCGGGGCTCAGGCAGCGAGCAGCCGGTACAGGTTGCGCAGCATGGCGGCCGTGGCACCCCAGATGAAGTATTCGCGGTGCAGGCCGTCGGCCCCGGGGCCCTGCCAGGGCATGGACAGGAACTGCCGCTGCCCGCCTTCGAACTCGAAGACATGGCGCCGGTGGTGCGCCGGGTTCATCAGGAACGGCAGCGGCACGGCAAAGGCTTCAGCCACTTCGCCGCGATCGAGCACCAGTTCAGACAGGTCGAAGGCAGATTCAACCAGCCCCACCACGGGCGTGACCACGTAACCGGTGATGGTGGTGTAGGTGGGCATGCGCCCGATGAGTTGCACCCGACTGGGCGGCAGGCCCACTTCTTCTTCGGCTTCGCGCAGGGCCGTCGCGTCGGGGCCGGCGTCGGAGGCCTCGGTGCGCCCACCGGGAAAGCTGATCTGGCCGGCATGGTCGCGAAGATGGTCGGTGCGGCGCGTCAGCAGCACGCGCAGGCCATCCCCGCCTTGCACCAGGGGCACGAGCACCGCAGCCGGCTTCGGCGGGCGCGCCGCGCCCGTCCGGCCATCGCCCGTCAATTCAGGTTGCCAGTCACCCGTGCGCTGCAACCGCTGAAAGCGCTCCGCCAGCGCCTGCGCGGTGAGCGCAGACGCCGCAACGGGGGGCAGGTGTTCATCAGCGCCGGAAACCGGCACCGCACGGGGGTCGAGGATGCGCGGGCTGGTCATGAGGTCTCGCGGCCAGGCCGCGAGGGCGCACGCTGACTCTGGCGGTCAGGCCAGCTTTTCCTTGATCCGGGCCGACTTGCCGCTGCGCTGGCGCAGGTAGTACAGCTTGGCGCGGCGCACATCGCCACGACGCTTGACTTCGATGCTGGCGATCAGCGGGCTGTAAGTCTGGAACGTACGTTCCACGCCTTCGCCACTGGAGATCTTGCGCACGATGAAACTGCTGTTCAAACCGCGGTTGCGCTTGGCGATGACCACGCCTTCGTAGGCCTGCACGCGCTTGCGGGTGCCTTCAACGACGCTGACGTTGACGATGACGGTGTCGCCGGGGGCAAAGGCAGGGATCGTGCGGTTCAGCCGCGCAATCTCTTCCTGCTCGAGGATTTCGATGAGGTTCAAGGTTTCTCCAGGATCGATCGTGCAACGGGTGGGTTGGAGTGGGTTTGCACCGGCGGGCTGTCAGGCTGGCCGCACCCCTCGGGGCGCGCCGCTCAAGGCCTGCTGGTTGTCCCGGCAGAGGATCGAAAAGCCTTCGATTATAGCCCGAGCGAGCGAAGAAATCGTTCATCCAGCGCGCTCAGTCGGCCTGCGGCCCTGGCCTGCGCCAGCAGGTCGGGCCGGCGGCGCGCCGTCAGCTCCAGCGATCGCTCGCGGCGCCAGCGCGCCACGTCCCCGTGGTGGCCCGACAGCAGCACCGGCGGCACGCCATGCTCGGCGCCGTCGATGTCCAGCCGCTCGGGCCGGCTGTAGTGCGGGCCTTCGAGCAGGCCGTCACCGAAGCTGTCCTGCTGGTGCGACGGGGCGTGCAGCACCCCCTCCTGCAGGCGCGCGACGGCATCCAGCAGAGCCAGCGCAGGGATCTCGCCGCCCGACAACACGAAATCGCCCAGGCTGATCTCTTGGGTGACCTGGGTGTCCAGCACGCGCTGGTCCACCCCTTCATAGCGCCCGCACAGCAGGATGGCGCCCGAGCCGGCGGCCAGGCGCTGCACCAGGCTCTGGTCCAGGCGCTGTCCGGTGGGCGTGAAATGCACCACGGCCAAGCCGGGTTCGGCACGGTCGGCCTTGATCGCTTCCAACGCACGCAGCAGCGGCTGCGCCAGCAGCACCATGCCCGGCCCGCCGCCATAGGGCCGGTCATCGACACGGCGGTAGGCGTCGTCGGCATGGTCGCGCAAGGGCCACAGCCGCACATCGACCTGGCCCGAGGCGAACGCGCGGCGCGTGATTCCCTGCGTCAGGTGCGGCGCAAAGAGATCGGGGAAAAGCGTGAGGACGTCAAAGCGCATCGGTGGCAGGGCCGGCGCCGTCACGGTCAGTAATCGGGCGCCCAATCCACCTGGATTCGGCGCGCCGGCAGGTCGACGCCGTCGACATAGGCATCGACGAAGGGGATCAGGATCTCGTCCTTGGCCGGGAGGTCTTCGGTGCCAGCGCCCTCTCGTGCCGCCGGGTGGATGCGCAGCACGCAATGCGGGCCTGTCTCGATCAGGCCGATGACGGCACCCAGGCGGGCGCCCTGGCGGTCCATCACGTCCAGTCCGATGAGGTCGACCCAGTAGAACTCGTCGTCGTCGGGCGTCGGAAAGCTGGAGCGCGAGACGTAGATGCGGGCACCCTTCAGGGCCTCGGCGGCATTGCGGTCGGGCACGTCGTGCGCCGTGGCCACCACGCCATCGCCGTGTTCCTTGGCCTGCACCACGCGCAGCAAGGACGGCCAGGGCGTGAGCCGGCCCACACCGGTCGGGCCCGGTGTCTCGGGGGGCTGGATGAACCAGCGCTTTGAGGAGAAAAGCGCCTGCGGGTCTGCCGCGAAGGGCTTGACCTTGAAAGCGCCTTTGATGCCCCAGGCACCGATCACACGGCCGACCTCGATCGCATCGGGCGGGAGGGCGCCGGTGGGTTCGGAGGTCATGGCGCCGGACTCGGACGGCACGGCCTGGGCCTGCGCACACCCGCCCACGGAGCGGGACGGGCCAAGCGCAAGGCGTTCAGGCTGCCTTCTTGGCCTGTTCGACCAGCCGCGCCACGGTGGGCGACAGCTGGGCGCCCACGCCCGCCCAATGGCTCACGCGGTCCATGGACACGCGCAGGCCCTGCTCGGCGCCGGAAGCCACGGGGTTGTAGAAACCCACGCGCTCGATGAAGCGGCCGTCACGGCGCTCGCGCGAGTCGGCGACGACGATGTTGTAGAAAGGACGCTTCTTGGCGCCACCACGGGCCAAACGGATCACGACCATGTGCAGGTTCCTTCAATCAGGGTGGGCGGTTCGGTCTGGGGGTGTCTGCCTCAGGCAACGCGCCTTCGGGGCCACCATCCGACCGCCGTCGCCGCCGGGCTGTGCATGCCACCCAGCGGCCTCGGTTTCAACCTTGGCCGGCGCCGCTTGTTCAATAGCCCGTTGTTGCCACCGGGCGCGACGCCGAAAACCAAGCATTGTAAACTGAGCCGAGCGCCTTTCGTCCACATTCATTCCACAACGGCCTCCCATGCCTGCTCGCGTGCCCTGCCCGACCCCCCGAAGGCCCGCGCAATGCGCACGCCGGCACGCCGCCGTGCCAGGCTGAGCGGGTGCCCTACCGTTCAAAGACCTGGGCGGCCTGGCTGGCTCTCCTGCTGGGTGCCGTGGGCGCTCACCGCGTGTACCTGCGCGGCTGGCGCGACGGGTGGGCATGGGCGGGGCTGCTGCCCACGGCAGCAGGGCTCGTCGGCCTGCTGCGCGCCCGCAATCTCGGCCCCGAGGACAGCCTTGCAGCGTGGTTGATGCCCCTGCTGGGCCTGATGATCAGCGCGGGCATGCTGCAGGCCATCCTCATCGGCCTGACCCCCGACGAACGCTGGGACGCGCGCCACAACGCCGGGCAACCCGGCCGCGCCACCGGGTGGGGCTCCGTGCTGGCGGCCATCTTCGGCCTGTTGATCGGCGGTGGCGTGCTGATGGCCACGATCGCCTTCAGCGGCGAGCGGTTCTTCGAATGGCAGCTGCACGACGACGCGCCCTCCGCGGTCAGCCCCGGAAGATGAAGTACACCGCGCCGACCAGGCACAGGCCGGCCCACAGATAGTCCAGCTTCAGCGGCTGCTGCATCACCACCACGGCGAAGGGCACGAAGACCGCCAGCGTGATCACCTCCTGGGCGATCTTCAGCTGGGCCAGGGTGTAGCCGCCGTTGTAGCCCATGCGGTTGGCCGGCACCTGCAGCAGGTACTCGAACAGCGCGATGCCCCAACTGATGAGGGCCGCGACGTACCAGGCGCGATCGGCCAGGCTCTTCAGGTGGCCGTACCAGGCGATGGTCATGAAGACGTTGGACAGGGCCAGCAACCCGAAGGTGCGCAGCGGCAGCGGCAGGTCCGAAGGGGTCATTGCATCCTTCTGACGGCCTGGCCCCGGGCCTTCGCGGCCCAGGGCATCAAGGGGCCGAGGGTGGGGTGAACCAGCGCCGGGTCGAGTTCCAGCAGGGGCTGCAGGACGAAGCCGCGCAGGTGCAAGCGGGGGTGCGGCAGCTCCAGGGCGGCCGTGTGAAGCTGGCGCCGGCCATACAGCAGCAGGTCGAGGTCGAGGGTTCGGGGCGCGTGGTGGAAAGGCCTTTCGCGTCCGTGGGCCTGCTCGATGGCCTGCATCGCGCGAAGCAGCGCTTCGGGACCGAGGCCGGTGGCCAGTTCCACCACGGCGTTGAGGTAATCGGGCCCTTCGGCCTCCACCGGCGCGGTCTGGTAGTGGCTGGAGGCACGCACCACCCTTGTGGTGGGCAGCGCCGCCAGCGCGGCCTGGGCTTGCACCAGCGTGGTCCTGGCATCGCCCAGGTTCGCACCCAGGCCGACGTAGACCCGCTCGGGTGCGGGGGTCTCAGCCTCGGTCGGCACGGGCGGGCGGCCCTTCGGCGGCTCCGCCTGCAGCGCCATCGCTGCCACCGCCACCACCACCGCCCGGCTTGCGGCGGCGCCGGCGGCGCTTGCGCGGGGCGGCCGCGTCGCCGGCGGGCGCATCGCCCTCGGGCCCTGCCTCGTCATCCTCGGACTCAGGGCCAGCCCCCTCCGCAGCCGGCGTGGCCGGTGCGGCCGCCGCGCGGCGCGAGCGGCTTGGCGGCTGCGGCTTGAGGTCGCGCAACATGGCTTCGCGGTCTTCGTCGTTGCCCAGGTGGAAGTCTTCCCACCAGTCGGCCAGCTCGCCTGGCAGTTCGCCGCAATCGGCCCGCAAGCGCAGGAAGTCATAGCCCGCGCGGAAGCGCACCTGGGCGATGAGCGAGGCCGCGGAGGCCGGCGTGCGCCGCTCGAAACGCGGCTGCATGAGCCAGACTTCGCGCATGTCGGCCGCCAGCTTGCCGCGGCCCGAGATATCGCCGATGCGCGCGTCGAAGACCGCGTCGACGGCCTGCTGCAGGGCGGGGAACGGCGCTTCGCCGGCCTCGCGCAGCACGGTCCAGCGGTCTTGCACATCGTGCCACAGCATGCAGGCCAGCATGAAGCTCGGGGCCACCGCGCGACCTTCGGCCACGCGCTGGTCGGTGTCCTTCAGGGCGGCCCGTACGAAGGCCTCGCGCGCCGGGTTGGGCACGGTGGGCGTGAGTGCCGCGTCCAGCACAGGGAACACGCCCAGCGTGCCGCCCACCAGGCCGTGCTTGCGCAGCTGCTCGATGCTGGCCAGGGCATGCCCGGTCTGCAGCAGCTTGACCATCTCGTCGAACAGGCGCGAGATGGGCACGTTGGACAGCAGCGGCGACATCGTCCGGATGGGCTTCTCGCTGGCCGGCTCGATGACAAAGCCCAGCTTGGCCGCGAATCGCAGCACGCGGATGATGCGGACCGGGTCTTCGCGGTAGCGCGTCTCGGGGTCGCCGATCATGCGCAGCAGGCGGGCGCGCGAATCCTGCAAACCCCCGTGGTAGTCCACCACGACCTGGGTGGTGGGGTCGTAGTACATGGCGTTGACCGTGAAGTCGCGGCGCGCCGCATCTTCCACCTGCGGACCCCAGACGTTGTCGCGCAGCACACGGCCGCTGGCGTCCACTACGTGCTTCTTGTCGGCGATTTCGCCGCGGCTGGTCTTCTCGTTGCCGGGCACCTGCTCGGCCGCCGCCGTGTCGAGGTAGGCGCGGAAGGTGCTGACTTCGATGGTCTCGTGCTCGCGGCCGCGGCCGAAGACCACGTGCACCAGCCGGAAGCGCCGGCCGATGATGAAGGCGCGGCGGAACAGCGCCTTGACCTGCTCCGGCGTGGCGTCGGTGGCCACGTCGAAGTCCTTGGGGCGCAGGCCCACCAGCAGGTCGCGCACGGCGCCACCGACCACGTAGGCCTCGAAGCCGGCGTCCTTGAGCGTCTTGACCACGCGCACGGCGTTGGCGTCGAGCAGCGACAGGTTGATGCCGTGTTGCGAGGCCGGCACCTCGACCCGCGCGCCCAGCGGGATCACGGGCTCGGCCGGGACGGGCACGGGGGCGGCGGCGCCCTTCGGCCCCTTGCCCAGCAGACGGTCGATGAAGGTCTTGATCATGCGAAGAGGTTCAGGACGGGCCAGCCGCGCTCACGCGCGATGCGCTCGAGCGCAGGGCCGGGGTTGGTGGCCACGGGGTGGCTGACGCGCTCGAGCAGCGGCAGGTCGTTGGTGGAATCGCTGTAGAAGGTGCTGCGCTCGAAGTCGGCCAGCGTCTTGCCGCGCCCGGCCAGCCAGTCCTGCACCCGCGTGATCTTGCCTTCGCGGAACGAGGGCACGCCCGCCACGGTGCCCAGCACGCGGCCGTGTGCATCGCGGGCCAGCACCGTGGCGATGAGCTCGTTCACGCCCAGCAACGTGGCAATCGGGCGGGTGACGAAATCATTGGTGGCCGTGACGATGGCCACGCAGTCGCCGGCCTGTTGATGCTCGCGCACCAGCGCCCGGGCCTTGTCGGACACCATCGGCTCGACGATCTGGGCCAGGAAGTCGGCCTGGGCGCGCGCCAACTCCTCGGCCGCGCGGTGGCGCCACGGCGCGGTGGCGAACTCGACGTAGGCGTCGATGTCCAGCGTGCCTTCCAGGTAGTCGGCGTAGAACGCGTCGTTGCGGCGTCGGAATTCGTCGGGATCGGCCCAGCCCAGGGTGATGGCGAATTCACCGAAGGCGTGGTCGGAATCCTTGGGGATCAAGGTGCCGTCCAGGTCGAAGAGCGTCAGGTTCATGGTGCCGGCATGGCTGGCGTGCCCGGGCCGGCGATGGCCGGGCCGGGCGGGGGCATCGAGGGCGCTTCGGCGAGCATCTGGCGAAGCAGCGGCACGGTGATGCGGCGCGATTGGGCCAGCGCGTAGCGGTCCAGGCGGTCGAACAGCTGCATGAGGTGCGCCAGGTCGCGCGGAAAGTGCGTCAGCAGGTGGTCGACCACGGCGTCGGGCAACTCGAACCCGCGGCGGCGCGCTTCGCCCACCAGCGCTGCGCGCGTCTGGCCATCGGGCAGCGTCTGCAGCGCAAACACCAGCCCCCAGCCCAGCCGTGTGCGCAGGTCGTCGCGCAAGGGCAGGTCCACCGGCGGCCAGCGCCCGGCGGCCGCCACCTGCGCGCCGTGGGCGGTGGCAGCGACGAACAGCCCGAAGGCCGCGTGCTGGGCCTGTGCATCCAGCGCCTCGCAGTCGTCGATCACGACCAGGGTATCTTCGGGCGAGAGATGCCAGGGCGGCGCATCGGTGGGATCGAACCACGACACGCCCTTGCCTGCCGCCACGAAACGCCCTGCCAGCGAGTGCAGCAGGTGCGTCTTGCCACTGCCCGGCGGGCCCCACAGGTACACCGGCACACCCGGCGC